>JBARMK010000247.1:0-12603 GCA_049802395.1 Candidatus Angelobacter sp.
CAGCCTTCAAGAATCTCGTTGTAGAACTTGCCCTCTGCCCACTGCCGGAGCAGAAAAAGCTGATAATCCGTTAAGCGGAGAAACTTTGAAGGAACATGGTTGGTGAGAGGATTGTCCCCAGCCAGCAGTGGCATCAGAGGCAGATTGTGAGTGCGGCTATTGGGCCTGCCGCCCAGCCGGAATCCGTTTTCTTCTCCGGGTTGGCGCAGCAGGTCAAAAAGATACATGCGAAACTCGTGATAAGGATCATAGGTGGCATTTTCCCGCGCGGCCTTAAGGCGGTCCTCCAGCAGTTTTCCGCTGCGAAATCCGCTGGAATATTTTTCCAGCGTGCTCTCAATGGGCTCGCTCGTCTGATTGTCCCCATGTCCGCGTACCGTCTCTGATTCCGTTCTCCTCATCAGTAAGGTAGATCTTGGCGCTTCTTTTAATAATGGTTTGCTGGCCTTTACTGACTGGGAGAGTTCAACCAGCACCTGATCCATAACTTGCTGCAATTGCTCTTCTGCTTCCCGGTACTTGCGAGCCTCAGGATCATCACCGTCTTTTTTAGCTTTGGAATAGATTTGTTTCCAGCGTGCGAGATATGCTTCCGGATCGGCTGGAGGATCAGGATTAACGGTGGCCGCAAACTTGCCGAATGCTTCTTTCAGTGTTTTCCTCATATTCTGCCGGTCTTCCGTATGCTGGTAGCTGGCCAGCAAGTGCGGTTCCCGCTGTGCGCGTTGCGAGTTCTTGGCCTGATCGTCGAGCAGGATCAGGGTGGTTTCCAGGGATTCAACCGGCAATTCGCCGGATTGGTTCTCCCGCATCGCTTGTTGCGCCTGCTTCTGCCATGCCGTCAGGTTTAAATAAGGAGGAATGGACAGTTTGTCAGGATCGAAATTGCCACGCGCCGTTTGATTATGCGGGAAGTTCGATTGCGCTAACACTGAGGCCAAGTAACTGAATTCATCGGCACGAAAGAGAATCGACCAAATATCGCGGTAGAACCAGGGTTTGTAATTGGGGTTCCATTCCAGGTTGCCCGCCTTCCAGTGCAGCAGCGCGGCTGTATCACTGGGATCAATTTTTTCTGGATGCTCGAATGTTCCCCGAAGGCCGTAGATGTCCGTGCGATCGGCAAATTGGGTAACTGCGGTATTGAAGACAACATCATTCAGCGTCACAATGTCCAGCACCTGCGGGACATATCCGGGATAGCCCACCACAACCCATGCGGGATATTCGACGTCAATAAACCGCAACCGCCCGACTTCAGTGGAAAACATTACCAGGCGCGCCATCACCGGTCCATCGGAGACATCATCAAACCAGGCGTTATTATTGGCGTATTCCTCGATGCGGGGCTGGCCAAAACCTTCCAGAAAGGTGCCGGAATTCCCATGGCCGCCGAGTACCAGAAGATGGCCAGTATCAGCAGTAAGAATGTCTCCCAGAGTATCTATGGAGCGCGGCTGGAGAGGTGGCGGGAAAACCGGTGCATATAGCGCGTTGCTGCTGCGGCTGAATGCTGCGCGCCGGTTGTCGCTGCAATTTACGATCTGCGGGCCGGGATCAATGATGAGCCGCTGGCGAGCTTCGTTATCTGTGATGTCGGGATTGCGCCGAGGGTGACCGCTCTGGTAACCATGCTCTCCCTTGAGAGCATCAAATTGATACCACACTGCTTTTTTGTTGGCCAGATAAACTCGCCATTGAATGTCTACGAGAACACCACGATTCCCGCCACCTTCAATGGTATCTCCAATCTTCAGTGGCCGGCCCTCTGGGTTCTGCTCATCGCACACATAAATATGAAAACGTGCGGCCTGGCGCTTGATCCTCCCCTCAGCGTCTTTGAATTTTGTGACGCGAAGCTCCGATTTGCCATCAGGTGAGAGCAGCGGATTACCCTGCTGGTCGCAGGCGATCGGCAGGGCCGCTGGAGTTTCCGGAGAAATACAGAACGCATCGGGACTGTCACCCAGCCGCGCGATCCCTATTCCGGGATGAATACGATACTTGGGAACTGCGTCGCATGCGCTCATCGGTGTCCTTTCAATCCAGGAAATTCAGGGAAACGCCTTCCAGCCTCAGCAGTTCCTTGTCTTCTTCATAGTCCACGCCCAGCACTACCAGAGTGATTTGCAATGACTTGGCCCCTTTGGCAAACATCGCTTTGGCGCATTTCGTCACGTTCACCCGATGGTTGCGCGGAGTGTTGTGGCTGCGCGGCCGGAGGTCATATTTGCGTGAAGGTGGTACTGCGCAATGTCCCGGACCGCCATAACAGTCGCCATGACCAAAGATGGCCAGGTAGCCGGCATAGTGCTCATCTTCGAGTGGGGTGTTTGCGTTCGCATCCGGCAGATTCAGAAAGACGCGGATGAAGCACGAACGCGGAAGCTGGGGAACGCGGTGCAGCCGCAATTCCGCAGTCTCAAATGAAGAACGCACGTGGTCGGAAACCTCAATCCGCTCCGAAACAAACCTTCCCACAGGCGCTTCAACTCCCACAGGGATGAGATACGCGCTCTTCACGTACTCATAGCCAAAGCGGTACATGTCGAGCGTGTCGCGGATGGTGTAACTCCACGGAGTAAGCACCGAATCAAGATCCGCAGGCAGCGAATCAGGATGCCGCTGCTCCCATTCCCACCACAACCGGTCCACGTTGGAGTGTACCGGCCAGAAAACCGGATCGTATGATGCGGTGAGATTGCTGAACATATCGCCAAATTGCGGCTGCGTGTACATATCTTCGCGTTTATGGAACCTGCGCCCGGCCACCCTCACTCCCTGATTGCGATCGGCGGGAACGGCATTGGAGTCGAACTGAGGGTTCATGCCCCCCGTCCAGATGTGCATTGTGTTGTGCGGGTTCTGATCAATAAAGCCAAAAGAATCGTTGTACAGGCTGCCGCCGCCAAAATCACGGAAGGTCCGCAGGCACAGGATCTCTTCTATGTCTTCCGCTGTGGGATAGTGGTAATGGATGGCGGTGTTGATGGTGCCTTTGCCAAACTCACCGGGATAACGCAGCGGGTACCACAGAGAATTTGCATCTAGCAGCGCATCAATGAAGCGGTTGCGGAAGTCGTCTTTGGTGTACTTCTCCCCGATCAACTTGCCGACCGCATCGAAAAATCTCTTCTGCGAAGCGTATTGCTGGTTCACGATCTTCTTCAGCTCGTCTACGGGTATTCCATTTTTTTTCAGGAATGTGAGGGAGTCCTCGGCCAGGAAGGCCTGGAGAGCTTTGGGAATAATCATTCCCTTATCGGGATGACTGGGCCGGTATTGGGGCATCGTCCAGTCCCAATACGGCATGGTGACGTCAGGGCAGCGGTCTTGCAGCGCCTGTTCAAACTCATAGAGATAAATACGATGCCAAGGCAAGAACCGCTCCCACCCATGCTGGCAGTGGTTCTGATGGATCAGCGCCTGATTGTTGTAATTGCGCGCGTCTTCAGGCCATTTGTTCAGTTCATAGAGCTCGCGGAAGGCAAATCGCAGCTTATCGAGTTGCAGCGGTGTCAGGCAGTCTATGTTCATGCGCTGCCGCAGTTCACCCTGCCGGTATTTGTATTCATTTACATCGCCGGCAGGCACTCCCGCAGCGTCTGCCACGGCGGCAGGGTAGACGTGCGATCCCAGTGTTTCAGTCGATGTTTCTGTCTTCCATTCCTTCAGGTCATAAACCGTAGTTTCGTCTTTCTCAGCGGGACAGCCATCTTCAATCCAGTCGATAAGCTCCTGGAGTTCTTCTTCGGGAACGGGCATGCCTTGCCATGGAAGCCGTGGAAACTGTGAGCCGTCAAACGGCGGCTGACCGCGGAGCCCCCGTATCAGCCCGGATCGCGAACTGCGGGTTTCAGCGTCGCCTTTGCCATGGCAACAGGACGCATGGGCCTCTTTTTCCGGCGCGATCAGCTGGATGCCGTGCAGTTGCGCGGCAAGAAGATTTTCCCGGGAGAACTCCCAGAGAGGAAGTCCACCGAAAGCGTTCTTCTCACCGGCTGCGGCCTTGCGAAGAATCTCGCGGACTCGCTCGAAGCTCCCAGTATGTTTACCAATAGAACCCATAGAGACCTCCCGAATTTAGGTGCAGGTTCGACTCTGCTCCTCGTGGAAGAGCTGCCTGGTCTCATCGGGGCATGCTTGTTCTTATGCTCCGGCCAGATCAAGGCTGGTCGATGCTCCACCTACTTCGCGTTTCTCCATCCTGGGATTAGCAAATACTAATGAAGCCGTTGCAGTGGCCACGGCAGATTCTGGACTAAGACTGACGACCAGAGTTGTAATTGGTTTGCAGATTAAACCCATGGATAGCGTGCGGTCAAAGGAATTTTGCGGCAATTTGAAAAAGTAGAAATAATTTATCAACTTGCGATCTGGCTTCCCCACTTTTGGATATAGTCCTCGAATCCCGCGGCTGTCTTTGTGACTCCTTCGCGCATGGAGTTTGTCACTTCGAAAAGAACAGCAGGACCGGCCACGGAAGGATCGCCGTCCTCAAAAGGCGGGTTGGGCGCGTATTGCATCGTAAGCTGGCCGTTGCGCGCCGTTTGTTGGTCAAGCAGCAACGCCACAATTGCCATAGCTTCATCTAATCCGGAAGAAATGCCGCCACCCGTGATTCGGTTGGCATCAATGACAAATCGCGGATATCCGTCGGTAACGGTCACACCGGGGAACATGGCCAGGATGGACTTGTAGTTCCAGTGGGTAGTCGCGCGAAATCCCTGCAAAAGCCCGGAAGCAGCAAGCAAGAGGGCGCCGGTACAGACGGAGGTTATCAGCTTCGGGCGCATTTCCTTGTCCGGCTTGCTGATACGCTGGAGGAAAGCCAGCAATGGGTTCTCCTTTGGTCCGCCGACCTCAAGAATTTCTTCAAGTTTAATCCCTCCCGGAACAAAGAGGACGTCGAGTGACTTTGTCTCGCCAAAAGTGGCATGCGGGGTGATTTCAACTCCTTCAAACGACCGCACGGGCTTCTTGTTTGCCGCTAATAGTTTCGGCTCCAGCCGGTCCGCCGCCATGGTGAAGGTCTGGAAAGGGCCCAGCACATCAAGAGAATCAAAATTGGAATAGAGAGGGATTCCTATTGTCTTACGTTGCGTTCCTGTTGCTGGAACAGCTTTCAGAAAACCGTCTGCGGGAGACATGAGCACCTCAATGAACCAAGACAACATACCATGATTCTTATGTTTGTAATTTTCACATCCACGAACTGCAGCGCATCCCGGCACTCAATTACCACAAACCTGCTCAGCGGAAATCTGGCGCTCCCCACAGAATAGAATCGGGCTGCCCACGTGGAAGGATGCGAAGAAGTAATACTAGTCCACCAACGAACAGCGCAAAGGCAGTATTGAAAAGCCGTTGAAATTGAAGTTTTGCCAGCTACGAAATCGACTTAAGGTGCTCCGAACGGGTATCCGCTCTGCCAATCCCAAGCTGTTCAATTTGAATGGTTAGCTCGTTTGATCTGCACCGGTAGACCCTGCTGAGGTTGCACAAGAGTCGAACCGAGATCATCGCAGAACATATTGAAGTTCTTTGCTCACGCGAAGTCCGCCACGATAATCGACCAATCCCAGCTTTCTGAATTTCGTCATGAAGTAGCTGATGCGCGGGCGTGTTGTGCCAACCATTTCGGCCAGGACTTCCTGGCTGATCTCGGGAAGGTTGTGTTTTACCTTGCCGTTCGTGCCTGAAGCGCCCAGCAAGAGGAGCAGCCGGACAAGGCGCTTTTCACTGGAATGAGAGAGTTGGTCGGCGAGACCATCCTCGGCCCGGACCTTGCGCGTGAGGAGATACGAGGTGAAAGACCGGGCCAGAGCGCGGTCGCTATCCAGCGCGGCCAGCATTTTGTCTTTTTCAATCTGGAGCAATGAGCAATCAGTAATGGCGACGGCGCTGGCCAGCCGCATGGAGTGATGGGGAACAAGGCATTCTTCACCCAGGAAGTCGCCTTTATCCAGAATGGAAATTGTCGCGGCTTTCCCTTCACTGGAAAAAATCGTGAGCTTGACCCGGCCCTGGCGGACGAAAAAAAGCGCGACCGCAGGATCTTCCTGGGAAAAGATGATTTGCTTTTGCCGATATCCTTGGATCTTTGCGCCCGACTCAGTGATTTGCAGCAGGAGTTGCGGAGGAAACCAGACTCTCTTTCCATTGCCGACGTGCGGATCGAACTTGGCTTTCATAGGCGCCAACCTAAGAAGACGGATAGTACATCCGCGGAATAGGACCGCACGTAAAAAACTGGTAAATATCATCATTAGGTGCCATTTTGGGAAGATAAGAGGAAACTTAATTTTCTTTGTTTGCTGGATGCAGTTTTCTCGCTGCTTCGAGGTAGCCGAGAGATAGAAAAGCAGGCGGAAAGAGCAACCGGGCTTCAGTGAACCTCCGGCATTGTGACGAGTTGTAAAAGAATTTTTTAATTCTTAAAAAGTTTTCTAATTTGATCGTCAATGTTCAAAATTGAACAGACATTCTTCGTTCTCATCGGCGAACATCTCTCAACCTAACTATTGATAACAACCGTGTCGCATAAGTTGGCGCACCCGCTGCGCCGCAACTTCAAGCGACCCCGTCCCTTCGTCCGCGCGCCGGCAATAGAAGTAACTTCGCGAGCTTGCAGCTTATAAGCCTGAAGGGCTGCATAGCCTCAAAAGCGTCAAGCGCTGCCGGTTCTTTGAAAAGAGGAAAGACCATGCAAGTCCAATTAAGCAAAACCTCTGGAAATCGGAACAGAGTTTCCGGCTTCCTGCGCCTTATTGTTCTCAGCCTGCTCACCGCAGCTCTCGCGTTCACCTCACTTCACGCCCAAACCGTGGCGTATGTAACCGGCTCGATGCCAACGCGGTTGCCGTGATAGACACTTCCACGAACACCATAACCGGAACCATTGCGGTGGGAAATCAGCCGAGCGGCGTGGTGTTTTCACCCGACGCCACTCGTGCCTACGTCTCCAACATCAACGACGCTACGCTGTCCGTGATCGATACGGGCAGCAACACGGTTATCGCCACCATAGTTCTTCCCGGCGGCGCATTTCCGACATTTCTGGCGATCACCCCGGACGGCAAGAATCTCTATGTGCCGGATCCAGGTAGCAACAACATACTGGTGGCCAGCACCGCGACCAACAGCGTAGTCGCTACCATCCCCGTTGGGCCGTCACCTACCGCAGCGGTCATCACGCCTGACGGTGCTCACGCTTACATCCTGCGCGAGGGGTTTGTGTCCGTGATTGCCACAGCCACCAACACAGTCTCTGCGGGCCCCATCCAGGTCAGTGCGACTCAGAACAATTTCGGTCAAATTGCGGGGCTCGCCATTTCGCCCGACGGGGCTGCTGTTTACGTGGCTGGCGGAAACAACGATCCCGTTTCCGTCATTTCCACAGCCACCAACACTGTTGTGGCAAGAGTGGATTTGCCGATTGTGCAGGGCCAAGGAGAATTCCCTTCGAGCCTTGCGGTCTCGCCGGATGGAAGCAAAGTCTACATATCGGACGCCAGGAACATAGTGTTCGTGCTTGATACTGCCACCAATACCATAGAGCCTTTCGCGATTCCAGTCGGTCAAGGCCCTACCGACGTAGCTATTACCCCGGATGGCTCGCTGGTCTATGTTACAAACTTTTTTGACGGCACAGTATCGGTCATCGCCACCTCCACAAATAGCGTTGTGGCCACGGTGCAAGGGAATTTCCTTCCCGTTGGCATCGCGATTGCCAACCTGAGCGCTCCGATGGCGACCCTTAGCATCGAAAATCTTGTCATTAACAACAACCTGCATGAGCAGGGCGACTTCACCCTGGGCGCGAACACCGGCGGCATCGATCTGGCGCATCAGCCGCTCACGCTTACCGTTAACAACTTCTCGCTGACCATTCCCGCGGGCTCGTTCAAGCAGGTAGGCGGGAACATGCACTTTGTCTTTAACGGCACGGTCAACGGCTTCAAAGTCAATTTCAATCTCCAGGCTGAGCACGGCAGCAGCAGCCAATTCGATTTTGTGTTTGACGTGCACGGAGTGAGCATCATCGGTCCTAACCCGGCAACCGTGGGTTTGAAGATCGGCCACAACAGCGGCACGACTACAGCGCCGTTTTAGGAAACCAGCCGTTAGTACTCAGTAGTTAGTAGTTGGCAATTAGTAAAAGCAAGAGCAAACCCAGCAAAAGAAGCTAACTAGCTGACAAGTGAAACCAGGATCGGAAGCAGACGCTGTTACTTCTCAAAATCGCCTGCTTCCGGTTCCAAGATCAAAGGAAAGGTTTTCATTTACCCAATTACATAATTCTCAGTTTTGAGAAAGGACAATGACTATGTTCAAGAAGCTGATTCCACTACTCCTGCTTGCATCGGCACTCCAAGCGCAGACCGTGGCCTATGTAGCCAACTCGAACGACAATACCGTTTCCGTGATTGACACCTCCACCAATACCGTAACCGCAACCATTGTAGTTGGCGGGTTTCCGATCGGGGTGGTTTTTTCGCCGGACGGCACGCGCGCGTTCGTCACAAACCAAAGTGGCAGTTCTATCTCAGTGATTAATACAGCGAGCAATACCGTAGTTGCCACGGTTGCGCTGCCCGCCGGCGCTTTGCCCAGTCGTCCGCAGGTCCTGGCGATCACGCCGGATGGCAGCAGCCTCTATGTGCCGGACGTCAGTAACAACGACGTCCTGGTGATCAGTACCGCGACGAACAGCGTGATAGCCACCATTCCCGTGGGAACGCAGCCGACCTCCGTAGCTGTCACGCCCGATGGCGCCCATGCTTACGTTCTGGGCTTGGGTTTCGTGTCAGTGATTGCCACTGCCACCAACACGATCTCAGCGGGTCCCATCTCAGTGAATTCGGGCGGTGTTGAAATTGCGAGCCCAGGCCTGGCCGTCACCCCGGCAGGCGATTTCGTCTATGTTTCACCCGAGGGGAATGGCAATCTGGTAACGGTCATCTCCACGGCCAGCAATACTGTCTCTGCCACGGTATCTGTACCGGGCGCGGGACTTCTGGATGGCCTGGCGATCACGCCGGATGGAAGCCGCGTTTACATAGCGGATTTGTTTAACAACGTAGATGTGATTGATACTGCCACCAATACCCTAGAGCCTTCCTCAATTCCCGCCGGATCACTGCCCAATGCCGTAGCCATCACGCCCGATGGTGCGTTCCTGTACGTGACAGACCTTGGTAGTAACACAGTCTCGGTGATTGACACCTCGACTACTAACATCGTGGCCACTGTAGGGGTGGGAAGCGGGAACCAGGTTATCGCTATCGCCCCTTTGCACGCGCCGTTAGCGACCCTCACCATCGAAAACCTGGTCATCAACAACAACCTGCATGAACAGGGCGATTTCGCCCTGGGCGCAAATACCGGCGGCATCGATCTGGCGCACCAGCCGCTTACGCTTACCGCCAACAATTTTTCGCTCACCATTCCCGCAGGTTCTTTCAAGCAGGTAGGCGGAAACATGCACTTTGTCTTTAACGGCACGGTCAACGGCTTCAAAGTCAATTTCAATATCCAGGCCGAGCACGGCAGCAGCACGCAGTTTGATTTTGTATTTGACGTACACGGAGTAAGCATCACTGGCCCTAATCCGGCAACCGTGGGTTTGAAGATCGGCCACAACAGCGGCACGACCACTGCGCCGTTCTAAACAGCGGAACAACGGGCGGCTAGTTTCCAGGGAACCACAGAACATGCTACAGGAAGCCCGAAAACCGGAGCAGAGACTGGATAGGGAAACTGTCCCTGCTCCCGTTTTTCTAAACAACCGCAGGGATTCCTCCCTCGGGTTCTGCACGGGATGTATCTCGGAAGAAACACAGACTCTCTCAAAGAAAGGATTTTTATGCGTAAAAGCACACTGGTAATCATTGGTTTCGCGTTTGTACTTGCTGTGGCCGGCCACGCGAGAGCTCAGACGATTGTCTCAACCTTCGGCGGCAACGCCCAGCACACGGCTATCTACAATCCAACTGCCCAGCACCTGAACGCCATCCACTGGTCCGCATCCATTGACCTGAACAATACTGGGGCGCTGGCCCACTATGGCGCGCCTTTGCTAACGCCGGCCAACACCATCATCGTGCCCCAGAAAACGGGCGCGAACAGCGGCTTCCAGATCAACGTCTTCAACGCCGCCAACGGCACGGCGCTGTACTCGCTGACCACGGATTACACGCAGCCCTCGCACAACTGGATTCTTCCCTACCAGCCTGCGCTGGCCGTGAACTCCGTGGATACGCGTCTTTATTATCCCGGCAACGGCGGGACCATCTATTACATTGATAACCCCGACTCAGTAAGCCACGGCGCGCCGGTGCAGCAGGTGTTTTACACCACGCTGGCCAACTATCAGGCCAACGCTGCGGCCTTCAACTCTACGGTGTTTATCAATACGCCGATTACCTCGGACAGCAGTGGGGACGTCTTCTTTGGCTTTCGCGTGCAGGGGACGGCTCCGGCGCCGCTCAATACCACCCAGAGCGGCTTTGCCCGCATTGATCCCAACGGCAATGCGACCTTTGTTCTGGCGGGAACGGCGGCCAATGATGCCAACATTGGACGCGATACCCATAACTCCGGTCCTGCCCTGAGCAACGATGGCAGCACGGTCTATGTGGCGGTGAAAGGCGCGAGCAGCGACACCTACGGCTACCTGCTGGGACTGGATAGCACCACGCTGGCGACCAAATTCAAAGTGTTCCTGAAAGACCCGCGCAGCAATAACGCCAACAACGCCGACATTTTTGATGACAGCACGGCGTCGCCCATGGTGGGCCCGGATGGCGACGTGTACTTCGGAATTCTTGGCAACCCGTTCAACGGTTCGCGCGGCTTCATGCTCCACTTCAGCTCTGATCTCACGGTGGAACATCCTCCGGGAGGATTTGGCTGGGACAACACGGCGGCCATTGTGCCTGCAAGCATGGCGCCCTCGTACAGGGGAACGTCAAGCTATCTGATCTTCAGCAAGTACAACAACTACGCGAATGCCGGAGGTGACAGCGCGGACGGGGTGAACCGGATCGCGCTGCTCGATCCCAACGCGACCCAGGTCGACGCGCACTCCTCGTCCAACGGCATGCTGATTATGCGGGAGGTGCTGACGGTGATCGGGCCCACGGCTGACGTGGAGAACCGCTCTACCAGCCTGCCTTTGGCGGTGCGCGAGTGGTGCATTAACACTGCTGCCGTCAATCCGGCTACCAACAGCATCTTCACGCCCAGCGAAGATGGCCGCACCTATCGCTGGAACCTGGTGACGAATTCGCTGAGTGAATGGGTAACGCTTGGGCCGGGTGTGGGTGAACCTTATGTGCCAACGGTGATTGGCCCGGACGGAACGGTGTTTACGCTCAATGGTGGGACCATGTGGGCGCTGGGGAGTCTGAACGGAGTTGGCGTGGCGGTGACTTCTTCTACGCCGGACGTGCGCTCGGATGTGGTTGGACAATCGCTGACTTTTACCGCGACTGTCAACAACACCGGCACTTCCGGCATCACGCCCACCGGGACGGTTACGTTTACTGATACGACTTACGCGGTGGTGAATGGCGTGCTGCAAACCACCAATACGACGCTGGCGTCTAACGTGCCGCTGACAGGCAGCGGTGGCACTGCGACTGCGACATTTAACAGTTCGACGCTGACTGCCGACCAGCATTTTATTGCCGTGCAGTACAGTGGCGACTCGAACTTCAGTGCAGGCACTTCATCGCTGGTGCAGAGCATTCATGCGGGGGCGTCGGCTACGGCGCTTACATCCACGCCCAATCCATCCACGAATGGCCAGTCGGTTACATTCTCGGCGACGCTCGCTGCTGTCCCGCCGGCCACTGGCACGCCCACCGGGCAAGTCGCCTTCGCGCAGGGCAATACGATTCTGGCGCAGGCGCCTGTCAACTCGAGTGGGGTGGTTTCCTTCAGCACCTCAACGCTGGCCGTGGGCAGTGACACCATTACTGCCACTTACGCGTCCGATTCTTTGTTCGCAGCCAGCAGCGGCAGCACGGTGCAGACGGTGCAGAATGCCTTCAACACAACCACCACAGTGAGTTCCTCGGCTAATCCTTCAGTATTCAGCCAATCGGTGACCTTCACCGCTTCAGTGACCTCCAGCGGCGGCGTGCCCACGGGCACGGTCACGTTCAAGGACGGCACGACTACGCTGGGAACGTCAAACCTTAACGCCAGCGGCAACGCAACTTTCTCCACTGCAACGCTGAGCGTGGCGTCACATTCCATCACGGCCACTTACAATGGCAGCTCCACTTTTAACCCCAGCACGTCTTCGGTGTTGACGCAGGTAATAAACAAGGATGGAACCACCAGCACGGTGACTTCATCGTTGAATCCCTCACGCAGAGGCCAGACTGTAACCTTTACGGCGACGGTAACAGCGAACTCGCCGGGTACGGCCATTCCCACGGGCACGGTTACGTTCAAAAACGGAACCACCACACTTGGCACCAAAACCTTGAATTCCTCCGGCAAGGCGACGCTTGCTACTTCCGGCCTAAGCCGAGGAAGCCATTCCATCACAGTTGTCTATGGAGGTAGTACCAGCTTCCTGGGCAGCAC
>JBARMK010000248.1:0-27168 GCA_049802395.1 Candidatus Angelobacter sp.
AAGCTGCGCTGCGCAACCGGGCATGGATTGAAGGCAATCTGCACAAAGTGGATAAGCTCA
The DNA here is from genome assembly GCA_049802395.1 of Candidatus Angelobacter sp. GTDB lineage: Bacteria > Acidobacteriota > Terriglobia > Terriglobales > Acidobacteriaceae > Angelobacter. The sequence goes on from JBARMK010000248.1 coordinate 61, forward strand.
GCGGCGGGCGCGTGGCATACGTCTACCTGCCGGATACAGGTTTTGGCGGATACACCTCATTCAACCGCTACTTCTTTGCCCAGATCGGGCGTGAAGGCGCAGTCATTGATGAGCGTTTCAACGGCGGCGGCGCGGCGGCGGATTACATGATCGACTATCTGCGCCGTCCGCTGCAAAACTACTGGATGACGCGCGAAGGTCAGGACTTTACCACTCCGGTGGGAGCAATCTTTGGACCTAAAGCCATGATTATCAACATGTATGCCGGCTCGGGCGGCGACGCGCTGCCGTGGTACTTCCGCGATGCCAAGCTCGGACCACTAGTGGGCACACGCACTTGGGGCGGACTGGTGGGAATCTACGACTACCCGCAACTCATGGATGGCGGTAGCGTTACGGCGCCGCGGGTGGCGTTCTATAACCGCAATGGCGATTGGGATGTGGAGAATCATGGCGTAACGCCGGATGTCGAGGTGGAAATCACTCCGAAAGAGTGGGTTGGCGGACATGATCCGCAGCTGGAAAAAGCGGTTGCGCTGGTGATGGATTCGCTTAAGAAGAATCCGCTGCCGGTCGCCAAGCGTCCGGCATTCCCCAACTACCACAACCAGCCGTCTGAAGGAGTTCCAGCGCAGGCTGGAAGCGGGAACACGGGAAAAAAGCACTAGAAGCCACGGCAAATTTAGAGGGGGCGTTTATCGGCGCGCCCTCGCAATTTTGCTTCTGCCGGTCTGAAGCGTATAAATGAGACCATGGGAAACAGGCCTCCGGCTTATTGGATAGCTATAGCCGTCGCTCTTGCGGCCGTGATTGCTTCGGTTGTAATGCTGCGCTCACCTGATCCGCATACACATGAAATTGCCCGCTATTTGGGCTGGGGCGCTATTGTGCTGCTATTGATCGCGCGGTTTGCCCTGCGCGGCACATCGCCGCCCACGCCACCTATGCCTAGAGACTAAGTTGAATTTTAATTGTTGCGGATGGTCGGCAGCGGGATGAGGCTTAGGTATTCATCGAGAACCAGAGCCGTCCAACCTCAAACAAGCAGATGAAGATTCCGATGATGAAGTAGAGGTTCTGGGCAGTGGTGTCGCTGGGCGGTTCGGGGAGATGAACGCCGCGGCGGCGGAAATAGCCATCAAGCACCCGCTCCTGTTTCATGATTCCGCAGGCCAGCGGGCGATGGAAAATCGCAATCAGAACTCCTACCAGCAACCTTGTAATTTCCACCAGCATAGTTTGCTGAGTCTAATCATGCCAGTCAGAGGCCACAATCAGTAGAAAAACCTAGTTAATGGGCCAATTGACGCCCTGAATGGCCGTTTGTGCGTGTTAAAATCAAGGCTAGCCCCTTCCCATGAACCCCGACCTGGAAAGACTCATCGAGCTGGAAAAAGTAGACCGCGAAGCGGTGCGGCTGACCGAAGAGGTGGCTGCTCTCCCTAAACGCGTTGCGGCCATTGAAGAGAAGCTGGCAGAGCATAAAGCCGCGGTGGAAAAGGCCAAAAGTCAGGTGAAAAGCAATGAGGCTAGCCGTCGCCAGCTGGAAGCCGATATTAAAGGGTTCCAGGAGAAGATCGCCAAATACCGCAGCCAGTCTTCCAGCGTCAAAACCAATGACGAGTACCGCGCCCTGATGCATGAGGTGGAGTTCGCGGAAAAGCAGATCAGCGGCTGTGAGGACAGGATCCTGGAGCTGATGATCTCACTTGAAAACGAGGAAAAATCCCTTAAGCGCGCGGAAGCGGAGCTGAGAGCTGAAGCCGTGGATGTAGAGAAAGAAAAGAACGCCGCACGAGTACGCACCGCTGAAGACGAAAAGCTGCTGGCCGGCCTTCAGGAAAAGCGCGTGCAGCTACGTTCCGGCGTGAGTGACAGCCCACTGGCGCACTATGACCGCGTGATGCGGCAGCGTAAATCGGCCATTACTGAGGCGCGCGACCAGAAATGCATGTCTTGCTTTGTGATGCTGCGGCCGCAGAATTGGCAGGAAATCCGCACCAACGAACAGATTGTTACCTGCAGCTCATGCGGACGTATCCTGTTTTACGATCCGGCCCATGAACCTGCTGCTCCGCAGGAGCCGGCAAAGAAGAAGAGCAAAGCGCGTGGCGCGGAAGCCGACGCCGAGACTGAGGCTGAGGTCGCGTCTGAAACTACGCCTACGCAGTAATCTTCCTTCCTATATTCTGTTTGCTTGATGGCAAACTCCTCTCCACAGAAAGTAATTATCAACGAACGGGCGGCTGCGCGGCTCCGTAGCGGCCACGTTTGGGTCTACGCCTCCGATGTTTTGCACCAGGCGGGCGTGCAGCCGGGCGATTTGGTGCATGTGATGGGGCCGAAGAACAAGATTCTAGGCTCGGCAATATACAGTTCGTCCTCGCAGATCAGGCTGCGCATGTTGGGCCATGAAGCGCTCAATTCTGAAGAAGAGTTGTTGAGCCTGCTGCGTCAACGAGTCGCCGAAGCTATCGCGTATCGGAAGAAGATTGTGCGAGATTCCGATGCCTGGCGCCTGGTGTTCAGCGAGGCGGACCGGCTTCCTGGACTGATTGTTGACCGCTACAGCGAAGTTTATACGCTCCAGGTGCTGGCGCAGGCATGGGACAGGCCGCAACGAAAAAAGATAATTATCGATACGGTTCGGGAGTTGGCCCAGGCAGACCACATTGTGGAGCGCGTGGATGAGCGCATCCGCGATCTTGAGCAACTGCCGGTGATGAACTCGGGCTTAGCTTACGGCAGCCGCCACGAGACCACTTTCACGATGAATGGCGTGAGATTTCACTATGACGCGCTGAGCGGACAGAAGACCGGTGCGTTTCTTGATCAACGAGAAAACTACGTTATCGCGGCGAAATACGCCCGCGGCCATGCTCTGGACGTATGCACCTATCAGGGGGGATTTGCGCTGCACCTGGCAGGCGTGTGCCAGAGAGTAACGGCTGTGGACATTTCGCGTGAGGCACTGGAAGTGGCTGAACAAAACGAAAAGCTGAACGCCGCTGCAGGCAAGCCTGAAATCGAGTGGATTGAGGCCAACGCTTTTGACCTTTTGAAGGATTATGCTGCCGCCGGCCGCCAATATGATGTGATCGTGCTGGATCCGCCGGCCTTTGCTAAGTCAAAGAAGCATCTGCCCTCGGCCATGCGGGGCTACAAAGAAATGAACCTGCGGGCCATCAAGATGCTTAAGCCAGGGGGAGTTCTGGTGACGTGTTCGTGTTCCTCCGCGGTAAGCGAAGAAGATTTTTTGATCATGCTGACCGAGGCGGCCCAAGATGCGCATCGCTCAATCCGTCTGGTGGAGAAGCATGCTCAAGCCAAAGACCACCCAATTCTGCTGGGAGTGCCGGAGACCTACTACCTGAAATGCTTTGTCCTTATGGCCATTTGATCGTTTGCTTTCGACTCGTAGCCTGAATCTGCCTTCGGATGTACCCAAGCCAGAAACTCCATATTTGTAAATCATTGAAAATAAGATAAATATTTCTATATGCAGTAATTGACAATAATGCACTCACATTTTATGATTCCTATGTACTCATTAAACATCTAAATTCGCGTGAGTGACACATTCTTAAATTCAACTTCATTTGGAGGACTTGAAATGACCATGATTACCCGAATTGACCCTTTCCGCGAACTGGCCAGCTTTTTTGAGAATTTCGCGGAGACCAGCGGTGGTAAAGAGCAGTTGGCCGCTGGAAGCTTTGTCCCGCCAGTGGACGTTTACGAAGACGAGCAGAACCTGGTGCTTAAGCTCGAGGTTCCCGGACTGAATGAAGAAGACCTCAACATTAGCCTGGAGAACGATACCTTGACCGTCCAGGGCGAGCGCAAATTTGAGAAGGCAGAAAAGGAAGAAAACTTCCATCGCATCGAGCGCCGGTATGGCTCCTTCGTCCGCACTTTCAAGCTGCCCAAGACTGTAGACTCGGACAAGGTTGAGGCCAGCTATGAAAAGGGCATTCTGAAAATTATCCTGGCCAAAAAGGCAGAGGCCAAGCCAAAGCAGATCAAAGTCGGCATCGGGAAGACCCTGCAGGCATAAGAACGGGACACTGGTTCACCAGGAATGGCATCCGAAGGCGGGAGAGGTAATCATCTCCCGCTTTTTCATTCCCAGTATGTAGCGGTTTTTGTACTCTCCTTAAGACGAACGAACAGAAGGCGAGGGCAAAGAATCCGGGCGAGAGAGACAATAACTTAAAGCGGAGAAATATATGGCAATTCGTTGGGACAAATTCACAATCAAGGCGCAAGAAGCGATCCAGGCAGCCAATGAGCTGGCAGGCCAGAACGGCAATCCTGAGATGCTTCCGCTGCACCTTCTGGCCGCGCTGCTGCGCGACACGGAAGGCATTGTTGTGCCCGTGCTGACCAAGTTGGGCGTGAACCCTGCGACTCTTGAGTCCCAGGTGATGGAGCGGATTGACCATTTGCCCAAAGTGTCCGGCGAGGCGGCGCAGCCGCACCTTTCTGCCGCGATGTCGCGGGTGTTGGACCAGGCGTTCAAGGAAGCCGACAACTTCAAGGACGAATATGTTTCCACGGAGCACTTGCTCCTGGCCATGGCGCGGGACAAGGACAAAAACAATGAGGCACGGCAGTTGCTGGCAGCCGCGGGCGTCACCTACGACGCGATCCTGAAAGCCCTGACCGCTGTGCGCGGCTCGCAACGCGTGACCGACCAAAATCCTGAAGGCAAATATCAGGCGCTGGAGCGCTATGCCAAGGACCTGACCGAGCTGGCGCGGCGGGGCAAGCTCGATCCGGTGATCGGGCGAGATGAGGAGATCCGTCGCGTAGTGCAGGTGCTTTCACGCCGCACGAAGAACAATCCGGTGCTGATCGGCGAGCCTGGCGTGGGCAAGACCGCCATTGTGGAAGGCCTGGCGCAGCGGATTATCTCCGGAGACGTGCCGGAAATCCTGAAGAACAAGCGCGTGGTCGGGCTGGACCTTGGTTCTATGCTGGCAGGAGCGAAATATCGCGGGGAATTTGAAGACCGCCTGAAAGCGGTGCTTAAGGAGATTGAGGACTCGAACGGCAAGGTCATCCTGTTCATTGACGAGCTGCATACGCTGGTGGGTGCGGGAGCGTCTGAAGGCGCCATCGATGCTAGCAACATGCTGAAACCGGCGCTGGCCCGTGGTGAGCTACGCGCGATTGGCGCGACCACGCTCAATGAATACCGCAAGTACATTGAGAAAGACGCGGCCCTGGAGCGGCGATTCCAGCCGGTGTACGTGAGCGAACCGACGGTGGAAGACACGATCTCCATCTTACGTGGCCTAAAGGAAAAGTATGAAGTGCACCACGGCGTGCGCATCAAGGACTCGGCAATTGTCGCGGCCGCAACATTGTCGCATCGTTACATTACCGACCGCTTCCTTCCGGACAAGGCCATTGACCTGATCGATGAAGCCGCGGCCTCACTGCGCATCCAGATCGATTCCATGCCCACGGAGATTGATCAGCTGGAGCGCAGGGCAACTCAGCTGGAGATCGAAAAGCAGGCGCTTAAGAAGGAAGACGACCCCAATTCGCGCGAGCGCTTGACCGTGGTGGAGCGCGAGCTGGCGCAGATTCGCGAGCAGGCCAATGCATTGAAGGTCCGCTGGAAAGAGGAGAAAGAAGCGATTACCCGGATCCGTCAGCTCAAGGAGCGGATCGAGCAGTTGAAGATTGAGGAGCAGCAGGCCGAGCGCGCCGGAAACCTGGAGCGCGTGGCAGCCATCCGCTATGGCGAGCTGCGCCAGGCGGAAGCGGAGCTGGTCCGGCAAAGTGCGCAGGCCGACGACAAGCAGCGGCGCATGCTGAAGGAAGAAGTGGATGAAGAGGATGTGGCCCGGATTGTTTCCAAGTGGACCGGCATACCGGTTTCCCGGATGCTGGAAGGCGAGGTCCGTAAGCTGGTGAGCATGGAAGACCGCTTGCGGCAGCGTGTGGTGGGTCAGGACGAAGCACTGGAGCGGGTGGCCAATGCGATTCGGCGATCGCGCGCCGGCCTGGGCGATCCTAACAAACCGATTGGCTCGTTCATCTTTCTGGGGCCAACGGGCGTCGGCAAGACGGAGCTGGCGCGGGCGCTGGCGGAATTTCTGTTTGACGATGAGCACGCGATGATCCGCATAGATATGTCCGAATACATGGAGAAGCACGCCGTGGCCCGGCTGATCGGTGCGCCACCGGGATACGTCGGTTATGACGAAGGCGGACAGCTCACGGAAGCGGTGCGCCGCCGGCCATACAGCGTAATTCTCTTTGATGAAATCGAGAAAGCGCATCCTGATGTGTTCAATATTCTGCTGCAGATTCTTGATGACGGGCGGCTTACTGACTCGAAGGGCCGCACGGTGGATTTCAAGAATACGGTAATCATCATGACGTCCAATCTCGGCGCCAGCTATTTGCAGGCCGAAGGTGTGAGTTCGCCGGAGGCTTTTGCCGAGGCGACCGATCATGTGATGGAAGCGCTGCGTCAGCACTTCCGGCCGGAGTTCCTCAACCGCGTGGACGATATCATTGTCTTCAAACCGCTGGGCGAAGAGCAGCTCACGCATATCATCGAGTTGAGGCTGGACGATATGCGCAAGCTTTTGGCTGACCGCAAAATCACAATCGAACTTACTCAGCCAGCCAAAGAGCTGCTGTTCATGGAAGGCTATGACCGGGCTTATGGCGCGCGTCCGCTGAAACGAGCCATTCAGCGGCTGATCCAGGACCCGCTGGCGTTGAAGATCCTGGAAGGCGAGATTTTGCACGGTGACCACGTTGTGGCGGATGCCGATGTCTCCAGCCGAAAGATGACCTTCACCGTGAGTGGACGAGCCGCGGCAAAACCGGCGCCTACGAAGCATTCAGCATAAGCAGCGGGTTCACGTGGCCGCGAAGTGTGATGAACACATGTAATTTGTGATTCGCATGTTTCGCGGCCAATTGTTTGGGGCAGTGTTCCCCGAGTTAAATAACGGCTTGCCAACCCCGGCCGTATTTTTTTCGTCTCACGGTACAGGGGGATAAAAATGGCAGCAACGAAGAAGTCTAGTTCGAAGAAGAAATCCAGCGGACGCAAGTACAGCAAGAAAGCCGGCCAGGAGGTGCGCACAGAGATGCATCACATGCGCTCAGGCAAGCACTCAAAGAAACATCCGATCAAGAGCCGGAAGCAGGCCATAGCGATTGGGCTTTCCAAGGCGCGCAAGAAGGGAGCGAAGGTCCCACGGAAGAAAGCAGCATAAATGGAGTTGGCTTAAACGACTCGTGCGCGAGATGCAGCACTCCGCGCTGGTTCAAGAATAGGAGTGGATGAGCGGAGGAAAGCTCGTTTCACTCCTTAGCTTTTTTGCTTTCGGATTTCCTGGATTTGGTGTCCTTGTCCTTGGCGCCGGTCGTCTCCTTGGGCTCGGCAGTTTCTTTTGCCCCGGTGCTTTCTTTCTTATCGGCTTTTTCTGATGCGCCATCGGACGAGGGCGTTCCGCTTTTCTTGCCGGCGTAGTCGGTCACATACCAGCCGCTGCCCTTGAACTGCACAGAAGGAGCATGCATCACCTTTTCAACCGGCGAGCCGCATTCCGGACACTTCTTGATTGCACGATCGGAAAACTTCTGGATCTTTTCAAATTTGTGTTTGCACTTTTTACACTGATACTCGTAAAGAGGCACGCAGGACACCCTCAAAGTGGGAAGTTGTTTCAGACCAGATTTTAGCAGAGAGAGCCGGCATGAAAAGATTGCCAGGTTGAGCCCTGCCGCGCATTGAGGCGCCGTGCTGATGCTATGCTTACCGCCGGAAATCGAATTCAAAATGGCCGGAGACACAAAACGCGGCACGTTATATGTGGTTGCCACTCCGATCGGCAACCTGGAAGACATGACGTATCGAGCGGTGCGGGTGCTGCGGGAAGCTGACCTGATTGCTTGTGAGGACACGCGCCACACGGCCAAGCTGCTACAGCACTACCAAATCAACAAGCCTATGATCAGTTATCACGAGCACAATGAAGCTGCGCGCGCGGAAGAACTGGTGGCGAAGCTGGCGCAGGGACTGAATGTGGCCCAGGTCTCCGATGCGGGCATGCCGGGCATATCCGATCCCGGATATCGCGTGATCCGGCTGGCGATTGAGCGGGGCTTCGCAGTGGTTCCCATACCGGGCCCGTCAGCGCTGATTGCCGCCCTGGCTGCCGGCGGTCTTCCAACAGACAACTTTCAGTTCCTCGGCTTCCTGCCCGCCAAATCCGGCCAGCGGCGGACGACGCTGGAATCGCTCCGCGCTGCGAAGAGCACGGTTGTGGTATATGAAGCGCCGCATCGGATCGTCGAGACTATGCAAGACATCGTCGAGGTGCTGGGAACGGACCGGCCTGTGGTGCTGGCGCGCGAACTGACGAAGCTGCATGAAGAATTTATCCGGGGAACGGCGGCGGAAGTTATGAGCCGTCTGCAGGGACGTGAGCTAAAAGGCGAGATGACGCTGTTGATCGGCAAGAGCGAAGAACACGCGCGACAGCCGCTCAAGCAAGATGTTGCACATCGGGTGGAAGAGATCATGCGCGAACAGCAGCTTGACGAGAATGCAGCGCTAAAAATCGTGGCCAAAGAGCGTGGTATGTCCAAGAGCGAAGCCTATCGGGAGCTTCAACGCTTGCAGTCGCATAAACGCCGCTAGTATCCACTTGCTATTCCGCTGATGATGTATGATCGTGCACGATCCTCCATCCGCCCGGCATTCTTTTTACGATCAACGTGAACAGACCATGCGGCTGCTTGCCATCCGACATGGTGAGCTGCCATTTACCGGTCACCACCGCAGACCTCTTGCTGAGCAGATCAATATTCAGGTCCTGGAACTCCAGCTTTCCCATCTCCGTGCCTTCGGATTGGTAGCGCTGGCGGTAGCGGAGTAATGTTGGTTCCCAACCCTGGGTAATTGTGCCGCCGGAAAAGAAGGTGAGATCGGGCGATTGCCAGTATCCCTGCATGAAGCCGTCAAGTTTCCCATGGTTCCAGGCTTCTACCTGGGAGACGAGCATGTGCTTGATGCCTTCCTCAAGGTCGGCCTTCATCTCTCCTGGTGTCTCCTGCTGCAGGGCCTCAGTTTGCCCGGCCAGAGGCCTGCTCTGGCCAGTTGCGGGTTGAACGGAAGACTGGGCTGGCAGCAGAAAAGGGACAAGCAGCAAGGCAAGAAGGTATGTGCGCATGAAGGCATTGTAAGGCGATCCTCGGCGGGGACTTAAGGTTTTTCTCCGTGGAGGGAATGAAAACTAAAGTCACATGCACGACCATCGCGCGGATTGACCCGGAGTAACAGAATAGGTTATTTTCGGCTGACTCGGAGTGTGCAACTTTCAAACAGAGAAGTGCCGATACAGTTTGTAGGTCTCTCCCCCAGACACAGCAAGGGCGCCACTGAGTCAAAAAATAAGAAGATTTAGCCCTCATGATGTCTATTCAAACGGTTGGCAGATACGAGATCACCGGTGAGCTTGGGCGCGGCGCCATGGGCGTTGTGTACAAGGCACTGGATCCGACCATCGGGCGGACCGTAGCGCTCAAAACGATGCGGCTCGACGTCCACGGCCTGGACGCGCAGGAAATGGTGCGCCGTTTTCAAAACGAAGCGCGCGCTGCCGGCGTTTTGAACCATCCCAACATTGTCACCATCTACGACGCCGGCGAGCAGGATGGCATCTTTTATATCGCCATGGAGCTGATTGAAGGCACCACGCTCCATGAATTACTGGCGGAAAAACGCGTACTGGCGACCGAAGAGATCGTGCAGATTACGCGGCAAATCTCTCGCGGCCTGGATTATGCGCACTCCAACGGGATCATTCATCGCGACGTAAAACCCGCCAACATCATGATCACTGCCAACGGCACGATCAAGATCATGGACTTTGGCATTGCCAAGTCCGGCGGACAGGTCACGAACACGGGCCAGGTTTTGGGAACACCGAATTACATGGCGCCAGAGCAGGTGAAGGGGCGCCCATTGGATGGGAGATCTGACCTTTTCAGCCTGGGTGTAATTCTTTATGAAATGCTAACGGGGGAAAAGCCCTTCGTCGGCCAGAACGTCACTACGATTATTTACAAGATTGTCAACGAAAACCCGATCACGCCACGCGATCTGGATGTAACCGTCCATCCCGGTTTGAGTGCGATTGTCACCAAGGCTCTGGCCAAAGCGCCCGATGATCGCTATCAGACCGGCGCGGACCTGGTCCGCGATCTTGAAAATTACAAACTGGCAGGCCCGGCTCGCAGTGGCTCAACCACTGCAATTGGACCAGCTGTGGCCCAGCCGGAAAAAACCATTGTGCTTCCGGTAAAAGTTGTTGCTGGCGGGGCAGGCAGGGCCGTGGCTGCTGCCATGGCGCCAGCCAAGGGGCCCGTTGCAGTGCGCCGGCCTACAACAGCTATTATCTCCAGCAAGCGCAGCGTGCTGTTTGCTGTGATTGCCACGGTCCTGGTGCTGGGCTGCGCCATGGGCGGCTACGCTTACCACCGGACGCAAATGAAGATGCGTCAACTGGCGGAACAGGCCAAAACTCGGGAAGCGCAGCAGAAAGCCGAACAACAGCCAATTGCCATCGCCATACCAGTGCCCACGCCTCAGGACAAAGAAGTGGTGGCATCTGACACCACAGTCAAATTCTTTCCCACCAAAAGAGGAGCGCAGACGATCGCGCAGAAGCAGCCAACACCGGTAAAAGCCACCAGTTCGCCGAATCAGGTTTTCATTCAACAGAGCGCGTTGAACCTGGTATCGCAGCCGGATGGCGCGAAAGTTGAGATTGACGGCTGGAGCGAGCCGAACTGGGTCACGCCGTTCGCAGCGTCCCATCTCGCCGCGGGCAACCATACGATTGTCTTCACCAAAGCCGGTTTCTTACCTCAGACGCGCATGGTGGAATCGACAATAGGGAAGAGCGTCGACGTGTCCGCCGATCTGATCCCAGCGGTCTCAACGCTGGTGGTTACCAGCAATCCTCAAGGCGCAAATGTCTGGATTGACGGCAAAGATAACGGTATGACCACTCCGGCTCAACTTACAGTGGAAAAAGGGCCGCATCGGGTTACTGTCAAGAAGACTGGATTTAAGGACGCTTCCACTGACGAAACATTTTCTGAAGGACAGACCCTGAGCTTTTCACCAACGCTGATGAGCATGAGCGCCCAGGCAGAAGAGGGAAAGAGTTCAAACCTGCTGCGGCGGTTCTTTGGTACAGACACGATTCCCGAAGGCAAAGGGCTGGTGCATATCCGAACGAATCCTGAAGGCGCTAACATTGTCATCGACGGCAAAGCAGCTCCCAAGAAGAGCAATGCCCGATGGCCAGCCGACCCCGGTGTTTATAGCATCGTCCTGGAGATGAGCGGATACAAGAGCGTCCACAGAAACATACGGGTGCAAAAAGGCAAAATCGTCAACATTGACGAGATCCTTGAGAAGCAGTAACCATGTCTTATGGCCCGGCTTATTATTTCCTCTCCTGACGGGAAAAACGGAATCCTCGAACTCAGCAAGCCCGTCACGACTATAGGGCGGGGCAATGCCAACGATCTTGTACTGAATGACTCCAGCGTCAGCCGCTTTCATGCGGTCATCAAGCTAAAAGACAATGCCATTTTCGTTGCCGACCGCGGCAGCACCAACGGCATCGTCCTGAATGACAAGAAAATCAGCCAGGAAACCGAATTCAAGAGCGGCGACACCGCGATTGTGGGCCGTTACACTCTACGCCTTGAAAGCCTGGATGAAAAGGGCATACAAGTACGTCGAGGCCAGTGGCCCTCCACGCTGAACCACATTATCCAGGGCCGTTCGCAACAGGCCACCTTGCCCCGCCAGGCTGAGGTTTCCAGCAGCGCGCTCAACGACCTGGCCGGCCGCGTAAAAAAACTGGAGCGGGAAAACTATCTCCTGACGGTGCTTTATGAAGCAGGCAAGGCGCTGAACTCCAAACTGGCAATAGAACACATTTCCGAGCAGGTGGTTTCACTGGCATGCCTGATCGAGGGCGTGGAGCGCGGCTTTGTCATGTTGTTCGACGAAGACGGAGAGGTGATGCGGCAGAGCGAGGTCCGGTATCGCGATCAGAAAAGCGCGGGAAGCCGTCCTACTACCTCGGCGCATGAAAACCCGACGCGCTCTGGGGACCCCGGTCCACAGATCATCCTGAGCAAGAGCGTTCTGGAACTGATGCGCAAGGAAAGGCAACCAATTCTCATTGAAGACGTGAGCGCCGACGATCGCTTCAGCGCCAGTGAAAGCCTGAAAATCTCTGGACTGCGCTCCGCCATGTGCGCCCCACTGCTGGGAACAGAACGCTTGTTCGGAGTTTTGTACGTCGACAATCTGGAGAGAACCTCTGCCTTCACACAGGAAGAGCTGAATGTATTCGCTCTGGTGGCCGCGCAGGCCGGCGCTGCGATTGATAATGCGGTGGCGCATCAGAAGATTGCCCAGCAATCGCTGCAACGTTCAGCGCTGGAGCGCTTCCTATCCCCTGAAGTTGCGGAAATGGTAGTCGCCAACCCCGACATCCGGCTTGGCGGCGTGAACCAGGAAGTCACGGTCATGTTTGCCGATATCCGGGGCTTCACCCCAATGAGTGAGAACCTTGAGCCCGGTCGGGTGGTGGAGATCCTGAATGAGTACTTCACGCGGGTAACCGACGTAATTTTTGACAATGGCGGCACGCTGGACAAATACATTGGCGATGCAGTGATGGCGGTCTTCGGTGCGCCGATTTCCAAAGGCAAAGACGCGGCCAACGCAGTGAATTCAGCCATTCAGATCCAGCGCCTACTGATTGAGCTGAACCGTGACGCGGCGGCAAGAGAGTGGCCAGAATTGCGGGTGGGCATCGGCATAAATACCGGCAATGCCATCGCCGGCAACATTGGATCACCGCGACGCCTGGATTACACCGTGGTAGGGGACACAGTAAATACCGCGCAGCGGCTGATGTCGAACGCCAAGGGCGGGCAGATCCTGATTGCAGAATCTACCGCAAAAAAACTCGGCAAGAGTTTTGATCTGGAACGGCTGCCTGAGCTGAAGGTAAAAGGCCGCAGCGAAGCCGTACCGGTCTTCAGCGTTAAGTGGGCCGAAAAGGCGACTACTGCCGTTGCAAGCGCGACTGTTAAGAAGAAAGGGCGCCCCGCGCGAGGCGCCCCGCCATCACGAAAGGTCTCTACTTAGCTGCTCCCTTTTTACCCGTCTTGCTGTCTGTGCCTGCCGCACGGTGAGCAATGATCTTGTCTTTAACTTGATCGTACGTAGCTTGAGGAAGAATTTTGCGCGTCAAAAGATCGCGCTTCGTGGTGTAAGGACGGCCATCGATAATTTTCTGGCTGTAGGCATCGCCGATGCCGGGAAGCGCCGTGAGATCTTCTTTGCTGGCGGCATTGATATCGACCAAATCAGCTTTCTTGGTTTTCTTCGTACCCGTATCAGCTGCTGCACCCTTCTTGTCCTTGGTGGCCGGAGCGCCTGTGGTGCCTTGGGCGTAGCCCAGCGTAGCAAATAGGGCCAAAGCACACATCACAGCTACAACCCGCATAGTTTTCTGGAACATGTAGGAATCTCCTTCAAAACGAGCAATAGACTACCCTCTCAGTAAGAGAGCTACAGAGTCTAGGGGTTTAGAAGGTAGATTGTCAAAAAAAGAGAGCCGAATTAGGCTGGCTTGCGTCCAGAGGCTTTCTTGCCTTCCCAGGCGCGTTGCGGACGTTGACCTTCAGGAAGATCGCGGTTCTCTACGCGGTCATAGGTATAACGATCGCTAACTGTGCCCAACGACTGGTTATAAAGGCTGGTTTCACCCGTGGCTTCGCGCAGTTCTTCAGAAAACTGGTGCAGGGCCTGGAGATGGTCGGCGGTGGCGGGGACTTCGGTTTTCGTGGTTTTAAGAAATTTCTGATAACCCTTGTCCACCAATCGAGAAATCTCACTGCCGATCAAAATGCCTGGCTTGGCAAAGAGACGGACCCCGCCATCGTCGGCTTTTTCGATAGCGGCGGAGCTGTTCAGCTTCTTCAGGAACACACGGTTCTGAGTGCCTGGAGCGTCCAGGATGTCAAATCCGTGCTCTCGAAGCCAGTTCACAGCTTCCTCGTATGTTCGTTTCTCAGTCTTGTTTGCCATGGACCACCCTGACGCCCCTTTCGATTCCCAGACCAAATGCGCTGTTGCCCGGGAAAGCAAGGCGAACCGATAATGTCGCACATCGAGTGCTTATCCGGCAACATTACGGTTGTGCAAACAGTTACCCCCTACCTGCGTTCGCGCTGAGGCCACACTGAAGACCTTAGGGATTTTAAGTGCAATCACGGGTTGTGCAATTCGATGCTTTTGAGGATAATCTTTCCGCATCCCCCCACTTTTTCCTCTTCCGTAAGGAGACCCTTATGTCGCGTCACCTTGTCGCTAGCTTGATTGCTCTGTGTTTTGTTGGAGCGGCTGCTGCGCAAACCCTCGAAACCAGACCAGCCCAACCGGCAACTACTCCGTCCGCTCCACGCGCTCTGGCCAACAATGAATCTACATATCTCAAGCTGCGCAATATCAAACTAGGACAAGAGATAGTGCACGTTAAAGACTTTACTCTGACGCGTGAAGCGGGAATCTTTACTTTCAGGAATGGTATGTTCCAATTTGTCGAGCCCGTGAATGGCAAGATTACCGGTGCGGTTTTTCTGGGCGACGCCAGCTTTGCGCTCAATCCTCCGGTGGACGTCGAGCGGCGGAATCTGGCCATTTTGACCAAAGGCCAGCCCTTTGACGAACAGTTTACGCATGCCGTATTCCGTTTTACCGATGGCAGCGAAGAAGAGATCCGCAAGGCTGCGGTAGCCAATGCCACTTCTGAAGCCGGCGATGCCGCCGGGCTTCTGAACGATATACAGCAAAAGCTGAAGAAAAAGCTGCGAGATAACCTGTCCGCGCGGCTGCTGGAAGATGTGTTGAGTTCACAACCAGGCGGCAAGTTCACCGCTTTCATCAAGGGCAAGAAGTACAGCGACAAGATTGTTTATGACGTGGATTCGCACGGCTCGCCTCTGGTAAGCCCTGAGGAGGTCTCCCTTCAAGTCTGGGATGATGATCATGCCGGGATATGGGCCGGCTTTCATCTGGCGAAAGAATATGCCAACGGAACGGCCAACAGCGACGAGCAAAACAAGACCGTAGCGGTGCAGCGCCAGAAGCTGGATACGTCAATCGCCAAAAACGCGCACATCACTGGCACGGCCCAAACCACCTTCATAACCCTGCAGGATGGCGTGCGCGTGGTACCGCTGGACCTGTTCCCGACATTGCGTGTGGATTCGGTGATCGGGAAGGATGGCGAGCAATTGGCATTCATTCAGGAAGACAAGGACGAGGACCCTGACTTCGCCGTGGTCTTGCCGCGCGAACTGAAAAAAGGGGAGAGCTACTCCATTACCACCAAATACGGCGGCAAAGATGCGATCAGGAGTGAAGGCTCAGGCAACTATTATCCTGTCGCACGAGAGAACTGGTATCCGGGCCAGGGCTTTGGCAGTTATGCCATTTACGAGATGACGTTTCATGTTCCCAAGGGCATGACGATGGTGGCGACCGGCAAACTGTTGAAGAAGATTGATGAAGGCAACGAAACAATTACGGAGTGGACATCTGAGTTCCCACAAAGCGTCGCCGGCTTCAATTTCGGTAAATTCAAACGCGAAGAAGGCAAGCCGCTCAAGCAGCCATACTTGTTGGAAACGTTCGCCAATCCCGATCCACCAGACTTCGTCGCCGGACTCAAAGCCCTTGACGACGGGCCGGGCGTAGCACCAGGCCAAGGAATAACCAATACGATGGGAAACATGAGCACTGTAGGCCTGATGAAGAAAGCGATGGGCGAGGCCCAGTTTTCGGTGGAGATATACACGGACTTTTTTGGGGAAGCACCGTATAAGCGCCTGGCGATGACCCAGCAGACGGCAACCAATTATGGACAGTCGTGGCCGGGTCTGGTGTATCTGCCGATTACATACTTTTTCGACACCACAGTGCGGCACCAGATTGGCATGGGAGATGCCGCGGGCTATTTCAAAGTGGTGGGACCGCACGAAATCGCCCACCAATGGTGGGGACACATGGTGGGGTTCAACTCCTATCGGGACCAGTGGATGAGCGAAGGGTTTTCGGACATGTCCGCGTCACTGTTCCTGCAATACATTTACGGTACTAAGAACCTGGATGAGTACCACAAGTTCTGGGCGGACGAGCGCAAAATTCTCACGGACAAAAATAAGGAAGGGCGCCGAGCGATTGATATCGGCCCGGTGACCATGGGCTACCGGTTGGACAATGCGAGAACCGGCTTTGACACCGGCCGCCGCCTGCTCTATCCCAAGGGCGCCTTCATCCTGCAGATGGTCCGATTCATGATGGCGGCGCGCGCGGCCGATCCGGACGTGCAGTTCAAAGCCATGATGCATGATTTCACCAAGACATATGCCAACCGCCAGGCCAGCACTGAGGACTTCAAGGCTGTGTTGGAAAAATATATGACGCCGGACATGGACCTGGGCCACAACCACAAAATGGATTGGTTCTTTGATGAGTTCGTATACGGAACAGATTACCCCTCTTACAAGTTCGAGCACTCATTTTCCAACGATGCCAATGGAGACGTGGTCCTGAATTTCAAGTTGACGCAGGCTGATGTTGGCAAGGACTTTCTGATGCTGGTTCCGATCTACCTGGATATGGGGAACGGCAAGATCGCGCGACTGGGATTCGCGCGAATGGCGGGCAGCAACTCCATTGAACAGCATGTGCCGCTGAAAGGGTTGAAAGAAAAGCCCAAACGCGCCATGGTGGCGTACTACGACGATTTGCTGGGAAACGTGGAGAACAGATAGGCCCACGCTGGCAAAACGGCCCAATTTAAAGCCGGCGCCTATTCTCCCCCGAGATTTTCAGCGCCGGCTTTTAAAGGGTTTTCCCTTCCGGGAAAACCAGGCCGCTCATCTACTTTCGGCCAACTTGTTCGCAGAGCAGAGAGTGGTGCGAAATTCACCAATAAAGACAAGATGCCTTGGGGCTGTCCGGCGGGTCAATCACAAACCGGACGCGGTATTTACTTAGTCGATAACGAACAAGGTGGCACAGACTTTGCGTTAGCTGATGTATACTGTGCCGAACTGAATTATCGCGGGGCTTTTTAATTATTTCTTGAACCTCGCGTTGGAGAAAGCTGTGGGGGCGGCTAGTTAATTGGGGTATTGCAAAAATCATAACTGTTTACCTTGACCAGCGCGGCCCCGGTCGGGAGGGTCCTTATGGACCTGTTTATTATTCGTATTGTTTTCATTTCTGTTGTAGCCATTACCTGTTACCACCTGAGACCTTTTGGGTTGGCAAATTTCCATCCATGGATTGCCGGATGCGCCGGTATCGCGATCGGACTGGCGATCGTCTGGTTTGAAGCCCGTCTTCGTGTCGTCAGCCTGAAACGGCTCATCGGAGCGGTGATCGGCAGCATCCTGGGAATCCTGGGAGCTTATCTTTTCAGCATCGTCATCAAAAACAGCATTACCCATTCGGAAACGCAACGCTTCCTCATGCTGCTGGTCATGCTGCTGATGTCCTACGTCGGTCTGATCGTGGGAGCGAACAAGGGCGATCTTCTAAACCTGGCCGCGCTGGGCGGAATCTTTGGCGCGGAAAAGCAGGGGCGCAAAAGCTTCAAGATCCTGGACACCAGCGTGATCATCGACGGCCGCATCGCCGATATCGCGGAAACCGGCTTTCTCGATGGCATTGTCGTGATTCCGCAATTCGTATTGCGCGAATTGCAGCTGGTGGCCGATTCGGCAGACTCCCTGAAGCGCAATCGGGGGCGCCGTGGCCTTGACATTCTGCAGCGCGTGCAGAAAATCGCCACCGTCAGCGTGCAGATTGTGGAAGATGATTTTCCCACGGTCCGTGAAGTTGATTTGAAACTGATTGAGTTGGCCAAGGTGTATGAAGGAAAGATCATCACCAACGACTTCAATCTGAACAAAGTGGCGCAATTGCAGGGCGTAGAAGTGCTTAACATCAACGAACTGGCCAACGCGCTTAAGCCGATCGTGCTGCCGGGCGAGACCATGCGTGTGTTCATCCTGAAAGAAGGGAAAGAATACAACCAGGGGGTTGCCTACCTAGACGATGGGACCATGGTGGTGGTGGACAACGCGCGCAAGCTGATCGGAAAAAATGTGGATATCGCGGTCACCTCCGTGTTGCAGACCACGGCAGGCAAGATGATTTTCGGCAAGTTCGATGAGCGTGCGCGTCCCGGAGAGCGCATAGAACCGAAAGCGGAAAGCGGAAAGCCGGAGTTGAGGAAGGCGCAACCGATCATTGTTGAGTCATCACCGCATCCACAGTCAGAGTAGGGTTGGGAACTTCTGTCCGTTACCGAAAAATTTCTGTCCATCCACACGGCAATGGCCAAACGGCCATAGCGCGCGGCCCATTTGATCTGGTGAATGGCCGGTAGCACGCATACAATAAAAAAACAGCTTTGTACCTGCACGAGAAGGAGGTTAGGGCCCATCTCGGTAGGCCTGTCATATTGAATGTCTGCAAGAACCAGACTCCGCGTTCTTCTGCCGCTGCTTCTCTGTTCCGCTTGCCTTTGGAGCCCGGCTAGAGGACTGCCTGCGCCGCAGGTACAGCTTGCCTCCAAGCCCACTGGCCAATTGCAATTGACTGTGACGGACCAGAACGGCCAGCCGCTCGGGTTGGCGATTGTGATTGTGCACCTGGATGGCAAGGTGGTTGCCCAGGAGAGAACTACTCTTTCGGGAAATGCGGTGCTGAGACAGTTGGCGCCGGGAACTTACAAAATACTCATCGAAAAGCAAGGTTTCTATACCGCTGAAGTTCGCGCATTGGAGATTGTTTCCGGCCAGACGGCGCCGGTGGAAGTCCGGCTGCAACCGGTGCGGGAGTACAAAGAAGAGGTCGAAGTCACCGCGCAGCCTTCACCGATCGATCCAGCAGAGAGCGCAAGCGCGCAGGCAATCACGGCCAGCGATATTTCCAATATCCCGTATCCAACCGCGCGCGACTATCGCAATGTTCTGCCCTATATTCCCGGCGTTGTTGGCGACGGCGGGCAGATCCACATTGCTGGAGCGAGCACGCAGGAGATCCAGGACTACCTCGACGGTTTTGAGGTGAGCCAGCCAGCCACCGGCGCGCTTTCCATGCGCCTGAATCCGGATTCTCTGCGCAAGATTGACGTGCGCAGCAGCCGCTACTCAGCGCAATTCGGCAAGGGCTCAGGCGGCCTGGTGGATTTGCAATTGCAAGACGGGGACAATCGCTTTCGCTTGAATGCAACCGACTTTGTTCCCACATTCCAACACGTAAAGGGCTTCGGCATTAACAACTGGACGCCGCGCGCTTATTTCTCCGGACCGCTGGTGCGCGATAAAGTCTGGTTCGATATTTCGCATGAGGGCGAGACGGACTATAACGTCATCAAGGAACTACCTGATGGCGCCGATACAAACCGGATATGGCGGATCGACGACCTTGGCCGATTGCGAATGAACCTTACGCCGGGGAACGTCGTGACGGCAAATGCGCTGCTCAATATGCAAGACTCGCAAAATTCCGGAATCTCTCCCTTTGATCCGGTATCCGTTTCATTGCAGAACCATAATTATCTATACGTGCTGGGACTGAAGGACCAGATCACAATTGCCAAAGACACGTTGCTGGAGTTCGGAACAGCGTTCCATCGCAACAAGAGTTCGTCGGTGCCGATGGGCGACCTTCCCTACGTGCTGGGGCCACAAGGGCGGTCAGGAAATTACTTTGTCACCAATAACAACATTTCCGCGCGCACACAGGCCTTCACCAACTTATATCTGCGGCCGTGGAAATTGCTGGGAACGCACCAATTCACTGTGGGCGGACGCGCAGATCGTGTTATGTACGATGCAAAAATAAATCGCGGAACGGTGCAATTCCTGGACGGAAATAGTGCCCTCCTGAGGCAAGTCACCTTTTCCAGTACACCTGGTTTTGCGCTGAGCACTGTAGAGTCGAGCGCCTATGTACAGGACCGCTGGATGCCGGTCCAGCGCGTCATCATCGAGCCAGGCGGCCGCTGGGACCATGACAGCTTCCTGGGCCGCGACTTCTTTTCACCCCGCATCGCCGGGACGGTCCTGGTGAACCAAAGCAGCGAGACCAAGATCAGCGCGGGCATTGGCATTTATTACGACCGCTCCAACCTGGCCCTGGCAAGCAATGGCGCTCAGGGAGAGCGTATTGACCAGTTCTTTGGGTCTGATCCGCGGTTGTTTACCGCTTCGTTCGTGGTCAATCCCCAGTTGCTGGCCATGCCGCGGTATACCAACTGGAGTGCCAGCATTGAACGGCGGCTCCCGAAGAAGATTTATGCGCGACTAGAGTATTTGAGCCGGCACGGCGCTCATGGATGGGACTACGAGGCACAGCCCGGCAACACTTTTTTGCTGCTCAGCAACAAAAAGGACCGTTACGATGCCGCGCAGATTACTGTGCGCAAAGAACTGAAGCACGGTTATCCCATGGTGGTTTCTTACACGCGCTCCAGAGCCACATCCAATCAGACCGTGGACTTTGCCATTGATGCTTTGCTGTTAGGTAATCAGGCAGGCGGCGGGCTTCCCTGGGACGCTCCCAATCAACTAGTGGGATGGGGCACATACCCGCTTCCATGGAAACTCAAGAAGTTCGATATGGCGTGGTCCACAATCTGGCGTTCCGGATTCACGTTTACCACGATTGACCAGTTTGGCCAGATTGTCTCCGGGCCGGGACAATTCCGCTTCCCGGACTTCTTTACGCTGAATGCAACCGTGGAGCGAAAGTTCACCTACCGCGGATATCGCTGGGCCGCACGGATCGGCCTCGATGACATCACCAATCGGGAAAACCCTACTGTGGTGGATAACAACATAAACTCGCCTGGATTTCTCACCTTTTTCGGCACCGGACATCGCACGCTAAACGGCAGGATACGCTTTCTGGGCAAGAAATAAAGCGCCGCTTAAGCGAGCGGCTTAGAAGATATCCAGATCGTGGGCCGATGCTACCGGGCCCATATAGCCGGCCCTTCGCATTTCGTCAATCAAGACAGCATCCGGGTTATCCACCGGCCTGAATAGTTGGTGGTAGAGCACAAGCTGCTTCGGTTTGGCCGTTGCAGCGATCCCTGCCAGCGCCGTAGTGGATGTGTGGAATGTGGAGTGATATTTCTTCCAATCCGCTGTGCGCTCCTGGAACCATACTGCCGAATATACTTCATGCAAGAGCAGATCGCAGCCATGGCAAGCGGCAGCGACTTTCTGCGTTGGGCCGGTGTCGCCCGAGATCACGACGCTGCGGTCAGCAGTGTCAAATCGGTATCCGTAGGAGAAATCCCACGACCCGTGTTCGACAGCAAACGCAGTCACCTTGACGTTAGCATCCTGGTAGACGATTCCCGGCTTGATCTCGTGCGCGTTGATCTTGTACGCCTTTCCATTGCCGTGTTCCAGGCCCTGGGTGCGAATGACTACGTCTTTGACGTAGGCGGCCTGGATGTGGCGGGCCATATCGGCGATGCCGGGCGGACCGTAAAGCTCCAGCGGCCCAGGACGGCCTTCCACGGCAGGGCTGAGATACAAGTCAGACAAGCCAGCGGTGTGATCGGAATGCAGGTGCGTGGCAAAGACGATTTTGAGGTTGGAAGGGGTGAGCGCGGCAATTTTCTTGTCGCGCGCCGCTGCGGCTGCGCGGCGAACAACGCCAGGCCCAAAGTCAACCAAATAAGCAGCGCCATTGACTACCACCGCCACTGCGGGGCCAGAACGATCAGGGTTGAGAATCGGCGTTCCCGTGCCGAGAACTACGACCTGGGTTTTGGGTTGGGACTGAGCGATTGAACTGATGATGGAGCAGAGAAGAAACACGATCGAGCAAAACACACGCGGGTTGAAAGTGTTTGGCAACATCGCATTATCTAATATTAATCCTTTTTGCAGCAGTATGGCATTTCCGGTAGAACTCCCTGAGACTGCATGGCAGGTGATGCTGACTCGGGATCTTTCGACGCGCGCTCACTCCCCGCGTCGCTCGCACTTGCTCAAGATGACAGAGTTAAGCAGCTTCGCGCATCCTTTAAGCCATCTCAAATTTTAAACCAACTTGAATTCCGGTTCCGGTGTGGCCTCAAGCAAGGTGCGCGTATAGCCATGACGGGGCTGCGATGTGATTTGCTCCGCGGGCCCGATTTCGACAATTTCGCCTCGCCGCATGACGGCAATGCGATCACTCAGATAGCGCACTACGGGCATGGAGTGAGAAATAAAAAGATACGTCAGCCCGAAGTCGCGCTGCAACTTCTTGAGCAGATTCACGATCTGTGCCCCTACGCTCACATCGAGCGCGGATACCGGCTCATCGCAAACCACAAATTTGGGCCGCAAGATCAGGGCGCGGGCAATGCCGATACGCTGGCGTTGTCCGCCGGAAAATTCATGCGGGTAGCGGCGCAGGGCGGATTCGTCGAGCCCAACAGCACGCATCATCTCTGCCGCGGCCTGACGCAGCGCAGATTTGCCGCCATTGCGATGACGCACGTGCTTCGCGGTTGCCGGGGTGCTCACGCTGGCGGTTGGCGAAGAGCTTTGCGCGTAGGCTTCTGAGTGAACGATCAGCGGTTCGGTAACGATCTGCTCCACGCGCATACGCGGATCCAGCGAGGCGAATGGGTCCTGAAAAATGATCTGCATATCGCGACGAAGGCGGCGGAGTTCAGCCGGCCCTGCCGCAAGGATGTTCTGTCCATTAAATGTGGCAGCGCCGGAGGTGGGCTCGATGAGGCGGAGAATCATTCGTCCCAGCGTGGTCTTGCCGCAGCCGGATTCGCCGACCAGGCCGAGCGTCTCGCCTGGTGTGATGTCGAAGGAGACGCCGCTGACGGCGCGGACTTCATGCCGGGCTTTCCCGAACATCCCATCGTCAGTCTGGTAGACCTTGACCAGATCGCGGATGGAGAGCAGGGGCATGGAATGAATATAAAGCAGTGAGTTCAAAACGGGGAGTGGGCGCGCCGCGCGGGGTAAGCCAGTAGAGTTTTCGCCGAAATAGTTCACAAAGAACCCGTTTTCCATTGACTTACCGGTGGGTCTGTGCTAACGTAAGTCATTTAAATGCATTGGTTTAGCGCAATAATGGGAGCTGGGAGATTGTCAGCGAGAATGCGATGAGATTATTGGGGTACAGATCGCGTTTTGAAGGGGGTATCCCCGGGGTTGAATCGTGTAAGTCTATATTTTTCGGGGTTGACCAGGGGAGGAGGTGGGGGATCGGAGATCGGGGGATCGCCGTCATCAGGACATCGGGTGATCGGAGAGCCAAGCGCGTCACACTACCGGGACCGGTCTCTTACCCATGCAAGCCAAAATCGGGGCTTGCCGGGAACCCCGTCATCAGGAGATCGGGGTGATCGGGAAAGGCAAAGCTTACCGCGATGAACGGATGGCACTGCTGCCTGGGTTAAAGGTTAGTGCAACTTTTTTGCTTCCTTGGAGCGGGTCATTTAATCTTATAAATCTCTCGCGGGACGCCTGATTTCGTATAACGATGAAAGGTGGAGAGATGAATATTTATTCAAACATAACCAAGACCATCGGGCGGACGCCGCTCGTCCAACTCAACAAGATCACCAAGGGCGCCAAGGCGACAGTGGTGGCCAAGCTGGAAGGGTTCAACCCGTGCCACAGCGTGAAAGACCGCATTGGCGTGAGCATGATTGAGGAAGCCGAGAAGTCAGGCCGGATCACGCCGGGCAAAACTGTCCTGATTGAGCCAACCAGCGGGAACACCGGTATTGGGCTGGCGTTTGCCGCGGCGGCCAAAGGCTACCGGCTGATCCTGGTGATGCCGGATACCATGAGCCAGGAACGGCGCGTGGTGTTGCTGGCGTTGGGTGCAGAGGTCATCCTGACGCCCGGACCGAAGGGTATCAAGGGATCGATTGCCAAGGCCAATGAGTTGCTGAAGCAGACGCCGAACGCAGTGATTCTGCAACAGTTTGCTAATCCAGCGAACCCGAAGATCCATCGCGACACCACCGGCCCGGAGATATGGAACGATACGGACGGCAAAGTGGATATCCTGGTTTCCGGCGTGGGCACGGGTGGAACGCTTACGGGTGTGGGTGAGTTCATCAAGCCCAAGAAAGCAAGTTTTCAGATTGTGGCGGTAGAGCCCGCAGATTCGCCGGTGCTCTCAGGCGGCGCGCCCGGACCACATAAGATTCAGGGGATCGGGACAGGCTTTGTGCCAGATGTGCTGCGCACCGATCTGATAAATGAAGTGCTTACCGCCACCTTGGACGAATCGCTGGATGTGGCGCGCCGCATGGCGAAAGAAGAAGGGATCTTCATTGGCATTTCCGGCGGAGCTGCGGTGGCGCAGGCGTTGAAGGTGGCCGATCGTGAAGAAAACGCCGGAAAGCTGATTGTGGTGATCGTGCCCGATTTTGGCGAGCGCTATCTCAGCACCGTATTATTCCAGGGCTTGAAGGACCAAGCGGCAAATCTGCCCACCGTTGATGCGGACGTAGATACGTTCTTTATGATGAAGTCGGCGTAAACGCCGCCATACAGTCCAACCGCAATGAGACTTTTGGTTCGTGAAAGCGAGGGATTAGAAACGCTCCCCCTCGCTTTAATGTTTCTGCAGCTCGAGATGGGTGCTGGGATCTGTCTGCCGACTCATGTAGCCGACGCAGTTAAGGAAAGTTGAACCCTGAATGTCCTTCATTAGTCTGGTCGGATTTGCGGCAGGAACGCTCACCACAGTTTCTTTTGTCCCGCAGGTATACAAGGCTTGGCACACCAAACGCTGCCATGATCTCTCCTGGGGAATGCTCTCGACGTTCAGTGGCGGCGTAGTGCTATGGCTCTTGTATGGATTGTCACTCAGGGCCGCGCCCATCATTGCTGCCAATGCGGTGACGCTCGCCCTGCTGGTGACAATCATGATTTTGAAGATGCGCTACCGAAACAGATAAAAATTGCGCGGCGGATTTCATGATCGACAGTTGATTCGATAGACTATTTTGTGAGTACCTCTGAAGTTATCCTTCTTTTCGGTGCGGCGCTGCTGGGTGGTGCGGTCAATTCCGTGGCCGGTGGCGGCGGATTTATTGCTTTCCCCTCGCTCCTGTTTTCCGGCGTTCCTTCCATCAATGCCAATGCCACCAGCACAGTTGCGCTGTGGCCGGGAACTCTCGCGTCAACGGGAGCGTACCGGAGAGCTCTGAGCGCAAGCTTGATGAAACGCATTGCTCCGCTGATCGTGATTACGTTTCTGGGGAGCATCGCGGGTTCATTGCTGCTCTTGAAGACGCGGCAGTCAACCTTCGACAAATTGATTCCGTGGCTGCTTCTGGGAGCGACGTTGCTGTTTACCTTCAGCGGCAAGGTCACCGGATGGATCAATCGCCACCACTCTGAGAGCGGCCCTTCAGCTATGCGCGTGATCGGCGTTACGCTTTTGCAGGCGTGCGCAGCGGTTTACATAGGATATTTCGGCGCTGGCGTGGGCATTGTGATGCTGGCGCTGCTGGCGATGATGGGCATCGAAAATATTCACAGCATGAATGGACTTAAGACGCTATTGGCGACCTGCGGCAATGCCGTGGCGGTGATCGTATTTGTCTTTGCCCGAGCCGTGTTCTGGCCGCAGGCCCTGGTGATGATCTTTGGCGGAGCCCTGGGCGGCTATGCGGGTGCGTGGTACGCACAGAAGATGAATCCGAAAAACGTGCGCTACCTGGTGATCACCATCGGCTTCAGCATGACATCGTATTTTTTCTGGAGAGTGTATTTGCGGGGACAAGGAATGTAAGTACTTCTTCGTGGGTCGGAGTCATAGAAAAAGGCAGAATCACCTGGATTGGTTTGACCGCAACCTCTGTATCACGTTAGAATTACAAGGTTTGCCACTGGTGGAAATTCCTGCCTGTTTGAGCAAGGTTGCGGAGCAATCTTACAAGTTATATAAGTCCTTTTCAACCAAGCGGTTGGGATGGGGATGGAGAGCGTTATGTACGCGGTCATTCGTGCCGGGGGGAAGCAATATCGTGTCGCTCCCGGAGACGTCGTAAAGATGGAAAAACTGCCTGCCGGCAATGGCGATACCGTTGAGTTCAACGACGTGCTTGCGGTGTCAGCCCAGGAGGGCACCATTGGTCCGGGGACGGGCGCAGTGGTCAGCGGCCAGGTGATGGAAGGCGGCAGGGCAGACAAGATTCTGGTCTTCCACTTCAAGCGCAAAAAGCAGTACAAGAAGATTTATGGACATCGCCAGCCGTTTACCGCGGTGAGGATCACTGAGATCGCTTTCGATGGCGAACGCTTTACCGCACCAGACTTGCCTGCGCGCAAACCGAAGAAGGCAAAGCCGGCAGAGGCAGCAGAGAGCGAAGGCGCGGCTACAAAGTCCGCGAAGGGCAAGGCCAAGAGCAAGCCCAAGGCGGCAAAGAAGAGCGCAAGCAAGAAGTCCGTAGCGGCCAAGAGCAAGAAGAAGAAATAACCGGCGCTAGAATGCATCTTGCTCCGCGTGGAGAAAAAACGGTTTTTAAGAGGGCTTTTGGGCCCATTTACATAAGGATTTGTTATGGCACACAAAAAAGGTTTAGGCAGCTCAAGAAACGGGCGTGACTCTAACGCTCAGCGGTTGGGCGTAAAGGCTTTCGGCGGGCAACTTGTGCCCGGAGGCACCATCATCGTCCGCCAGCGCGGCACCCGCATCAAGCCAGGAGCGAACGTCGGCCGCGGCAAGGATGACACGCTTTTTGCCAAAGTCACCGGTACTATCAAGTTTGTGGACAAGGGCGGTAGTGGCCGTTACGTTCTGGTCGAGCCGGCAGAGATGGCAAAAGCCTAAAGCTTTCCGCTCGCGGAATTTACCTTAAGCCCCGTCTTGCAGACGGGGTCAGATTGTTGACGAACCCCACCGATTTCAGGTGGGGTTTCGTTATTAAGAGAGCTGTTGAAGATCTCTTA
>JBARMK010000249.1:0-25181 GCA_049802395.1 Candidatus Angelobacter sp.
GATGCCCACGCCAGCGCGGACCGGCCACTGGTGACTTACTGCCGCACTGGCATGCAATCTTCTTTCGATTATTTTGTGGCCAAGTACCTGGGCTATGAATCCAGCATGTATGACGCTTCGTTCTTCGAATGGAGCAAGAAAGACTTGCCGGCGGAAACCTCTCCCTCTAAATAAGCGTGCGAATGAAGTGCCGTTGCCTTACGGCCAAGGCAGTATTTGCGGGCCGTGCCCGACAACCTTCGCCGTTAGCCCCGCGGGAGCCCCTCATTTTGGCCGCACGATGACCGTAACCGGCAAGCTGCCGTGCTGCTTTGTCAAGTCATTCTCCAGTGCGCGCGGATTTTTCAGGCGGTGGTCAGGATCATAAATGAAGCACAAGAGCGACTTGCAGTCGGGATGCCGCTTATAGTGCTCGATGTCGATGATTAGCTCGTCGCCCAATTTGCGGTCGGCGAGACCATCCCGAGGCATCTTAGTCTCAACGAAAGCGGATTCCTTTTTCAGGAAGAAATCCACGCGGCTAGCGCCGCCCGCGTAACTCGGCGTCCATTCCTCCGAACGCACGTCCTCGAATTGCGTTTCCAGTAAGGCACCCATGACGTACTGGACATCGTACTCGTCCTTGATCAGCAAAGGTTCCCGCTCAGTTCGACGCCTTCGCAGGCGCACCGCGACCGGATGGAACGAGTCGGCCAGTTGCAGCAGCCGAGCAGCTGCGCCGTCCATCTTCGCTGCCAATTGTTGGCCGCTCTCGCGGCGGCTTTGTTCAGCTTTGAAAGCTTTTAGTAATCTGGCAAATAGTGCGCGATCGGCTAAGGTGATTTCCCAACCATCTTCGCCGCCTAGTTCTCCAAACTGCATCTGGCGAAACTGCATCGAGCCTACTGCGCCTTGCTTTTGCAATACCTTCAAGCCCTTCTGGCGGAGATCTACGTACCTATGTTTCAGGGCTTTTGACTGCGCGGGGTAGAGTGTATCAAAGCGGACAATTTGCCTGTATGCATCGACGAAGATTGGAGTCTCCGGCTCTTGAACCGTCAGGGCCTGATCAATGTCCAGAGCGACGTCGAGGATAGCGTAGAAAAGCTCATCCTCAAACTCGGAGAGCGTGATTTGTAAAGCAGCAGTGCTCATTCGTGTGTGACTCAATGAAAAGAGTTATCGGGTGGCGCCTTGCGGTTTCTGCCACCCGAGGCGAAATGCCAGTGTCAGGCAAATTCGGGCTTCACGATATTGCCTTCTATGTCGTACTTCATCCCTAGCGAGTACCCAAGGGATGCAAGTAAATTCTTGATCTCTAGAAGCGATTTACGGCCGAAGTTCTCTGTCTGAAGCAAGTCTTCTTCCGTACTCACAACGAGTTCCCCGATTGTCTGGATGTTGGCGTTTCTCAGGCAGTTGTAGGTTCGCACGGAGATCTCTAGTTCGTCGACCGAGCGGTCGCGATCTTCTGCGGGAACGGCCATCACCACAGTTGCAGCCGCCGACTTAGCAATGGTCGCGATCATGCCCTCTAAATGATGCCTGAGTGATTCTGTGAGGGCTGGGAGTAGCTCCAATGATGCGATGCGCAGATTGCGGCTCGCCTTGATCAATGGTCGGCTATCATGAGTGTTCAATACATCGTACTCAGTGACATTGTCTCGCTCGGCTTCTCGAACTTCGACAAGCCGAACGGCCAACTGCCATTTATCCTCAGTCAAACCATAGCCAAGCTGCTCAGCCATGTACTGGGTGGATGCCGTTGCGTCGTTGCGAGGATCGTCAGCCCATAAAAACTGATCAAGTCTGTCGAGCCAGACTTCCACGCCGATATTCATCCCAGCGAGTGACTCGTTTACTCGGCTAATGATTGCGTTAACCTTCGCGGATTCTCTGTTGAGTTGTTCTGCCACTTTGGAAAGTTCAGACAGCGATGCCGTCATAAAGGATTCCTCCTAAAAGGGCGTTCCGCCCGCTTGAATTGTTGGCTTCCGCCAAAGTCCCATTCCTGAGACTTATCGAGTGTACTCTGGCCGTTGCTTTTACGTCAACGTGCGCAATGGGCTCCAAAGCCGGCCAGGCGGATTGTAAAGACGTTCTTTGACAAATTAGCCGCTGGCCCGAAGTTGTAGGGCTTGGCGTTCTTGTCTTCCTCAAGAGCAGCGGAGTCGATTCCTCAGCCTCACTCTATGTTTCTTTGCATGGAAGAGAGTTTCGAGGTTCGGCTTCGGAATAGCGGGGTGTGATGGTCGTGATGAATACGCTTTGAGAGCGGCCCCAGTGGAGGGCCGCTCGTCAGCGGTCTAGAACATGTTCCATAGGAACTGGTTGTAAACGTCGTGATGGTATTGCACTTCAGGGGCTTTCACGAATGTCCCCAGCAGGCGTGGACAGCGATCGGCCGAAGCCTGCTTCAAATCAGCATAGCGTGTCTTCACGTCTTGGCCCAGAAGTGTAGTGGTCCACTCCGCCTTGCGGAAGTTTTCCATAGCCGTGTAGATGTTGTCCGGCAGGTAGCGTTCGGCCTGGCGCAGGTTCTTGATCTTGGCGGTTTCACCCTGTATGCCGGTGCGGAAGACCGAATACATCACCATATAAGGGTTGGCGTCGGGGGCAACCGAACGAACTTCCACGCGCATGCTTTTTTCATTGCCGATAGGGACGCGAACCATGGAGCCGCGGTCCGTAGGAGAGGCCTTGATCTGGTTCGGCGCTTCAAAATGGGGATCGAGCCGGCGATAGGCGTTCACGCTGGCATTGAGCATCAAGCAGATGTCATTGCCATGCGTGAGAATGCGGTCGATAAATTCCCAGCCCAGTTTGCTCAACATTTCCTGGCCTTTGGGGTCCCAGAACAGGTTTTTGCCGCCTTTACTGATGGAGACGTTGGTGTGCATGCCGTTGCCGTTCACGCCCACCACAGGTTTGGGCAGGAAACATGCCGTAAGGCCCATACGGGTGGCGACCTGGCGGCAGATCAGCTTGTACAGCTGGATCTGATCAGCGGCGGCGACCACCTCGCCATAGCTGTAGTTGATTTCAAATTGCGAGGGAGCGACCTCAGGATGGTCTTTTTCGTTCTGGAAGCCCATAGAGCGCTGGACCTCCGCGGTGGTGTCAATGAAGGTGCGTAGCGGATCGCCCGGCAGCGAGTGGTAATACCCGCCGGTGTTTACATATTCAAATTTGCCGGTCTCGTGATATTTGCGTTCGGCGTCCGACCCCTGGAAAAGGAAGCCCTCAATTTCATTCGCAGCATTGAGGGTATAGCCTTCGTTCTTGAACATCTCGTCGGCAAAGACCTTGAGATTGCCGCGGATATCGGCGCTATAAGGCGTTCCGCCCTTGTCAATCACGTCGCCAAAGACCAGCACTTTGCCGGAACCGAAGACGTCCGACGGCGCCCAGTAAAAGGCGTTCCAGTCCAGGGCCAGACGCAGGTCGCTCTCGCGCTGCGCGGTGAAGCCGCGGATGGATGAGCCATCAAAAGTGAGGTTGTCCCAGCTCTTGATGAGGAATTTCTTGTCGTAATCCAGCATGTGCAGACGGCCTTCCAGGTCACTGAAGAGGACCGTCACAGCCTTGATGCGCTTTTCATCGGTCAAATACTTGAGCCGCGCTTCCTGGACTTTATGCATGGGAACTCGGTTCTTGCGCTGCTCTTTTGCCTCCAGATTCATTTGTTCCAGTTCGTCATACGACAAGGCCAGAAAATTGCGCAGTTCGTTTGCCATGAAACTCCTTCAAGCTAAATGTTGGATTTGGGCCGAATGTGAATGCTCGCGAGCAGAGATCAAACTGTAGGATAACGCGCCGCCACGTTCATCGCCAATTAAAAGCAATGATAAGCGCCATCAAACGGATTTATACCAGCAATGCGATTTGAAGATGCACTTGCTTTAGGGCAAAATCGTTTTTTCCTGCGAAAACCAAGGCCTCCTCTTTCTTTAACGAGATTCATTTGCTCTCATTTCCCGCTGCCAAAAACCCTCATAGTCGATCACCAGACCGGCATCATCCACCGAGATCTGCGCGACAAAAGCCCCGGCGCGGCTGGAATACCTGTACACGCTCTCTGAAATGCGTAGATAATCCTGAGAAAGAGGCTGGAGGGTGAGCTCGGGGAATCGCACCCAGGCGGCAACGAGAGGGCCGCTCGATTGCCCGATTCCTAAATGCAAACGGCGGATCGGAAACGTGTTGGTGGAAGGAGTCCATCCCAGGTCAATGTCGATGGCGCCCTCGACGGTTTTGTTTTCGCGCCCATTCTCATGCCAGCGGCCATTGACTGCAGAGATCTGAAGGCTGCGTTGCCCGTCGGAGTCGAGCACTGAAACCTGCGCGCGCTGGGTATGCCATAACGCATCACAAGCCACTTCGTAGCGCGCTTCTGCGGGACCAGCGTCGGTGAGCGTCAGGATGGTACCGCGCAGTATCCACTCGTGTCCCGCTCGCAGAAGCTCAAAACGCTCCAGGCCGGCGCCCTGAAGCCACCGCCAGAGACCGCTGCGAATAAGCTGTGAACTTGAAGTCATGACCGCTTCAGCGATCGTACCGCCAGCATCCCTTGTTTTCCAGAGCTCCAAGCGTTGTTTACAACGGACAACAAAATCTTTACCTTGGAGGGGCTGATTCCGTTGACGCCGTCCGCGAATCCGGCCACGCTTTCTTGAGGAGGGACTTCCATGAGAGCCAGCACAGAAACCGTTCATCATCGGATTTGTCCATTCTGTGAAGCCTGTTGCGGCCTGGAGTTGACGGTCGCCGGCGGCCAGGTGCAGCGCATTCGCGGCCATCAGGCGGATGTTTTCAGCGCCGGATATCTGTGTCCCAAGGGCGTGGCGCTCAAAGACCTGCATGCCGATCCGGACAGGTTACGGAAACCGTTGATCAAACGTGACGGCCGTTTTGAGGAAGCCACATGGGATGAGGCGTTTGCTGAGATCGAGCACCGGTTGCCCCCGCTCATGGGACAGCATGGACCTGACTCAGTTGCGCTGCTTCTGGGTAATCCGGTGGTGCATAAGGCCGGTTTGCTGCTCTATGCCTCGCGGCTGGGCCGCGCGCTGCGATCACGCAACATTTTTTCCGCTTCAACCCTTGACCAGATGCCAAAGCAGCTTTCCAGCGGACTGATGTTCGGCGACTGGCTTTCCGTCCCGGTTCCGGACATTGAGCGGAGCGATTATCTGCTGATGCTGGGCGCCAATCCGATGGTTTCCAACGGGAGCCTGTGGACGGTGCCGAACTTTCGCGATAAAGCTAAGGCGATGCGCGTGCGAGGCGGCCGGTTGGTGGTTATCGATCCGCGACGGACTGAGACGGCCAAGATCGCCGATGAGCACATCTTTATTCGCCCGAGCGGCGACGTATTTCTGCTGCTGGGCATGGCGCATACGATGTTCACTGAAAAGCTGGTGCGATTGGGCAGGCTGGCGCCGCACGTGGCGGGACTGGAAGCCGTGGAAGCTGCGGTCTCGGGCTTTGCGCCGGAGAGAGTTGCGGCGCGTTGCGGCATTGCGGCCGAGACGATTCGAGGCCTGGCGCGTTCGCTGGCAGCGGCGGAACGCGGCGTGGTTTACGGACGCATCGGGACCTGCACGCAGGAGTACGGAACGCTGTGCAGCTGGCTGGTGGACGTGCTCAACATCTTGAGTGGACATTTCGACCAGCCCGGTGGGGCGATGTTTGCCAAAGCGGCGGCATTCCAAAGCAACACCTTGGGCAAGCCGGGCAGCGGCAAAGGGATCGTCACTGGCAGACGCAAGAGCCGCGTCTCCAGAGCGCCGGAGGTCTTCGGCGAGCTGCCCATGAGCTGCCTCGCTGAAGAGATCGAGACGCCGGGAGAGGGGCAGGTCAAAGCGCTGGTCTCCTTAGCCAGTAACGCCGCATTGTCATCACCGCATGGCACAAGGCTCTCGGCGGCGCTGGACCAACTGGAGTTCATGGTAAGCGTTGATATTTATCTGAATGAGACTACGCGTCATGCGGACGTTATCCTGCCTGGCACTTCACCGCTGGAAGATATGCACTATGACGTGGCATTTACACAGCTTTCTCACCGCAACCATGCCCGATACAGCGCACCGGTCTTGCCGAGAGCCAACGGCCAGCCCGAGGAGTGGGAAGTCTTGCTGCGCCTGATTGCCATTATTCAGGGTAAGGGCGTGGAAGCCGATATACGGCGCGTGGACGATGAGCTGCTGATGGATGATCTCCGACGCACCGCTGGAGAACACGCTGAAGCAATGTTTAAGGCAGTCGTGCACTGCACCGGCGTGGAGCGGCTGCTCGACCTTGCGCTACGCACAGGGCCTTACGGCGACCAGTTCGGAGCCAAGCCCGAAGGACTCAACCTGGACAAATTGAAAGCGGCGAATGATGGAATCGATCTGGGGCCGCTCACTTCACGAGTGCCCGAGGTGCTGCGCACACCTTCAGGAAAGATTGAGCTGGCTCCGCCAATGCTAATTGAAGACTTGAAACGTCCGCGCGCCGATCTTGAGCGGCCTGCGCCTGAGTTGGTGATCGTGGGCCGGCGGCAGTTGCACACCAACAATAGCTGGATGCACAACCTGCCTGTACTGGCCAAAGCTGCTCAGTGCACCGCCTTGGTCAGCCCCGCGGATGCAGGACGGCTCGGACTTGAAGACGGCGGCAAAGCCCGCATTGGGCAGGGCAATCGCGCGATCGAGGTGGAGGTAGAAGTTACGGATGAGATGATGCCGGGCGTGGTCAGCCTGCCGCACGGCTGGGGCCATGATCATCCTGGCTCACAAATGGAGGTGGCCGATGCCAATCCGGGCGCCAACCTCAATCAACTGATGGATGAAGACCGCCGCGATCCACTTTCTGGAAATTCAGTGTTGAGCGGCGTAGAAGTAGAGATGACGCGAATTGCGAGTCCTGTGGCTTACGCTGGGCAGACAAGATAAAACGGGCTGGCCGTTGGTTTTAGATGAACCGAAAGTAGCGTCTGTGGGCCGGAAAATTCCAGTCTGCCACGAGTGTCCAAAGATTTCTCGCGAGTGCTAAAATAGCGTCTGTCAACTTTTTGTAGGCGCGTAGCTCAGTTGGTTAGAGCGCTACCTTGACACGGTAGAGGTCAGGAGTTCGAGTCTCCTCGTGCCTACCATTTATCTCATTGAATCTGCTGGGTAATCTACGGAGTTGCCCTCGGGCAACCGCTCGCAAGTTTCTCCTAGTCTGTTAAGATCAGACCAGACTAGGTTTCGTTAGGACGATTTCTGATGGTGCATGAGCTTCAGTGCTTATGCGGCAGGCCCAAGCGAGCAGAGCGTAATTTTACGTCAGGATGAAGAACTGGACTACAGCCCTGATTTTGCTGGTCGCGACTTGTATTGGGAGTTCAGGCAGGCAGGCCGAAGGACAGCTCCGTTGGCCCGATCCTCCCAAGAAAGCGCGCATGCGAGTGCGTCTGGTTGCCGTAGGTTTAGCTGACCACCCGCGCTCTTCTTTCTTCTCAAGCCATGAAGAGTTCATTGCCGAAACGGAGATTGCCCGCGAGGAGTGGAGTCCTATCAAGCTCGTCTTTACCTTCCTTCCGTATCAACCGAGGCTCTCGGAATCCGGCTTTGATTACTCAGTGGTCCACGAGGTCGCAGCCTGGCGAGATCCGGATTGCGACCAGACCGTTGCGCAGTTTACCGAGCGGGACCTGCCCAAGCGTCATGAGCCGTTGATCTATTCTCGCAACGTGCCCAGAGAGGATCTGGATCGCAGACATACTCCTATGGCTTGCTACGAAACAAATGCGGATGACTACATAAAAGCCAGCTTCGAGCCTATCGCTCCGCCCCCGAAGCCACCTGCACCTGTCCTTAAAACGCGTACTGATCCGAAATGACACGCTAATGCGTGGCGTCAGAACTTTCACGCATTCCAGTGGGCACGTCAGGAGTTCGAGTCTCCTCCTATCACTCCTTTTTCCAAGCCGAGACAATCCGCCATCCTTGGGCAAAGCTTGGTAGACTGACGGCACTGCATGGGTACTCTTTTGGTGGTAGGCGACTCGGTAGTGTGGGGGCAGGGCCTGGCGGACGGGCACAAATCCGCGGCTATTGTGGCGCGACATGTGGACGCGGAGCTGACGATGCTGGCCCACGCCGGCGCGAAGATCGGCATACGCGATTCATATACGGTGACGATGCCCTCAGGGGAAGTGCCGTGCTTTTTCCCCACGATCCTGCAGCAGGTGGAGGGCTTTACCGGCGATTGCGCGGCAGTGCAATGGGTGCTGATGAACGGCGGTATCAACGATGTGGAGATCCAGCGGGTGTTCAACGCGATGGTCCCGCAGTATGAACTGGAGCTGCACACGCGGAACTACTGCGGACGCGACATGACGACGCTGTTGCAGAAGGTGGTCAGCAGGTTTCCCAATGCGCTGGTCCTGGTGCTGGGATACTATCCGGGGCTGAGCCAGCAAAGCCGGCCGGAAGGGATTGAACGCCTGTTTTCCCTGGTACATGGAGTCAGGTTTGCGCCGCTGTTTGATGCCGCGGCCTTTCGCAATGAAATCGTGGAGCATTGCATGCGCTTCTGGAAGCTATCCACGGGGCTGATGCGCGGCGCGGTGGAGTACGTGAATCGCGAGGCGGGCCAGATGCGCGCCGTTTTCGTCGATACCGGGATGGTTGAAAGCAATGCGGCCTACGCGCCCCAGTCGTTGCTGTGGGAGATCGATCTCGACCATCCGGACCAGGCTCCGGACGAAGTTGCGCTTGACCGATGTGCGGCATGCGAGACGGTTTCCGCAGGCCTGTTCCAGCAGCAACAGTGCCTGCTCTCTTCCGCAGGGCATCCGAACGTGGCTGGCGCCGCGCTCATGGCCCAGCAATGCATCCTGGCGCTGGGCGTTGCCAGAGCGCAATCCCGCACAATCTCCGCCTGACTCCCCTTGCGCCGCAGTTTGCGTGATACCCTGAATTGCTCTTTTCAACGCGCGCCGCGACGCGGATGGGCGGAGGCCCGCAGACATGAATTCCGGACAACTGGTCCTGGTCACATTGCTCAATCCCAGGGAAAAATTCTGGGGCGAGCTGGTTTCCCTGACCCCGGCGGGGGTAAGCCTGCGCGGCGTGGACCTGCCATCCCTGGATGATTTCATGCAGATGGTGAAATCGGGCGAGGCGGTCACGGCGAATATGGTGTTCTTTCCCATGCATCGGGTGCAGCGGATGGAGGTGGACGCCCGCAGTGGGGAACTTCCCTCGCTTTCCGAGCAGTTCACCGTGAAGACAGGCAAGGACGCGAGAAAATTCTTTCAGGAGCCGCAGCCATGATCCGGCAACTCAGGTCGGCGCCGAATTTGCTCACGCTGATGCGGCTGATCTTTATTCCGTTCGTGGTGGTGGCAATCCAACAGC
This sequence comes from Candidatus Angelobacter sp., assembly GCA_049802395.1. Lineage (GTDB taxonomy): Bacteria > Acidobacteriota > Terriglobia > Terriglobales > Acidobacteriaceae > Angelobacter. Next base: position 9,372 of record JBARMK010000249.1, read on the forward strand.
AAAAATATGCCTGGGTGCTGGTGATTTTTGTGATCGCCGGCATTACCGACGGTCTTGACGGCCTGCTGGCGCGAATGCTTAAGCAAAAGACCACGCTGGGGCAGTATCTGGATCCCATCGCCGACAAGCTGCTGCTCAGCACCATGTTCCTGATGCTTTCGATCAGCCACATTATCCGCTGGCCGGTGACTATCTTGGTTTTCAGCCGGGACATCATTATTCTGATCGTCTGCACGCTCCTGTATGCCACCGGCGCCATGAAGGTTTTCCGCCCAAGCCTGTTGGGCAAAGCCAATACGGCAGCGCAGATTGTCACCGTCCCAATTGTGCTGGTGTACCAGATTTACGGAAGCAATTGGGCGCGGCTGGGGAAGCGCTGGGCGGTGTGGACAGTTGTGGGTTTGACAGTGATGTCAGGCGTGCATTACGTGTGGCGGCTTGCTTTCGACTTGCGAGGTACGGGCGCAAAGGTGGACGCGGGGCCAGCGGGTCTTTAGGCCAACAGCCCTTTTGCTACAATTTCCGTTTGCCTCTCCGACTTTACAACACGCTATCCGGCAAGGTGGAAGAGTTTACGCCTGCCGTGGACAACACCGTCCGCATGTATGCGTGCGGCCCAACGGTGTACGACTATGGCCACATCGGCAACTTTCGCACCTTTGTGGCAGTGGATATCCTGCGGCGTTTTCTGCGGCAGAGCGGGCACAAGCTCCAGCATGTGATGAATATTACCGACGTGGATGACAAGATCATCCGCAACGCGGTGCGCGAGAAAAAAACAGTGCAGGAGTACACGCGTAAATATGAAGACGCGTTTCTGGAGGACATGGGGTCGCTGAACCTGGAGCGTCCGGAGCGGATGGTGCGGGCGACCGAGCACATTCCGGAGATGGCGGACTTCATCGCAGCGCTGGAGAAAAGGGGAATTGCCTACCGCACGGAAGATGGATCGTACTACTTCCGCATCGCCAAATTTCCTGAGTACGGCAAGCTCTCTAAAAAAGATTTTGCGGGCATGGAGACGGGCGCGCGCGTGGACGTGGACGAGTACGAAAAAGACGATGCCCGCGATTTTGCGCTGTGGAAGGCGCCAAAGGAAGGCGAGGCGTTCTGGGACAGCCCGATTGGGCCGGGGCGTCCAGGGTGGCACATTGAGTGCTCCGTCATGTCAATGGAGTACCTGGGCGACAGCTTTGACCTGCACGCCGGAGGCGAAGACCTGATTTTCCCCCACCATGAAAATGAGATCGCGCAGTCTGAGTCCCTTACGGGGAAGACATTTGCGAGGCACTGGATGCATGTGCGCTTCCTGCTGGTGGAGGGCGAGAAGATGTCAAAGAGCGCGGGAAATTTCTTTACCCTGCGCGATCTGCTGGTAAAAGGGCACAAGCCGTCTTCCATCCGCTTCCTTCTGACCTCGGTGCCTTATCGCAAGCAGCTGAACTTTACCTTTGCCGGACTGGAGCAGGCGGCGCATTCGGTAGAGCGGCTGCGGACGTTTCAATCGCGAATGAGAATGTCGCAGCTTCCTGCGGGCACAAACCCGGCGGCGCAGGAGGCAGCGGCCAAAGCAAAGCAGGAGATGCGCGCCGGGATGGAAGACGATCTGAATACCGCGCGCGCCTCGGCGGCGATCTTCGACATGGTAAGAGAGGCGAACACCTTGGCCGATCGCGGCGAGCTGCGCGAAGAGGACAAAGCGCCTTTGCTGGAGGCACTGGAGCAGTTCGACGAAATCTTTGCCGTGATCAAGGATGATGATGCCGTGAAGATGAAGGCGGCGATGGAATGGGCCAGGGCGCACGGAATTGCCATGGAATCGAGCGCCGCAGACAGCGGAATCTCCGACGAAGAGGTGAACCGGCTGATCGAAGAACGGAACGCGGCGAAGAAAGCACGTGATTTTGCTCGTTCTGATGCGATCAGGAAACAACTGGCCGATGCGGGGATCGTGGTGGAAGATACGAAGGTTGGGAGCAGGTGGAAGCGGAAGTGATGAGATTTGCTAAATGGGATAAGTGAAGGCAGTTGGGGAAACTCAGTTTTTTCAATTACCCATTTACCAGATTTACAATTACCAATTTCGCTTCAATCTCCGGCCACGTTGATCGTGGGGCAGGGAGCGGTCTCCGCGGTATCAGCCTCTGGCGGCGAGCCTCGAAGCCTTGACGTATTCACCAGGGCTACTGAAGCGATGATGATCGCGCTCCCGACGAGCATGAAGATGTCTACATGCTCATGCAGAATGATCCAACCCAGAAATACCGCGACAATCGGATTGACGTAAGCGTAGGTTGCCACCTTGGGTGTGGGCACGTGTTCCAGCAAATAGATATACGCCGAATAGCCGATCCATGAGCCGAAGATAACGAGGTAGCCAATTGCCGTTAGCGCTGGAGCCGTCCAGCGGGTTTTTTGGAATTGACCAAAAGCAAGAGAAATGCCGCCGTTGACCAGGCCGGCCAGAGTCATCTGCCACGCGGCAGAGACAAAAACGTCAACACTCAAGTTGTAGCGATGGGAAAATATAGAGCCCAGCGCCCACAAAAAAGACGCACCGGCGAGGATGCCCGATCCCACAAGCTCCAAACGTCCTAAATGGGTGCCGGAAGCAATGCGCGGCCAGAGCAGAACCAGCAAACCTACGATCCCAAGCGCAAGGCCGAAGAGCCCTTTTGCGGTCATGCGTCCCGCGCGGAATATCCAAGCCTCAATCATCACAACCCAGACCGGCACCAGCGCCACGATCAGCGACGCGAGCCCGCTGGAAACGTATTCTTCTCCCCACAGAACGCCAATATTGCCGGTGGAAAGGAGAAGGATGGAGATTACCAGCAAGCGCCGGAAGTCGGTGGCGCTCAGGCGGATTTTCCGACCCATCAGCGCCAGCACTGCCAGCATGACCGGCCCTGCGGCCAGGTAGCGCACTGTCCCAGCGACGTAAGGAGGGATATCCCGCACCACCACTCGCATGGCCAGATAGGTGGAGCCCCAGAGTACATAGAGGAGGGCAAAGGCCAGGATTATCCGCGAGTGCCGCTGTTGCTCCAATTCAGTCATTAGGCAATTACTATCATCTGACGGCGGTGCGGTGTGCGTCGATGCAAAAAGACTTAACAGCGCGAATCCCGCAGTGAAATGCACCCTGGTAACGTCAATCGAACCGCGGTTTCGAGCTATAATAGAGGGGTAATGAAGACACGCAGCACATCCTGGTTCTCAACTCGTACGCCCAAGCATTCGCTGGCGTGTTGGGTGGATTTCCTGGTCTGCCCGCGGCGCTACCTGGCAGTGCTGCCTTCGCATGCTCGCGCGAACCTTTTTGCCGGCGACTAATCTCCTCTTTCCTCCTCACAACACCTGACCGGCCTGTTCTGGCACAGTAATCGTACGTTTTTACTGGCCCGGGCTGACTGCATCGACACGCAACCGATTTGAAAAGAGGATGAAACATGGCAACGCAGACAATTTCCAATGCCGGCCCCAAGATCCGGACCAAGCTGCCCGGCCCCAAGGCGCAGGCAGTTCTTCAGGGCGATGCAAAGTACATTTCGCCGTCGTATACACGCTCGTATCCGCTGGTGGCCAAGCGCGGACGAGGCGTGATGGTGGAAGACGTGGATGGAAATGAGTTCCTGGACTTCTCCGCCGGCATCGCGGTGGTTTCCACGGGACACTGCCACCCTGAAGTGGTGGCGGCTATCCAGAAGCAGGCAGCCGAGCTGATCCACATGTCGGGCACGGACTTTTATTACGAGAACCTGATTACGCTGGCGGAGCGCCTGGCGAAAGTGGCGCCTATGTCGGGTCCGATACGCGCTTACTACGGCAACTCCGGAACAGAAGCGGTGGAAGCTGCGATGAAGATGGCACGCTACCACACCAAGCGGCAAGGAATCGTGGCGTTTTACGGCGCGTTCCACGGACGCACCATGGGCGCGCTTTCGCTAACGGCTTCCAAGACACAGCAGCGGCGTCGCTTCTTTCCGCTTGTGCCGGGCGTGGCCCACGTTCCTTATCCCAATGTTTACCGCAAGCCGGAAGGGATGACGGCCGAAGAGCACATTGCCGAGTGCGTGCGCTTTATCGAAGACCGTGTTTTCAAGACCATTATGCCGCCGGAAGAGTGCGCGGCCATCTTCATTGAACCGATTCAGGGCGAGGGCGGATATCTGCCGGCGCCGGCGGAGTTTATGCGTGAGCTGCGGCGAATCTGCGACAAGCATGACATTCTTCTGGTCGCCGACGAAGTGCAGAGCGGGGCGGGACGCAGCGGCAAGTGGTGGGCCGTCCAGCACACTGGCGTGGAGCCGGACATCATCACGATTGCCAAGGGCATTGCCTCCGGTATGCCGCTGGGCGTAATGCTGGCGCGGGCGGAGATTATGGATTGGGTTCCGGGTTCGCATGCCTCTACGTTTGGCGGCAATCCAGTATGCATTGAAGCGGCCCTGGCGACGATGGACGTGCTGGAACGCGAGGGCATCCACAATGCCGAAGCCGTAGGCGCGCACATGATGAAACGACTGAGCGGCTGGGTGAAGACTCATTCCATGGTGGGCGACGTGCGCGGACGCGGGCTGATGATCGGCGTGGAGATCGTGAAAGACAAGAAGACGAAGGCGATTGCCCACGACGAGCGCGATCGGATAGTGGAGCTGGCGTTTGAACGCGGCCTGCTGTTCCTGGGTGCGGGCGAGAACTCCATCCGCATTGCGCCGCCGCTGATTGTAACGGCGGAGCAGGCGGACATCGCCATGGACGTGCTGGAAGAGTGTGTGGGGATAGTAGAGAAAGAAAGCCGGTAGTTGTTTCTGAAATCCCGAGCGCAAGCGAGGGATCCCTATAGTTGAGAATGCCTGCGGGGTAGAAAACGTCCTGCAGGCATTCTTTTGTTTCCTTACAACATGTCTTGGCCGTAGCGGAGATTTTCGGTACGATAGAGGCCCCTCCTCTTTCGATAAGCTCAGGGTTCGAGGTTTCAGAAAAATGAACGGCTCGTTCACCCGTCTCAGCCTGCGCACCCTCGATTCCATTGCCAAACTTCTGCCTCAGAAGGATTCAGGGCCGCAGCATCTGCATATCGGCCGACGTGGGGAAGAAGAGGCTTATTTTTACCTGCGAAAACAAGGTTATGTGATGATTGCGCGCAATTACCGCAGCCCGCGCAGCCGCAGCGAACTCGATCTGGTGGGCTGGGACGGCCAGACCTTATGCTTTATCGAGGTGAAGACTCGCACTACGCGTGACTTGGTACCGGCAGAAGCTGCCGTGGATGCGGAGAAGCAGCGCGATCTGACGCACGTTGCGCGGGAATTCTTAAGGAAGGTGAAGGGCGATCCGGCCGTGCGGTTCGATGTGGTAAGCGTTTATTTTTCAGGCAAAGAGGCGGAGATCGAGTTGTTTCAAGATGCGTTCCGAATGGGGTGATGCATCGGGCAACAATTAGTCCGGGGATTAAGGTATTTTTTCGCCGTATTTCTCTCAGCAAATAGCTGCGGTCCTTCTGCAACTATTACCCGGTCCAGGGTTTGAATTTATATACGCTCTGATTCTTTATCTGAGCTGTGAGCAAGTGGGGACAAGAGACCATGGGGACTGGGAGCTTGTCACTGCGGAAGTGCGATGCGAGGGCGGCTGCGGGTTTTCCTGTGGCCGCTTCTTTTTGGTTAGAATCGAATTCATGTCCAATCCGGGGCCATTATTTCGCCCGTATGACAAGCTGGTGAAGATCACGCTCGGGGAGAAGCAGTTTGAAGTCCCCGCCGGCAATATGCTGCTGCGCGCCCTGCAATTTCTCTCTCCTGAAGACGTTTCTTATGGCAGGTTTTGCTGGAATGAAGAATGCCAGTACTGCCGCGTGAATTTTGATCTGGGCGAGGAGACGCAAACCCGCACCGCAATTTCATGCAAGCTGATGGTGCAGGAAGGCATGCGCATCACCGAAGTAGCGCAGGAAATCCGCTACTGTCTGCGCAAGCTGGGATTGGATTTGAAGCTGAAAGAGACGAAGTAACGGCTTAGCGATGGCTGGGCGAGGGGCGGGGAACTTTGCCTCTGGAGGCCGCGCCCGCAGCCCCCAGTTTTGTGAGACGGTCCCGGGCCTGCAAGGCCTCCGGGCTTTTTGGATAGCGGCTGATCAGGCTGCGTAGCTCCTGCACTCCGGCATCGCGCTGCCCAAGTTCCAGCAAGGCGTAAGCTTTCTTGAGTTGCGCCGCGGCGGTCTTGTTCCCGCCGGGATATTGGTCGAGCACTTTGTTGTATGCCTGCACCGCGCCGTTATAATTTGCCTGGCGATAGGCAATTTCGCCAAGATAGAACTGCGCGTTTCCCGCGAGATCGGTATTGCCATACACCTGCAGAAACTGCGTGAATTCCTGGGAGGCAAGGTCGTTCTTGTTGGCGTTGTAGTCGCGCAAGCCATCGTTGTAAAGCTGGTCGGCGGGCGGAGCCTGGGGTACGTTGGCCGCTCCAGGTGATGCGCCTCCCGCAGGTTGCCCTGCTGGCGGAGCGGTAATGTTCTGCTGCGCCGTCTGCATATCATCCAGTTGTTTGCTGACCTTCGCCAGACGCGCCTTCAGTTCGTCAACCGCATCGTGGAGCGCCTGGACCTGCCCCGATATCTGGTCAACCTTGCTGCCGGCATCCGTGGTCTGCTGTCCCAGGGTCTTTTGCAGGTTCTGGACGGTAACACCCATCTTGTTGACGTTATCGATCTGCTGGGTCATCAGATCTTTCATCACGCCCATGCGCTCGTCGAAAGTCTGCTGCATGCGGGACATGCTGTCCTGCATGATCTGAAGCTGGGTCTGGATCTGGATGAGCTGCGATTTTGTGTCCGCGGCGGCCGCGCTATGGCTGACGCACACGGCAAAAAGCAGCAAAGCAAGCACAGGGATGAAACTTTGTTTCTTCATAAGCATTTAACTCGTTAGATGCAGAATGGCTGCTGATCCTGCAAGGAATTTTTCTGTTGACGAGGCGGCGCTTCTTTAAGTTTGCACCGAAACAGGGAATTTCGCGAACGTAATCCGCGCACCCAGGCTGGGGCAGAACCCAGGTTGATAAGGCCGGACGGGACAACGCCCATCCGGCCGCTGGTTTTAGTGTAACAGCGTGAAGTGATCGTGACGGTTTTTCTGCCAGCAATCCTCGTTCGAGTCGGTGCAGACCGGTTTTTCCTTGCCATAGCTGATGGTCTTGAGCGAGTCCGCGCTCAAGCCACCCTGGAGAAGCGCCTGCTTGGCGGAATCCGCCCGGTGTTCACCCAGAGACAGGTTGTACTCGGTGGAACCGCGGTCGTCGCAGTTGCCTTCGATCTGTACCTTCCAGCCGTGCTGCTTGATCACCTGTGCGGCCTGGGCCAGTGCCTGCTGCGCGTCTGGCCGCAGATCGGCTTTGTCATAGTCGAAGTAAACGTCCTTGATCGTCTGGGCAAAGAGCTGCTCGTCAGTGATGGGATTCGGAGTTGGCGCCGGTGTTGGCGTGGGCGTTGGCGCTGCGGCGACGGCGACCTGTGCCGTGGCTTCCTGCGTTCCGCCCGCACCCTTGGCGGTCAGGTGATAGGTGGTAGTTTGCGTCGGCGAGACGGTCTGCGATCCGCTGGGGTCGACCTTGTTGCCGTCAAGAGCAACGTCAGTAGCATTTTCCGTGCTCCACGTCAGCGTGGCGGACTGGCCGGCTTGAATAGAAGTCGGGTTGGCAGAAAGTGTGGCGCTGGGAGCTTTTGCCGGCGGCGGCGGCGGTGGTGGCGGCGTTTTCTTATTACAGCCGCTAACCACCAACAACATACACAGCATCCCCAGAAATAAAATCCAATTTCGCTTGCTGTAGTTCACCTCATGTCCTCCAAAAAAATAATGCATTTTTAATTTACTGTCCATTACAAAGGGCCTTATTTGAAACTCCAGTTGGGCTGGCTGTTCCGGCCCTGGCGGGTGAGCTGTTGCAAGTGCGTTCCATCTGCCAGGACGCTCCAAACCTGTTCCGTGCCGGTGCGGTTGGATTGAAACACAATGTGCCGTCCGTCCGGAGACCATGACGGAAAATCATTTCTCCCGCCATCGTGCGTCAATTGTACGATCTGTCGTGATGCGATATCCATCAGATAAATGTCCGACCCGCCTAACACGCCGGGACCGTAATTGCGCACCCAGGCGAACGCGAGCAGCAATCCGTTTGGGGACCACGCTGGTGAAACAGCATAGCCCTGGTCGGTCATCCTCTGCACGTTACTCCCGTCAACGTCCATCACGTAGATCTGGGGCAGCCCCGTCCGCCCACTGACCCACGCAATCTGGCCGCTGGTCTTCGGATTGAACACCGGGGAAATGTCACCTTTGCCGGTGCTCAGCCTGCGCGGACTCCCGCCCGACGCATCGGCGATAAAAATCTCCGACAGCCCACTATGCATGGAGGATGAAAAAGCGATTTTAGTTCCATCCGAGGCCCAAGCGGGAGAAAAATTATCGCCACTGAAATAGGGGAACGCGACCATACGCCCGAGCTCCAGGGAATACATCTTGATCTGCCACGATTCCTTCCCCAGACCGCTAAACGCCAGGCGCGTGCCATCGGGCGAAATCCGGGGTGACAGCGCAATCGCCCCCAGCTTGGTCAGCTGTTTCTGGTTCGCGCCATCGTAATCCATCGCCCATATTTCCTTGCTCCCACTGCGATTGCTCACAAAGTAAATCTGGCTCTCAGCGATCCCGTTAATCCCGCTGCCCAGCCGCGCAATGATCTCATCGGCAAAGCGGTGGGCAATCAGCCGCGCATTGTCCGGCGTGGCATCTTCTTTATATTGCTTGCCCAGGATCTGCGGCGAGCCCGGATTTTTGACGTCATAGAGCCAGCCCTGGACCTCGACTTTTCCGCTATTCACGCCCAGGTTGCCGAAGGTCAGCACGCTCGCGTTCGGCGGCGGATCGCCCCACACCTTCGCGTTCAACTCCGCGGGCTGTCCGGGGACTTGCGAGGGATAAAAGCTTTTCGCCACCATATCGAAAATGCCGGCATTGTCCAGGTCATTCCACAGCGTCTGGTTGAATACGGTATTCAGCGGCCCCGACTGCGGGTCTGCATTCGCCGCCTTGAAATCCGGCACAGCAATCCTGGGCCGGTCCTGGCCCATGTTGAGTTCAATCTTGATTCTGTCTTGCGCTGCCGCATGCAACGCCGCGCCTAAACACGCGCAGAGCGCAATGAAAATGAAAGTAAGTAAGCCGATTTGTTTTCTTGCACAAGATTTTTTTTCTCTAAGCATGCACTCGCCTATTTCGGGGGATAGTCAAACCAAAAATCTACCGTAACGCTATTGCCTTCAGGCAACTTGCCAAAACTGTCAATGCGCTGGATCGCCCGCATGGCCGACTGGTCCAGCGACGGCACTCCGCTCGATTGCGCCAGATGAACATTGGCCGGGCTGCCATCGCGCATAATGTCAAATTCAATGAAGGCGCGATGCGGCGCTTTTATGCGCGGATCGATTTCATACGTGAGCCAGTTCTGCTGCACCCGCCGCTTTACGCCATCCACGTACCAACCGTACTTGCCGCCGAAGTCGGCATTCTGGAAGCTGAAGCCGCCTTTGTAATTCGGGGTCGCCACGGCGCCATAAGGTCCGCTCACCGGTCCGCCTTCACCGTAAGGTACGGCGGTTTCCACGGGCGTGGGAATCGGCCGCGGCGGCTGCACGCGGGTTTCTGTTACCGGCTTGTCAATCTTCGGTTTGGGCGGTGTGACTTTGCCTGGGATCGCAATCCCGTCCTCTGTCTCCACAGGCTTTGGTTGCGGCACCGTTTGCGTCACGCCTTTGCTCTCATTGGCGACGATGTTTTCCGACTGCTCCTGTTTAGGAATGGGTATGGATGCGCTCACCAGCCGCGCCGTCACCGCGTCGTCACCTTGCTTGATGCCCCAATCATTGGCGGTGCTATGCGGCTGCAATACCAAGCTCGAGATCAGGATCGCGCACACCAGCAGTCCGTGGAATCCCACGGAGAGGAGCAGCGGTTTCTTCCATTGCTCCCGCTCGTAAAACAGGTTACCGCGGACGTATGCCATAGCCTCCGCTTACTTCTGCTTGTTGGGTTGAATCGGTTCGGTCACAATGCTCACGTTGGTGATGCCCGACGATTTCACCGCGCTCATCACCGTGGCAAAAGCCCCAAAGGCCACGTTTTCATCGGCGCGCACATAAACCGCCTGGCCGCGAGGATCGCGAAAATGTTTCCGCAGGGCGTCGCCAATCTCGTCCAGCCTAACGTGGTCATTGTTCAGGTAAACTTCCTGTCCCTTGGTGATCGATATGACCAGGCGCTCCTCGGAAACTTCCTTCACCACTTTTGTCTTGGGGACGGTGACCTCAATGCCCGACTGCAGCACCGGCGCGGTCACCATAAAAATGATCAGCAGCACCAGCACTACATCGACAAAAGGCGTGACGTTGATTTCCGAAAGCGACGTTTCCGTGCGGCCGGCTTTGGTGGTGAATGCCATCAGCGCACTCCCGTGCCCACCCCGGTGGTGCGCTCAATGAAGTTCAGAATCTCCATGGCAAAGTCATCCATGCGGGCGCCAAACTCGCGCATGCTGTGGGTGAACTGGTTGTAGGCAATCACGGCCGGGATGGCCGCGAACAAGCCGGCGGCGGTGGTGATCAGCGCTTCAGAAATTCCCGGGGCCACAGCGCGCAGCGTGGCTGAATCGGCAGCGCCCAGCCCGTTGAACGCGTCAATGATGCCCCACACCGTGCCGAACAATCCCACAAATGGCGCTACCGCGCCGGTGGTCGCCAGCCAGGGCAGCTTCCGCTCCAGCCGCGTCAGCTCTTCTGAAGATGCAATCTGCGCCGCGCGCTGCACGGCCGTAATGTTGGTATCGCCCTGACGACGAAACTCGTCATAAGCATTATCAAACACCGCTACCAGCGGGCTGGGCCTGAACTGCTCAGAGACGGCGGCAACGTCCTGCAGCCGCTGCGCTTTGCGAAACGCGCGCAAAAACCGCCCGCTCTGCGCCCGCGCCCGCCGTATGGAAGCCCATTTAGTAAGGATGATGGACCAGGACATGATGCTGAATATAAGGAGAATCACGAGGACCACCTGCGCTACGGCCCCGGTCTGCCGTATCAGGTTAAAAATCTCCCCGCCACTTGCCATTCCCATGAGAGAAATTGAATTTATCATTATCATTGCAAAGTCAACCGCCTCTATCAGTTAACACTTGACCGTAACACCATGCGCTGCTCACGTCAAACGGGTGAATACTCTGGCTAAACAGGGTTACGTAGGGTTAGGAACGGTACGCGCATTCGTGTGAACTAAGCGGCTCGTAAGTCCCCGCAGGGGAAGAGTGGTAATAGCCCGCGGTTTCAAAAAATATCCCTGGGATAACAAGCATCGCTACATGTCTCGCAGACTTTTACCGACAAAGGCTCGTCGATACTGCCCGAAAATTTGCCGCCGGATGCCGTGAGCCTCACCAACACGTTCAGCTCCAAGATTCTCCTCGCGGCCAGCAAGTTTGCTGCTATGACTCCTTCACCACGGCCTTTCGTGGCAGAACATTCTGATTCAGCCGAAAAAAATTATCCGGATCGTAGTGTGACTTGACTGCAACCATTCGCTCCCAGCGTTCCTGATACGCTTCAGGCACGCGGTCCTGCTCGTCGGCGCTCATAAAGTTTATGTAAACGCCGGGCTTCATTGCCGGGCGCAGTTTATTGAAGAGCCCACGGACCCAGGAAACATTGCCTGCATCGGCAGACGCTTCTGACCAGTTTGCCAGCAGAGTCATGATGAAAGGCGCGCTGCGGTCGCCGAAGGCGGTCTCTTTTGCATTGACCTGCGCCGCCGCGCCGCCAAGATAGGCAAGTTCAATCATGGTTTCCGATGAAGGAATTGTGACAACGGCTTCGATCATCCGGTCGATACTGTGGTCGTCGAGATAAGTGAAGTACCCCGATTTGGTGTAATAGCGGCGGCCATGCGGGAAGTCGGAGTCCGCCATGGTTTGTAAGTTCAGGAACGATACAATCTTACTGCTGACAGAGTCCGGACTGCACAGGGAGAGCGCACGCTGCAAATGCGGACGCCCGGCTTCAGGGGCACCAGTCCAAACCAAAGAATTGCTGGCCACCGGCCGTCCGCGGAGCTCGATGGGAACGCTATCAGTATGCGGAGCAAGACGTAGATTGATGTTCCACTTCAAATCGTGCGGCGCTTCGGCCATGAAGTCTCGCCAGCACTCCAGAAGCGGGCGGATGCCGTCTTCGGGAGCCAGTCCTTCAGCAAGAACTACAGCGGTAAGCGGATGCAGTTTGACTTCGAATTCTGTTACTACTCCAAAGTTGCCGCCGCCGCCGCGCAAGGCCCAAAATAAGTCCGGGTTCTGCTTGGCATTAGCGCGCACCGGAGAACTGTCCGCAGTTACCAGGGTGAACCCTTCAACGTTGTCGCAAGATAATCCGAATCGCCGGGTGAGCCATCCGGTGCCTCCGCCCAGAATCAATCCGCCGGCGCCGGTATGAGAGACCACTCCGGAAGGAAAGACCAGCCCTGCTTTTTGCGTTGCGGTATCAACCGATCCCAACAGGCATCCCCCTGCGAATCGCGCTCGGCGCGCTTCGGGATCAACCGTGACCTCCCGCATTCTTGAGAGGTCAATCACAAGTCCGCTATCGCACGTGCTGAATCCGGCAAGGCTATGCCCTCCACAACGGACTGCGGTAAGCACTCCGATATCAGCGGCAGCCCTGATCGCGTCTTGCACGTCGCTTACATCGGTGCAGCGTGCGATCAGCCCTGGCTTGCGATTGAACATGCCATTCCATACGCCACGCGCTGCTTCATAACCGTTGTTGCCAGGACGCAGCAAGTCACCTTTGAATCGCCTGCAGAGCGAAGAGTAGACCTCTCCGCTGGCTTCGGCCATCTCGTACTCTCCTTTAAACACGGCTACGCCACCGGCTTTGCCAGTACATGATCGAAATAATCCCCAGGAAAACGCAAAATGCCGGCACTGACCATTGCAATCCGTCCACAAAGAAAGTTGTCACGGAGATCGCTACAAGCAGCAGAATTCCAGCTACCGTAAAAACCGGATGGGCTCGCAGACGCATGGGCAGACTCAGAACCCGCTCGGGCGTAATTGTTTTACGAAAGCGAAGGTGCGTGTTGAGAATCACCAGCCACACAAACAACATACCGGCCACCGCCATCCCATAAAGCATGAGAAAGGCATTCTTAGGGGCAAAAATGGCCAGCAGAATCGCTGCGATAATCCCTGCAGTTGACGCCAGCAGCGCGCGCTGCGGCACTCCGTTGCTGCTGACTTTGCCCAACCATTTGGGAGCATAGCCCCCGCGGCCCAGGGAGAATAGCATTCGAGTGGAAAGATAAAGGTTGGTATTCACGCTGGATAGCGCAGCCGTGAGCACAACGAAATTCATGATCGCGGCAGCGAAGGGTATATGCGCTGCGGCAAACGCGGTCACAAACGGGCTGCCGGTAAGCGCGGACGAACTGGTGGTTTGGTTCCAGGGGACCATTGTCACCATAATCGCAATCGCCAGCACATAAAACAAAATTAGGCGATAGACAATGTTCCGCATTGCGCGCGGAATGGTAACTTCCGGACGCTCAGCCTCTCCCGCCGTAACCGCGATGATTTCCACTCCCATGTAACTGGTGACGGTTAAAGTTAGAGAAAGCCATACACCTTTCCATCCGGCCGGGAAAAACCCTCCGTGCTGAGTCAAGTTGGCGAGGCCAATCGCGTGCCTGGGGCTAACACCAAAAGCGCCTACGCCGAAGATCAGAGCCAGTCCTACAATAATGAAGGCTACTATAGCGGCCACTTTGATCATGGCGAACCAATATTCAAACTCGCCCAGGCGGTTTACCTGCATGGAATTGAGCGCCACCAGGGCGGATGAAACCAATACCAGCCAAATCCATTGCGGAACGTTCGGGAACCAGAAAGAAATGTAGATGCCGGCAGCCGTGACTTCAGCGCCAATGGCGATGATCTGAGCCGCGCCGTAAGTGGCTCGGACGGAAAATCCTGCCCAGGGATTGAGATACTTTTCCGCGTAAATTCCAAACGCGCCGGCCACTGGATGCACGACCGCCATCTCCGTGAGCACGTAAGACATGATGAGAGCAATGCATGCACCCAGAAGATAAGAAAGGATAACGGCGGGCCCGGCGAGCCGAATGGTTACGCTGCTGCCCAGGAACAAGCCAACACCAATGGCGCCGCCAATGGCCATCATGGTGAGCTGCCGTTGGTTCAAGCGGCGGTGGAGACCTTCTGTTTCAGGCGCTAAAGGCTGCTCATGGAGCGCTGCTGCAACCTGAGTGGTCTCAGGATTAATCATGGCCGCCAGCTTTGAGAGAATTGAGTTCAGACAGCCCTTTTCCGAATCTGCGTACCTCTTCCAGAGTGTTGTAATGCACCAGGGATGCTCTCACCGCGCCACTCTCCTTGGTCAGACCCAATCGTTTCATCAGTCGCGGCGAATACATGTGGCCATCACGCACGCCGATATTCCGGCTGGCGAGTTCTTCTGTGACGCGAACGGGCGCAATGCCAGGGAGATTGAAGCACAACGTAGGTGTCCGCTGCGGAACCAGCTCTTTTTCAGTGATGCCATAAACCACAGCGCTTGCGTCTTTCAAGACATCCAGCATGGCGCATGAGAGTTGCGCTTCGTAGCTGCGGATGGCCTCAGTCGCTCCTGCCAGCGCCGCACGGCGGGAAATAGCGGCAGGGTTGATGAGCCGCCCAATATCTTCAAGGTAGCGAACGGCGGCATCCATGCCGGCCACATTCTCGTATATATATGTGCCAATTTCGAGCTTGGAGGGGGTGGTGTCAGGAACGAAATCCTCACGGAAGGTAGGCAGAGCGTTCAGCGTTTCCAGGCGTCCCCAGAGAAATCCCATGTGAGGAGAAAAGATTTTGTAGCCGGAGCAGACCAGGTAATCGCAATCGAACGCCTGCACGTCGATGGGTCCGTGCGGGCCATAGTGCACGGCGTCGACAAAAACCTCAGCGCCGGCAGCATGGGCTCGCCTGGAAACTTCAGCAATATCAAGGATCGATCCAATCGCGTTCGACGCCAGCGTGCAGGCCACGATCCGTGTACGCGGCGTGAGCAGCTGCTCCAGGTCTTCAGGATGTAGCCGGCCATCCTCTCTAAAATGCCACCATACAATCTTTGCGCCTTCACGCTCCAGAGCCAGCCACACGGCGATGTTGGCTTCATGGTCAAGGTCGGTAACAATGATTTCGCGGCGGTCTTGCAACGATTGACCAATGGCGATGCTGATAAGCCGCATAAAAGAAGTCGCATTCATGCCAAAGGAAATTTCGTCGGGATAGCGGGCATTCACCAGCAGACCGACGCTCTCACGCGCCTGCGCTATGGCTGCGTCCACTTCCTGCGACTGCCTGTAGCGTCCCCCTCTCTGTACGTTTCGATGAAGAAGATGATTGGCTACGGCGTTCAATACGGTCCTGGGCGATTGCGCCCCGGCTGCGTTATCAAAGAACACAAACTCATCCTGCAGGGCGGGGAAGGCGGCGCGAACCTGATCTATGGGGAACTCTGCCATGCTGAAATGATATGCCGTCTACGAGGCTTCCGAGTTTTTTCTGGCTTTATCGGTATCGCCAAGCTTTTCGGAAGCAGGCGGCTTATGCGGTTCGTTTGTCCCCGGCAGAATTTCACGCAATGCCCATTGAATCCGGTTCACCGATTCCTCGATTAACTGGATTTGTTTTGCCTGCTCGGTGTAGGGT
>JBARMK010000250.1:0-20486 GCA_049802395.1 Candidatus Angelobacter sp.
GATATAAGTCTTGTGAAAGCGTTACCTGGAATCAGTGACGCTCTGGAACACGCTGTATATCAAATTCAGAATGCGCCCATCCGTGAATATCCATTTCCTCATTTGATGGTACGTGACGTTTTTCCGGCGGACTTCTACCAGGACATGGTGGCTCGCATACCCAGCCCGGAGCAGTTCATTCGCATGCGAAATTCCAGGCACGGCAATGCGGAAGTGGATGAGAACCGCTTCTTTCTGAGCATGAACGACAAGAACTTTGATACTTTGCCACCTGACATTGCCCGATTCTGGGGAGAACTTGGCAGCGACATACTGAATGGATGGTTTTTTCGCCAGATGCTGGCGAAACTACGTCCTTACTGTGACAAACTCCGGTTGGCGCTCGGCCGACTGGAGCATGAATGCCTATTGGTGTCTGACCGCCGCAACTTTGTGATCAAGCCGCACACCGACACCCCGCAGAAATTATTTTCTCTGCTGTTTTATCTGCCCAGAGATGGCTCTCTCGCCTCGTGCGGCACGGCTTTGTACCGTCAGTTGGATGAACGCAAGCGTTACAACAACGTGGATTATTTTGAATTCAATGAGTTTCAGGAAGTAGCCCGGGCTCCGTTTGTGCCGAATACCATGTTCGGGTTCGTCCGCACCAAAAACTCTTTTCACGCAGTGCCGCAACTGGAGACCTTTGGCCAGACCCGAAATCTGTTGATCTTTGAAGCGTTCGCGTACAGGCCATTCTGATATGAAATATATACCTTCATTGGACGGCGTACGCGGCTTATGCATCCTTGCAGTGATGCTCTCGCACTACAACCTGTTCTCTTTCGGGGGATGGCTGGGTGTGGAGATATTCTTTGTGCTTTCCGGCTTTCTCATCACCGCAATCCTCTTGGAAAGCCGAACGCTTCCGTTGAAGAAATACCTGGGCACGTTTTACATGCGCCGGATTCTTCGAATTTTCCCTGTTTACCTGGCGACCACCGGCCTGTTTGCGCTGATCGAAATTTTCAAGCCACAGACCCTTCCTCTTTTTTGGCGGGACAGCGTCAGCTTGTTTACTTATTCGTACAACATCGTGTCGGTCTGGCGACAAGCGCACTTTGTAAGCCTGCTTCAGGCCACGCCCTACACTCACTTTTGGAGTCTATGCGTCGAAGAGCAGTTCTATTTTGTCTGGCCATTTCTGGTCTATTTCCTTAACGGAAAACGGCTGCGGACATTTGTGCTCGCTGCCATCGTGCTGGCCCCATTCCTGCGCGGTTATGTCGCATATGCGATTGCGCGTCATGCTAGCCCGGTCGCGGCCGGCATTTCGGTTTATGTGCTCACCACGTCGCATGTCGACTCCTTCATGCTGGGCACTGCTCTGAACCTCTTCTCCCTGACAAGAGCCAGGGCTGGTGCATTGTGCGGAATCGCTTTCGGCCTGCTGCTCTCTTGCGGAGTTGGGCATTGGTGGTTCATTCATAAATTCCAACCGGATGCAGCGACGCTGCTGGGACGCACGAACTTCGGCTTCAGCCCGCTTGTCCTGGCCGGCGGACAACATATTTGGGGCTATAGCGTGATAGCTCTATTTGGCGCCGCTCTGATCTTATGGGCCAAAGAAAAAGCACCACGCGTTTTGACATGGTCTCCGCTGGTGCACGTAGGGAAAGTTTCTTATGGAGCATATATTTTTCATTTGCCGCTCTTCCTATTAGTGTTCAGCAGCGTAAACGTGAAAAACATATCTGGCCTCTTGCTTTTGCCGGTGTATCTGCTGATGGTCGTGGGGATTGCCACAATCAGTTTTTATGGCTTCGAGAAGAAATTTCTTACCTTAAAGCATTACTTTCAATATAGAGCAGGACGATATAAATGGACTGATGTTACCTGTCCGGCGGCAGTCGAGGTTGGAGTGGTTGATTGAAGTGGCTGATTGAATTTTCACTTGTTGCAAGCACCCGGGGTCATTCGCAGGAAAGCACATAAACGAGGAATACGTTGTGAATTTGTACGCCAAGCGTGAAATGCCGAGGAAGACCAGCGTTGCAACTTCGGAAGAACGTCCATTGGCCCGCGCATTGCCCGTGCGAAGAAAAGAAAAGAAGGCAGCGCGCGTAACCCAGGCCCAAACCAAAAAGAACCAGTCGGTCGCTTTTGCCGCGATGATTGATTTAATCCTGATGGTAGGGATCTGCGCTGTGTACCTTTTCTCGTTCGATATCAGCATTTCTGAAGCAATTTCCAGAGTGGACTTGCGTGGACTTGTTCTTCATCAGGTGATGATCATTGTCATTTATTCATTTCTGATGCTGCCGTGCGCCCATTATTATGGTCTTTACCGGCATTATCTGCCCATCCTTGAAACCGCGCTGGCCGCGTTGAAAACCGGCATGACCGCTACAGCGGGCATGGCCGCTCTTTTTTATCTCTCTGGAACAGGCAGGAGCGCGCGCTCCAACCTGCTTGTAATTGCCGGATGTGCAACGTTGGCACTCACGGGACGCCACGTGCTTCTCCGCGTACGCGCCAGGAGAACGAGAATCAGAGATGAGCAGATGACCAATGTGCTCATTGTGGGAGCGGGCAAAGTTGGCATGGACCTGGCGCAAAACCTGAAACTCAGCCCCGGGCACCGGGTGATCGGATTCCTGGATGACCTCCGCGGCGATGCACGAGTGCTGGGATCATCGAATGACTTAGCTGAAATCGCCCGGCGTTATTTCATCGATGAAGTAATGGTCACGATCCCTTCGCAGCGCGACTTGGTCAAGAAGATAGTCCTGGAAGCGCGCAAGTTGCGGCTGGACGTAAAGGTGGTTCCGGAGTTGTACGATGGCATCGCAGCCAACGCCCCGGTGGAGTATGTAGCGCATCTGCCGGTGAGCGTACTGCATCGCGAGCCCATCCGTGCGACCGGCTTGAAACTAAAACGAATTTGCGATGTGCTTCTCTGCAGCTTGATGCTGGTCGTTACAGCGCCTGCGTTTTTGCTGATTGCCGTCCTGCTCAAGCTGGAATCACCCGGGCCGGTGTTTTATCGTTCGCACCGGGTAGGGAAGAAAGGCAGAATTTTTACCTTCTACAAATTTCGCACCATGGTGACCGGAGCGGACGGCCTGCGTACGACGCTGGAGCAGTTAAACGAACGCAGCGCGATCCTCTTCAAAATCGCCCATGACCCAAGAATCACGCGGGTTGGACGTATCCTGCGCAAGTTCAGCTTGGACGAGGCGCCTCAGCTTATCAATGTACTGAAAGGCGACATGAGCCTGGTTGGTCCGCGTCCGCCGCTGCCCAGTGAGTTCAAGCAGTATCGCCTGGATCACCTGAGACGTCTTGATGTTGTACCCGGCATCACCGGGCTGTGGCAGATCACCTCGCGGCAAGATCCCTCATTTGACAATTACATCGCTCTGGACCTGGAATACATTGAGAACTGGAGCCTTGGATTGGATTTAAAGATTCTTTTACGCACGATCCCCGCAGTGCTAAAAGGCACAGGCATCTAAACTCCCGCTGCGATTGTCTGTTGGTCGGGCTGTCATGGTAGTTTATCGTTAATTGCAGGAGTTACTAACTGCAATCACCAGGAGCTTGTATGGCGGACCACATCCTCGTTTCAGTCCAGGACCGCGTCCTCTCCATTTGCATGAACCGCCCGGAAAAGAAAAACGCTCTCACCGGCGCCATGTATATCGCTATGATCGACGCGCTCCGCCAGGCCGACTCCGACCCTGCCGTCCGCGTCATCCTCATCACCGGCACTCGCGATTGCTTTACCGCCGGCAATGACCTCGTGGATTTCGCCAACGCCCGCCCCGGTGAATCAAGTCCGGCCATCCTCTATTTAGAAACGCTGGCAGCCGCGCAAAAACCCGTGGTGGCCGCCGTCAGCGGTGTTGCCGTCGGCATCGGTACCACCATGCTTCTGCATTGTGATCTGGTTTACGCCGCCTCCTCCGCTCGCTTCCAGCTCCCGTTTGTCAATCTCGGTCTCTGCCCTGAAGCCGGCTCCAGCATGATCTTGCCTGCCTTGATGGGCCGGCCTCGTGCCACTGAGCTTCTGTTCTTTGGCGAGCCATTCGACGCTGAAACCGCCCATGAACTCGGCATCGTCAACCAGGTGCTCGATGAAAGTGAATTGCTCTCCAAAGCCTCTGGCCGGGCGCAGCAACTCGCGGAAAAGCCTCCCGCCGCTCTGCGCACCGCCAAGGCTTTGCTCAAACACGGCACTACCGCCGCCATCGCCGATGCTATGGCCCGCGAAACGCACCAATTTGCCACCCTGCTCCAGGGCCCTGAAGCCAGGGAGGCCATGGCCGCTTTTATGCTGCGTCGCAAGCCTGATTTTTCAAAGTTTTGATGGGAAGAATGTGGAAGCCAGGCCCAGGCTTTGTGCCCTGGATCGGACCTTTAGACGGCTAATGCGTCCAGCTCGTCGCGCCAGCCTTCTTTTTTCATCTCTTGCTGGAACCAGCGTTGCAGCTCCGCGTAGATCTCTGCCGGAACTTCTTCAAATTGGATTCCGTGATGCCCCTCTTTATTGGCCCACGCAATGCGTCCGGGAATTTCCACCTGCGTTTTTGTGTCGGGAATGGTGAAGCAAATTGTTACCGGCAAACCCTGGCTTAGCAGCTTGTGCAGTGACACCGCAGCCCCCCCCAGGCTGATGTTCATCAATTCAGCCTCCATCGTTTCGTCGCAGTGCTGCAGCCGGATCGGCTGGCTGGTCTGCTTGCGATAATAGCGTTGTTGCTCCGCGCCCAGCGTCCCCACCGCGATTCCCATCTCGTTTTCGCGATACATCTTCAGTTTGCGCAACAGCGTGCGACGTGAAACTCCCAGCGCTTCCGCGGCTTTGCCCTGGTTGTTGCCGCAGCGCTCCAGCGTGTCAAATACAATCTGCCGCTCCAGTTGGTCCAGGTCGCGGCTCAGCGGGGCTTTGCCTGCGGACGGCTGGATAACCTGGCTCAACTTCAGGTCCGCCGCGGTGATTTTCACGGCGGCATTTTCCGCCAGCATCACCGCCCGAAACACGGCGTTCCTCAACTCGCGCACGTTGCCCGGCCATTCATAAGAGACTAGCGCGGTCACCCCATCCTGTGAAAACTGTGAGTTGGGAAAATGTTGGTGCAGGATCTGCTCGGCAATCGCCAGCAGGTCTTCCGGCCTTTCTCGCAGCGGTGGTATCTCCAGCTTGAATTCTGCCAGCCGGTGATAAAGATCGTTGCGGAATCGGCCAGCCTTTACCAGCTCTTCCAGATTCTGGTTGGTCGCGGCCACCACGCGCACGTTCACATTGACTTTTTTGCTTCCGCCCAGCCGGTAGTAAGGCGCGCCATCCAGCACGCGGAGCAGCTTTACCTGCACCTTCGGATCCAAGTCTCCAATTTCGTCCAGAAACAATGTGCCGCCATCGGCCATTTCAAAGTAGCCGATCTTCTGCGCTTCGGCGCCGCTGAACGCGCCTTTCTCATATCCAAAAAGTTCGCTCTCTATCAGGTGTTCGGGAATTGCGGCGCAGTTGACGTCGATCCATGCATTGTTGCAGCGCAAAGAATGGCTGTGGATGGAGCGCGCGATCATCTCTTTGCCCGTGCCGGTCTCGCCCACGATCAGCACCGCCGCGGGATGACACGCTACCTGCGCCACCAGCTTCATCACCTGCTTCAAGGCATCGCTGCGGATGATCTGGCTATTAAGGTCGCACGAATTGTGGACCACCGTCGACAAATCTACTCCCCGATACGGCGTACGCATTGCTGCGCCGCCTTATAAAGCTTATTGGGATGATGGGGCATACCGGGGCCGATGGGCAATCGGGAAGCTGCGCCCGCTGATTACCAAAGTTCTTAAACTCAAGCTTCTACAGGTGATTCGTTTCCCGGATAACGCTACACTGCGCATGAGTACAGCTATGCCATTTTGGGAATTGACCGGCTTTTCTCTTGTGACACTTTGGCGCGTCCTGTCCTGCTTTGTGTGACAGGACTGTCGCAGGGGAGTAAGCGGTTCAACCCATGCTAGGAAAGTGATCGGCAGCAATCTACTGAAAGTAAAGTAGTTATCCTTTAGAGTTTCGGGAGTTGTTTGGCTTGGCAGTTGCCTAGTACCACTTAGCAGGAGTACCAACGTATGTCGAAGCAGGCACGATTATTCCTCTATACCGTCTGCATGGCAGGTCTCGCGACTGCCGTTTACGGCGTACTCGTGTGGAAAATCGCGGACCCTGCCAAATTTACTGCATACGTTCTTACTGCGATTCTGGCTTCCCGGCTCAAGGTGGAATTACCAGAGATTACTGGCACCATCTCCGTCAATTTCCTTTTTATTCTGGTTGGCATTGCAGAGCTAAGTTTTAGCGGCACGCTGGTCTTGGGATGCTCCGCCATTCTGGTGCAATGTCTGCTCACCCGGCGCCGCTGGCCTCGGCTGGAGCAGGTCCTGTTCAACGTCTCCAGCGCCGCCGTCGCAATCTGGATGGCCTATTACACCTATCACGGTCCGCTGCAGACACGGCTGCATGCCAATTCCGCGCTTCTTCTGATGCTCGCCGCCGCCGTTTATTTCGTCTTCAATACGCTGCCGGTGGCTACCATTATCTGCCTCACGGAAAATAAAGGGCTGCAAAAAATCTGGACCGATTGCTATTTCTGGTCGCTTCCTTACTATCTGGCAGGTGGCGCCATCGCCGCCATGTTTGGCTGGATCAACCAGAAGGTGGGATGGCAGCCTACGCTCCTGGCCCTGCCCGCAATGTTCGTGATTTACCGGTCGTATCGCTTATATCTGGGCAAGCTGGAAAACGAAAAGAACCATGTAGCGGAAATGGCCGCTCTGCATATGCGCACGATTGAAGCGCTGGCGCTCGCCATTGAAGCCAAAGACCAGACCACCCACGATCATCTGGAGCGCGTACGCGTTTATGCCGTTGAAATGGCCAAACGACTCAACCTTCCATCGGATGAAGTTGAAGCATTGCGCGCCGCAGCTTTGTTGCACGACATCGGCAAGCTCGCGGTTCCCGAGCACATCATTTCCAAGCCGGGACGGCTCACGCCGGAAGAGTTTGAAAAAATGAAGATCCACCCCGTGGTAGGCGCTGAGATTCTGGAACGGGTCCACTTCCCATACCCTGTGGTCCCGATCGTTCGGGCGCACCACGAGCGCTGGGACGGCACCGGATACCCCGATGGCTTACAGGGAGAAGAAATCCCTATGGGCGCGCGGATCCTTTCCGCAGTGGATTGCCTGGATGCCCTGGCCACGGACCGCCAATATCGCAAGGCCCTGCCACTCGATGATGCCATGCAATGGGTCGTCGATCAGGCCGGCAAAGCTTACGACCCGAGAGTGGTCGCGGTGCTGAAAGACAGTTACAAAGAACTGGAAGAAATCGTTCATACGCACTCGATGGCGCCGGATCGCCAGAAGCTTTCAACGAATGTGAAAGTGGAGCGCGGCAAGGCGCCGGCGAATGGCTTTGCTGTCGACAACGCCATCGTTAAGGAGTCACTCACTCCCGCAGCGTTCCTCTCGTCGATTGCCGCAGCCCGGCAGGAGGCGCAGACCCTTTTTGAGCTGACGCAAGACCTGGGTAAGTCGTTGAGCCTGAGTGAAACTCTTTCCGTGTTAAGCGGACGCTTGAAACGCCTCGTTCCGTACGACGCAATCGCAACTTACATTGTGCGCGGTAACGAACTGCTTCCGGAATATGTGAACGGAGATAATTTCCGCCTGTTTGCCGCGCTGCGCATTCCGATTGGAGAAGGACTTTCCGGCTGGGTCGCACAGAATCGCAAGCCAATGCTGAACGGCAATCCCGCGCTGGAACACGGCTACGTGAGCGATCCCACTCGGTTTAGCGCACTGCGCTCGGCTGTGTCGGTTCCGCTGGAGGGCTTGCAGGGCGTGGTCGGGGTGCTGACGCTGTACCACTCCGATTCTGACGCCTATACTTCAGACCATCTCCGCATCCTCCTCGCAATTAGTTCCAAGGTAGCGCTGTCAGTTGAAAATGCGCTTGCGTTCCAGGAAGCAGAGAGCTCAGCCACAACCGATTACCTTACTGAGCTGCCCAACGCGCGCTCGTTGTTCCTGCATCTTGACCGCGAATTAGCTCGTTGCAAGCGTCTGCAGACCTCGCTGACCGTGATGGTTTGCGACCTTGATGGCTTCAAAAAGATCAATGACCGCTTCGGCCACCTGGAAGGCAACCGAATTTTGCGGCACTTTGCCGACACCTTGCAGGGTTCATGCCGAGAATATGACTATGTGGCCCGCATGGGTGGCGACGAATTTGTGATTGTGGCGCCAGGGCTGAACGCCGCCGCAGCGGAAGCGCGCGGAATCTGCTTGAGCGGGCTGGCCGGCAATGCCGGACGCGAGATTTGCGGCGTGGAATGGCTCTCATTGAGCGTGGGCTGCGCCATTTACCCGGAAGACGGCGTTGACGCCGAAAAACTTCTGGCGGAAGCCGATCGTCGCATGTACATACAGAAGCAAGACCATCATAAAGTTCTGAAGGTCTTCAATTCGCTGACTCCTGAAGTCCGCCGGCCCAACGGTGTTCGCGCTGACGCGGTGGCTGGGTAATGCTCCGGTTTTTAAGCGGGGCCGTCCTGCGGCTGGTGGCGGTCATGATCATGGCGAGTTTTGCAGGCGCCATGCTCATGCGCATCGCTCCGGGATTCGCGTCAGACGACCAGGAACTGAACATCAGTCTTTCCGCCGAGAGCATTCAAGCTATTCGCCTGACCCATCAATCTGATGCCAACATTCCTCTTTTTTATGCCCATTACATCGCATCACTGGTAAAAGGCGATCTGGGCGTTTCCCGCTCGTTGAACCAGCCGGTCAAGCAGCTTTTGCGTGAGCGGCTGCCAGTAACGCTTTTTAATCTGGCCTTTGCTCTGGCAGCAGGATGGGTGATGGGGCTGGCTTTGGCCATCGCGGCACAAACGCTCCGCTGGCCGGCATTGGACTTCATGGCGAACGGACTGAGCGGAACATTTATCTCCACACCCGCCGCCGCACTAGCATTGGTCTTCCTGCTTTTACGTCTGCCCCCGGCTTTCGCTGCCGCACTGCTGGTCTTTCCTAAGATCTATCGCTATTGCCAGAACCTGTTGCAACAAAGTTCGGACATGCCGCACGTGCTCACAGCGCGAGCCAAAGGCGCAGGCCCTCTGCGGGTGCTTGCATGGCACGTTGCGCCCATCGCTCTGCCTCAATTGATAGCCCTGGTTGGGGTTTCCATCAGCGTGTGCATCGGGGTCCTGCTGCCTATCGAAGTGGTGAGCGACGTTGCCGGTATTGGACAGCTGGCATGGCAGGCGGCCCAGTCGCGTGATCTGCCGTTGCTTGTGAATCTCACCATGGTCGTAACTTTTGCTACAGTCTGCGCGACGCTGATCTCCGATGCTGCACAGCGCAGCTTCACCCGGAGCGCGGCATGAAAACTGTTCGCATCGTCGCGATCGCGGTGCTGCTGATTACAGCCTTCACCGTCCTGTTTGCCGGTTATCTGGCGCCGGCGGGATACGAACAGCAATTTCGTGAATCGCCGCAGGCTGGACCATCGTCCCATCATCCGCTAGGCACGGACGATCTGGGCCGCGATCGCTGGGCACGGCTGCTTTATGGAATGCGGGTTTCGCTGACTCTTGCGCCCCTGGCCGCGCTTCTGTCCACGGCCCTGGCAGGGTTGGTGGGAGGTATAGCAGGATATTTTGGCGGTTGGACGGAACGCTGCTTCAAGCTGCTCATTGATTTCTTTCTATCTGTTCCGTGGCTGTTTCTCTTGATTACGGTCCGGGCCGTGCTTCCGTTAAACATCTCCCCGCAGGCATCGGTTATAGTGACATTTGCTTTGCTTGGGTTGCTGGGCTGGGCGGTTTCAGCACGCGTGATCTCTTCCGGCGCCAGGGACCTGATGAACTCTGAATTCGTATGGATGGCTCGGGCCTCCGGTTTTTCCGGCATGAAGTTGATCCGCCTTCACGTGCTGCCGAACCTTCGCGGCGCATTGTTGGCACAGTTCTGGATTTCAATCCCAGTTTTCATTATTGCTGAGGCCAATCTGGGCGCTTTGGGTCTGGGCGTCGCCGAACCGTTGCCCTCCCTGGGGAGCCTACTACATGAACTTCAGGATGCCATTATGTTACGTCCGGAACCTTGGCGTTTGCTGCCGCTCGCAGTACTAATAGTGGTAATCAGTTCTTTCCAGGTGCTGCTCAACAAACAGGAGGTCCGCGCATGAAGCGCTGGTACTTGCACGCTGCAATATTGCTGCTGGGCTGCCTTGCGGCACTGGCGCAGGGCGGGGGAGAGCTGCGTTTCTGCCTGCATTCCGAACCAAAGACATTCAATCCTTTGTTAGTGGAAGACGAACCGTCAGAGACGATCCGCTACCTGACGGGTGGCGTGCTTGTGCGTGTCAACCGGATCACGTTGAAGCCTCAGGCCGAGTTGGCCAGCGAGTGGAAGGTCTCTGAAGGAGGAAAGCGCATTCGGTTCAAGCTGCGCGAAGGCCTGAAATACTCCGATGGCACCCCTTTTTCGGCTGCCGATGTGGCCTACACCATGCAGCAACTCATGGATCCTGCCCTGCATTCGAGCACGGGAGATGCCTTCCGCTCCGGCGAAGGCAAGCCGATCACTCAGGTAGTTTCACCGAACGTGATTGAGATCGTTTTTCCCGCACCGGTCGCGAACCTGGTTAACCTGTTTGATACGGTTGCAATTCTGTCTGCAACATCCCCGCAAAAAGAGATGGCGGCACTGGGCCCATTTTATGTGGCCGAGCACAAAGCCGGATCTTATCTGGAGCTGAAACGCAATCCTTATTATTGGAAAAAGGACGCAACGGGCAAACAACTGCCTTATCTCGACGCCATACGGCTCGACATAGAACAGAACCCTGAGGTAGAAGCCATGCGCTACAAGCGTGGTGAGGTCCAGCTAATTAACACGGTTACGCCGGCGATCTTCGAAAAGCTCTCTGCTGACAGTGCCTCCGTCAGCGATGCAGGCGCCTCAACAGATACTGAACAACTCTGGTTTAATCAGGCGCCGGGCGCTCCCATTCCGGCATACAAGACGGCATGGTTTACGTCCACTAATTTCCGTCGCGCAATTTCTGAAGCGATCAATCGCGCGGACCTGGCACGTATTGTTTTCCGGGGGCATGCGGTCCCGGCGATTGGAATCATCTCGCCCAGCAACAAATCCTGGTTCAATAGCAGCCTCAAACCCCATCCTTACGATACGGCGAGCGCAATGCGCCGGTTACAGCAGGACGGCTTCCGGCTGGATGGTGAAACACTGCGCGACAAGAGCGGCAACGCGGTGGAATTCTCCATCGCCACCAACGCCGGCAATCGCACACGCGAAAGCATGGCCACGATGATCCAGCAGGACTTGAAGAAGATTGGCATCAAGGTAAACGTCGTAACGCTGGATTTCAACTCGCTGCTGGAGCGCATGACACAAAGCTACAACTATGAGGCCTGCCTGTTGGGCTTCCAGAACGTGGAACTAGATCCCAACTCGCAGATGGCCGTCTGGCTGAGCTCGGCCGACAATCACCAATGGAATCCCAGGCAAAAGTCTCCAGCAACGGCATGGGAAGCGGAGGTCGACAAGCTGATGAAGGCGCAGGCGGCTTCCGGCGACGAAAAGAAGCGTAAACAATATTGGGACCGCGTACAGCAGATTGCGTGGGAGCAGGAGCCGTTCATCTATCTGGTGAACAAAGATGCTCTGGTAGCAATCGCGGCTAGCGTCAAGAATGCCGAGCCCAGCGTATTTCGTCCGCAAACATTTTGGAACGTGGAGAGCCTGGCGCTCTCGCACTAGAAACATAATGGACCTTCTCTCTACCCGATTGACGATCAGTTACAAGGACAAGCCGCCGGTGTTGGACGATTTACGCCTTGATCTCCAGCCGGGAGAGGTTCTGGGCCTGGTGGGGCATAGCGGTTGTGGGAAGAGCTCCCTGGCCCTGGCGATACTTGGACTACTCAATCTGAAGGGCGGAAAAGCAGTTGGTTCCATCCGCTGGAATGGCCGCGAGTTGTTGACTCTGAAAGAAAAAGAGTGGCGCAAGCTGCGCGGGAAAGAAATTGCTTTCGTACCGCAGAGCCCCATGTCGTCGCTCAACCCAGCTTTGCGGTTGGGCACGCAGCTGAATGAAGCGTGGAAGCTTCACGGCACGGGAGGCCGGCAGCACCAGGAAGAAGCCATCTTTCGCGCTTTGCTGGATACCAGCCTGCCTGCAACGGAAGAGTTTTTGGACCGCTACCCCGCCGAGATCAGCGTAGGACAGGCGCAGAGGGTGCTGATTGCCATGGCTATCCTGCATCGGCCGGCATTGCTGATTGCGGATGAGCCCACCAGCGCGCTTGATGCCGTGACCCAGGCGGAAATCCTTGCGCTATTTGGCGACCTCAATCGCAGGCTGGGGATGAGCCTGCTCTTCATCTCCCACGATCTGCTCTCAGCCTACGGGCTTTGCCACCGTATTGCCCTTATTCACGAAGGCTCGGTTGTGGAGTGCAATACACCACATGCGATCTTCTTCAGCCCGCAGCATGAATTCACGCGCAAGCTGATTGCCGCGCTGCCAACGATCCCAAGCCCTGCCGAAATCGAAGAAGCGCTTCGCTTCTAACTCCTCTATATCTATAACATTTGCATATAGTTGCAAGGTAAACCTTCGTGGAACGACGCCCTTGGGCTTAACTCGCTAACCTTCCCAAAATAACCGACCAAATAGCCCTGTGACGCACCTGTCGCACACATATAAGACAATTATTTACATATACTTACGAAGGTTGTAAAGGTGTTGGCTTGCTACAGGGAATGCGGAATGTCACAGAGGTGTCACTCGTGGCTAAATATAAGTACAGCCTAATCAATAAGTTACCTTTGTACCGTTATGGTTTTCGGATTGCAACAGATAGCAGCGGAGGTAAGGTTATGTCTCTCAGATCCAAAGTTCTCATCTTCACCCTCGCCGCAACCCTCGCCGTAATTGCGGGACGCAGCCTCACAACAACAAGCTTGCAGAACGTCGTCAGCACCATGGCCTCGGCCGTTTGGGGTTCTTAACTCAGCAAAAATCCAAGGACAAGGAATTAAGAAACGAACTTCCGGGGTCAAAATATGACATTCGACAAACATAAATCTGTAACCGGCCAGAAGTTGCACTGGCTGTCCTATCTACTCGCGGTGGCCGTGGTTTTAGCTCTGGTTCCGGCGGCGGCTTACGCGGGCAATGGACACCCAAAACTTGCAGCCGACCTCTCCAACTTTCCGGTAAACGCTGATGGAACAGTAAGCGTAATCATCCAATTCAACCAGACGCCGCAAGCACGCCACTTTCAGATGTTAGCGGACCGCGGTGGACGGCGGAAATTTTCGCTGGAGCGCATCAACGCTGCGGCCTATCGCATACCGGTCAAACTGCTTAAGTTTCTGGAAAACCATCCGGATGTCGCTTATGTGAGCCCGGATCGTCCGAACAAAGTGGCATCGGATGACGATATTCCAGCGGTAATGGGAGATGTCGCGCGGCAGCAGTACGCGCTCGATGGAACAGGCGTGGGCGTGGCCATCATCGATAGCGGCGTCTTCAATCATGACGACTTACAGAAGGCCAGCGGTTCTGGCTCTCGCATCGTTTACAGTGAGAGCTTTATACCCGGCGACCCGAGCACCAATGACGCTTACGGACATGGCACGCACGTGGCCGGCATCGTGGCGGGAAATGGCCGGGATTCGAAGAACGGCTATTCGGTCCAATACACGGGTGTGGCGACCAATGCCAACATCATCAACCTGCGCGTTCTGGATGCCAACGGCTCCGGCACTGACAGTCAGGTGATTGCGGCTATTCAGCGCGCGATTCAATTAAAAGATACTTACAACATTCGCGTCATCAACCTCTCGCTGGGCCGCGGCATTTACGAATCCTATACGCTCGATCCCGTATGCCAGGCCGTGGAAGCAGCATGGCAGTCAGGCATTGTGGTGGTGGTGGCTGCGGGCAACTCCGGACGCGACAACAGCTACGGAACCCAA
Organism: Candidatus Angelobacter sp.; assembly: GCA_049802395.1. GTDB lineage: Bacteria > Acidobacteriota > Terriglobia > Terriglobales > Acidobacteriaceae > Angelobacter. The sequence continues at coordinate 14,074 of JBARMK010000250.1, forward strand.
GGGTACGCCACGATCCAAGCGCCCGGTAATGATCCTAACGTGATCACGGTAGGCGCAACCAAGACCAACGGTACGCCTAGCCGCCTGGATGACACTGTTGCCAGCTTTAGCTCAAAAGGGCCGACGCTGCTGGACCATGTGGTCAAGCCGGACCTGGTCGCACCGGGGAACAGAGTTGTTTCGCTGGCGTCTCCGGGAAGCACACTTGTTTCATCGCTTCTCAGCCTGAATATTCAGCCGATTACGACCTGCGTCCTGGGCTTGCTTGGGAATAACTGTGGATTAAGCGGAAAATACACGCGCCTGAGCGGCACGAGCATGGCGACTCCCATCGTTGCCGGCGCGGCAGCCCTGATGGTGCAGAAAGACCCGACGCTCACGCCGGACACCATCAAGGCGCGCATGATGAAGACCGCATGGAAGGGATATCCGGGCAACAGCTGGGCATCCGACTCATGGGGTCATAGCTATTTTTCACAATATGACGTATTTACAATCGGCGCGGGCTACCTGGATATCTATGCCGCGTTGAAAAGCAATGATGTAGTCAACGGCGGAGCCCCTTCACCCATAGCCTATCGCAATACAGGAATTGGCAAGTACAGCTTCACCAACAGCCAGTCGATCACGTGGGGCAACAGTGTTACCTGGGGCAGTTCCATACTGTGGGGAAACTCAATCGTGTGGGGCGGAAACTGCGTCCTTAGTGACTCGATCATCTGGGGTGACTCGATTGTATGGGGTGATACCACGCTTTCAGCCAACAGTATTATTTGGGGCGAATCGATCGTTTGGGGCGCAAGCAGTAGCATTAGCGGCCTGAGCGACGGAGAGGACGGGGAGAACTAATATGCCGAAGTCATTATCAGCGCGGATATTCGTGGCGTTGGTCATTGTTTTGGGATTCGCCGTCCTCGGAAACGCTGTACTCAACGCTCACTCATTAATAACAGTACGCTTGATTGCGCTCCTGGTGCTGGCGTCCCTGGCGGCAAGATTGAAAGTGAAGTTGCCGGGAATCACAGGGACCATGTCAGTCAATCTGCCTTTCATTTTGCTGGCGGCGGCACTCATGGGCCCAGCAGAAGCACTAGCGGTTGGCTTTATCAGCACGTTTGCTCAATGCCTGCCTCGCGGAAAACAGAAACTGAACCTGGTGCAGGTAATCTTCAATTGCTGCGCCATAACCTTGGCGGTAGCGGCAGCCCGGATGATCTTCGTCTCGGCATACCTTGGATCGGTGGTAGCTTCACCGGCTTTGCGGTTGGCAATTGCGGCGGCGGGGTATTTCCTGGTGAACACGGTTGCTGTTTCGCTGGTGATCTCGCTTAGTGAAGGCGCCGATCTCGTGCGGACCTGGGTAGAGATGTTTCAGCTATCGTTTGCCTATCTGGTGGCAGGCGCCGGCGCGGCAGGCGTGGCACTCACCGTAGGCCAGGAAATCGGCTGGCAGGTACCATTGGCTCTGCTGCCCATAATGCTAGGAGTGTTTTGCTCGTACCGGCGTTTCTTCACGGCTAGCAAGTCAGCGGCAGCCACAGCGATGCAACACAGCGGCGCTGCAGCGGCAGCCCACGTCTAACATTCACTTCTTTGACCGGGAGAACTTGTGTCCGGTGGTTGGGAAAAAGCGGTAGGTAGTAAATTACAGCGGTCAGTCGAAAGGCTGGCCGCTGTTTTCTGCTTTACGATATTGGAGCCATGCTTTCAGGCTTTCAATGCGCCGGCTGCGGTGAATGGAATGAAACCACCGTGGATGCCTCTTCCGGCATGTGGCAAAGCTACGTTGAGGACTGCCAGATTTGCTGCAAGCCGAATTCGCTTCGCGTTACATGGGACATTTCCGCTGGAGAGTACACCATCAGCGCCGAAATGGAGTGATAGCAGCGATGTAAGATGATAAAAAGAGACTGGTCCGAAAATCGTGTCTTCCTTTACGTCTGAACTGATCCAGAATTGCGCACGGTGCGCCCGTCCGCTTCCGCCGGGAGCGCTGGAATGTCCGGAATGCCGCACTCTGGTCCATAGCGACCAAATGGAGCAACTGGCTGCGCATGCCCGAGCGCTGGAGGCGCACGGAGAGTTCGCGCAGGCTGCCAACCGCTGGATGGCGTGTCTGCCGCTGCTGCCACAACAATCGCAACAGGCTGCATGGATTCGCGATCATGTGCGCGAATTGCAGGCGGGACAATCATCGCCGAGGCCCGGCAAGGGTCCATCCGATGCGAAGAACCAATGGGCAAAACGGCTGGGACCGCTGGCCCCAATAGCGCTGCTGTTAGCCAAGTTCAAGACGTTTTTCCTCGCCATTTTCAAATTCAAATTCCTCTTCAGCTTTGCCGCGTATATCGCAATTTACTGGGCGATGTTCGGGCCGAAGTTCGGAATCGGTTTTGCCTTGCTGGTTTTCTTTCACGAAATGGGGCACTTCATTGACATTAAACGCAGGGGCTTGCCTGTTGACATGCCCGTGTTTTTGCCCGGGCTGGGCGCCTACGTTCGCTGGCAAGCTTTGGGAGTAACCCTGGAAACACGCGCGGCCGTAAGCTTGGCTGGCCCGCTGGCGGGCTTTCTTTCGTCGGCAGTGTGCGCACTGATTTGGTACAAGACAGGAAACGGGCTCTGGGGCGCCCTGGCCAGAACCGGGGCATGGTTCAATGCGCTCAATCTCGCTCCCATCTGTATCCTAGATGGCGGCAGCGCAGCCTACGCGCTGAGCAAAGTACAGCGGGCGATGATTCTGGTAGTGAGTGCAGCGCTGGGTTACGCACTAGGTGAAAGCGTATTCTTCCTGGTCACGGCGGGCGCGGCCTGGAGGCTCTTCACTCATGATGCGCCGGAAGAGCCCAGCAGCGCGATCGCAGCATATTTTGTTGCGGTGCTCACGGCTCTGGCCATGATGTTATGGCTGGTACCAGCACATGGGAACGGCTTGCGGTAAGCTTTCCGCCAACGCGAAACGCACTCTTTTATCATCTTGTCGCTGGATTCGACCTCCCAAAAATTCAAGTTATCGTTGCCTCGCCAAGCTAGCTATAATGCCCGACATCAGGAGGTTCAGTATGCGGCCCCTGCTCCCCGTGTTTTTTATTGTCGCGATCGTTCTATGCGGCGCAGGCCAGGACGTCGCACCAGATACACAGATCGGCGATTATCGTTTCTTCATGCCACGTGGTTGGAATCGCGTAGAAAAGCCGGCAGGTACGGTGATCTACGCGCCGCTCACAGCCCCCAGCATGGCGTACATCGCGCTACTCCACACCGTGGAGCTGCCATCTACGCTGCGTGCTGCTTTCGATGAGCAATGGCGCGGGTTCGCCCAGCCGTACCGGATATTGCAGGGCGGTCATGCCGTCGCCCAACGCTCGCCGCACGGCTATGACGCTTTTACCACCCAGGCTATCGCTGTCGACCAAAACGGGACACGCTGGCGCGTCTTTGTGCTGGCCGCGCAAAATGGCAAGCGGCTGGAAACGGTGATGTTCATGAGCAACGCCGCCAATCCTGAACTCAATGCCACGCTGCAAAATGTGCTGGACAGCTTCCTCAGAAGCCTGCGTTTTGCCACCGAGGATCGCGATGCCGGAACTCCGAGCAATGCAAGCCCGCACTCCGGTACAGGCGGTTCCAGCGTCACTCTGCCGCCGCGAAGCAAAGGCCGCTTAAATGGCATTTATCGCGCCGTGGGTGTGGTGAATTACGGTAGCGGCCAGGCCCCGCGGATTGGCTGGCGTTATGTTGCGTTCTTTCCTGATGGACGATTCATGGAAGGTTTTCCCGACCAGGGAATGGACAACCTGGATGAGGACGCCGAGATCAGAAGAAATCCCGTAGGCTGGGGAAGCTATGATCTTTCAGGAGAACGCGGCAAAATCACGTTCATCATCACCGATCCCGAGCACGAGAAAGGGCCAATCATCTGGGACCTGAAAGAATATACGGACCATCTTTCAGTCGACGGCGACACATACACTCTTCTGGGGCCGGTGGACGGGCTCAAGCTGGAAGGCACATTCCGGCGCGAAGACTATAAGTCGCTTTATGCGGGATCGCGGCAGGGAATTACGTTTACGCCTGACGGACAGTTTGTAGATGAGGGCGTCCTTAAAGCGGCTGCTGTCATGATCCGGCGACCCGGAACCAATGCCAGTGATTTTGACGACGGTGCGCCGGGGCGGGGAACCTATCGGATCTCCAACTACACGCTAGAGCTCAAGTATTCAAACGGCGTTACCAAACGTACCAGCATCTTTTTGGAGCCAGGAGCGCCCAAGAGCGATGTGCGCAAGTTCTACTTGAACACTTATTCATTCGTACGGATTCAATAAGAAATTGCGCAAAGTGTAAGCTCTATACACGCTATGGAGCACCGATCGTCACGCAATCTCATCTTGATCTACGCCGCGGCATGGCTACGTTCATTCAACATCGGGTTTCTTGGTGTCGTTCTCGGCATATTTCTCTCACGGGAAGGTTTCTCCGCCACTGCGATTGGTCTGGTGATCGCAGCAGGATTGGCGGGGGCAGCCGTGGGTACGGTATTTATCACGCTCTATGCCGACCGCCTGGGCCGACGGCGCACGCTCATCGTCCTCTCGCTGCTTAGCGCGTTGGGCGCAGTTCCGCTGATATTTCACGCAGGACTGCCAGCCATGCTCGCGCTGGCTTTTGTGGGCATGATCAATGGCATGGGCGCCGATCGAAGCCCCTCATTCGCTCTGGAGCAGGCCATCATTCCCGGACTTGTTTCGAACGAGAAGCGCACGTGGGCGCTGGCCTGGTACAGCATGGTGCTGGATGCAAGCGGGGCCGTAGGCGCCCTGGCCGCGGCCATCCCATTGCTGGCACAACGAACGTTGGGCGTCGATCTCAGCACCGGCTATCGCGATTTGTTTATCGCTTATGCAGCTCTCCATCTTTTGAGCAATGGAATCTATCTCCTGCTCTCACCGGAAGTTGAGGTTACAACCATTACGCTGCCTGGTCAGCGGCGCACGAAAATTTCCCGGGAAACAAAATCCACTCTGGCCCGCCTGTCGGCGCTGTTCGCCATTGATGCCTTCGGCGGCGGCTTTCTTACTGACGCGCTGGTGTCCTTCTGGTTTTTCCGCCGCTTTGGCATTGCTGAGACCAATCTCGCTCTATTGTTTTTTGCCGTTCACGTGCTGAATGCGCTTTCACACCTGGGCGCAGCATGGCTGGCCCGGCGCATTGGGCTGATCAAGACCATGGTCTTCACGCACCTGCCGTCGAGCCTGTTCCTGATTGCCGCAGCCTTCATGCCTTCAGCCCGCTGGGCGATGGTGTTGTTTCTGCTACGCGAATCTCTGGTGGAAATGGACGTGCCGACGCGTCAATCTTACGTGGCCGCAGTGGTCCGGCCTGAAGAACGCACCTTTGCAGCGGGCGTAACCAACCTTACAAGGAATACGGCCTGGGCAGCCGCCTCAGCAGTTGCCGGCGTGTTCATGCAGCAAGTCTCATTTGGAGCGCCGTTGCTGATTGGCGGCGGATTGAAAATCATTTATGACGGGCTGCTGTGGCGCGCTTTTCGTCATTTGAAGCCGCCGGAAGAACGGAAGACGTAGCTGTGTTTCTCTGCCGCCGATTTTTGGGTGTCACGATCAACGGTTGTACGGAAATTCATTAATCCAATGGAAACCACGGGTGTTCAGCAGATAAGTATTTTCTATATGGTGCAGCTTGATGTGGACCTTCTGGCCGCCCAGCGTACCATCCACGATCATGGTTTGTGGCGTGGGAAGCGCATACGTCAGTTCGGTTTTCCAGTTCGCATCGGACCGCCTGATGAGCGCAACAGTTTTCTTGTCAGGGTCGATCTTCGCTCCGTAGCGGAGGAGCTTGCTGTCCATGGCTTCAATAGTAAGACCGGTCTTATATTCAAAAATCGCCTTCTGCCAGCGCACTTCATCGGTCAGTAGAGGAGGACGCGGCTGTCCATCGATGGCAAACTCGTCCACACTCCAGATACCGAGAAGAGGCGGCTGGACCGAATAGTCGTGTGTGAAACTCTTTAATTGCTTGTGAGAGAAATACAAAGAAGATCCGGCAATGTACGACCCAAAGGCGAGCTGAGCAATTAAAAAGCCGCCTTGCAGCCACTTTCGATGGAAGGTCAACTCAGCCGGCGCGGGTTCAGTGGAGCGATTGAAGACGAAAAAGCGGGCCAATCGCCTCATCTCCGGAAGTAGTAGAAAGGCACCGAAGATCAGCAGGTGAAATGAATAGAGCTTTACCGGCACGTCATAGCTCATGTTCAGGATGAAGACGTTTGTCATAGCGCCCACGGCGACGAGCGCTCCCAGCATTGTCAGCCGTGGAAGAAAGAGCAGCGCTCCGCCCAGCATCTCAACCGCACCGGCAAAGATGGTGTAGCTCTTGGAAACTCCCAT
>JBARMK010000251.1:0-2178 GCA_049802395.1 Candidatus Angelobacter sp.
TGGTTCAAGCTTTAGCTCGTAGTCCAAACGGCCACTCCCCATCCTTCCAAGCGCGAATCATATAAATGACGACGCCCGTCAGCAAAATGAGCAACGCATACCGCACTTCCTTCTGCCAGTTCACACGATTGAACAGGATGAACAAGAAACCAGCGCTTGCCAGCAGCGCCGGCAGCGGGTAAAGCCACATGCGAAACGGCCGCGGCATCTCCGGTTGCCGGATGCGCAACACAATGGACCCGACCGCCTGCACCAGGAACTGCAGGACAAGGCGAATCACCACCAGCGCCGCGATGGCATCTTTCAAACGCAGAAAGCAGAACGCCGCCGCGGCCACTCCCAGAGCCAACAGAGAAATGTAAGGAAAGCGGTGGACGGGATGCACCCGGGCAAATGCGCGAAAGTAGTTCCCGTCTTTCGCCGCCGCATAGGGCACCCGCGAATATCCCAGCATCAGCGAAAAGACCGATGCAAACGCTGTCACCATCACCAATCCCGTCACCAACCGCGCCGCCCAGGTGCCATATACCCTCTGCATGAACAATGAAACAACATACAGGCCGCTGTTGTTCTGCCCCGCCTGTATCATCTCCCGCCAAGGCACCACGGCCAGAATGCACAGGTTCATCATTAGATATAGACACGCAACCAGCAGAATGGAAAGCAACAGAGCGCGCGGAATATTCTTTCCCGGATCCTTGATTTCGTCGCCCATAAAGCAGACGTTGTAGTAGCCCCAGTAGTCATAGGTGGCAACGAGCATCGCTCCGCCGAGGCCAGTCAGAAATTTGTGGGACAGGGTGAATGCACCGGGCGGAAAGTCAAACACTCGGGCGGCATTGAAGTGGGTCACGCCGGCAAAGATGATCCAGCCAATGGTCCCCATCACCCCGAACCATAACACCTTGGTAAGCCGCCCAATCGCCGTGATATTCCGATACAACAGCAGCACCGTGAGGAAACAGATCGCCACCGCGATTGATGTGCCGGGCGTTACGATCCAGCTGGCCTGCAGCGGACCTGCCCATGGAATGTGCAGGATCGCATCGTGTTGGGCATACACCGTCTCCAGCCCCGGCCAGTAGTAAGCGGCGTACCCCGCCAGCCCGATGCATCCGGTCGCAATCGAAAGGGGCGCGCTGAAGGATACTTGCCAGATAAACAGAAACGAAATTAGCCTTCCCCATCTCTGCGGACCATAAATTTCGCGCAAATAGCGATAGGATCCGCCTGACGTGGGCAGCGCCGCGCCCAATTCCGCAGACACCAGACCATCGCAGACGGCAAGCAGCGCTCCCAGAACCCATCCCAGCAGGGCCTGCGGCCCGCCCATCGCGCTCAAGACCAGCGGCATGGTAATGAACGGTCCCACGCCAATCATGTCGATCATGTTGAGCGCGGTTGCGCTCCACAGCCCCATGCCGCGGATGAGGCTCGGAGAGCTGCTTTGAGGAGTGGATGACATTGGCGAGGAGTATAAGCCTAGGGAAGAAGCAGGAGCCTCCCGCTGACCTGGCGCTGCTCAAACGCAGCATGGGCCCGGCCGGCCTCGGCCAGAGGATAGGCTCGATCAATCCTGATGGACAACTTTCCCTGCTTCTCCCAGTCAACGAACAGCTCAAGGTAATGAGGATATTGTTTGAGGTAAGGCAGTCCGTTGGTTCGCGTCAGAAATAGCGATCCTTTTTCCTGCAGGGTCATCAGGTCAAAGGGAGGGACGTAGCCGCTGGATTGACCGTAAATCACGAGATATCCGCCGGGGGCGAGGCTGTCGAGGTTGGCCGCGAATGTATCCTTGCCGACGCCGTCGTAGACTACGCTCACGCCTCGGCCTCCCGAGATTCTTCGCGCTTCCTTCGCGATGTCGGACTTTGTGGAGAGGATGACCGCCTCCGCGCCTGCTTCTTGGACGAACCTGGCCTTCTCGGCTGTGGAGGTAACTCCGATTACGCGTCCGCCGCGAATCTTCGCGATTTGGCACAGCAAGAGTCCGAGACCGCCGGCGGCCGCCTGAATCAGGCACCAGTCGCCTGCTTTGACCGGATAGGCAAAATGAGTGAATGCGTAGGCGAGGAAGCCCTGATTCATTCCGGCCGCGGCCTGTTCGAAGCTGATTCCCTCGGGAATCCGAATTAACCGCACCGCGGGGACTACCGCGTGGCTTGCGTAGGATTCTCC
>JBARMK010000252.1:0-22104 GCA_049802395.1 Candidatus Angelobacter sp.
TACGCAGATAGAGGGCTGGATAAGCAGCGTGTTCTCTGTCCGCTTCAAACGCCGCCCTCGGATATAGTTCTCCAGCTTTTCCAATGCTTCCTTTGAGCCAAAAGCAGGTGCCGGTTTCGAGACGATATTGAATGCGTAGCCAGCGATAAGAGCTGTGCTCGATGGCGGGCTGCACGTCCTTGGCCAAGGCGGTTTTCAGGCAGCGTTCGCCATTTTGAGCAAAATGGCTGGCAAAAATGGATTCCAGCTGCGCCAGCAGAGCACCCGCCGGGTTCGAGACCGAGGTAAAGAGCCGGACTGCTTTATCCGCGTACCGCTGCGCGGTGCGCGTATCCCCGTCATCATTGGCGATTGCAGCGCTGGAAAGCGCGGCTACGGCCTGCGGGTAGTCGGGAGACCAGGCCGCCAACAGAACATCGTTGAGCCAAGGATCATCGTGTCTCTCTCGCAACAAGCGGGCGAGGACTCTGAGAGCGGAACGAGTCTCGATGGCCTGCATGGTCGGCCCGCTATCCAGAGGATAGGCCATGGGCAACCATTTCTCGACGGCCTCGTTAAGATAGTCCTCAATTCTATTATCGACGCGGTGAAGCGAGTTGGCATCCCGGGCAGAGAGTTTTGCCAATTCGGCAGGCGAGAGCAATTGTTCCGCAACGGCTCGCTCTTGGTGGCCAATTTTCTCTTTCAACTCCTGCAACCGGCTTACTGCTTCTGCTGACCAAGTTCCGTTGGGGTCAATTCTCAGATAATGCTCCCAATCCGTCATCGCTTGCTTATACAGATACATCTTTTCGCACACGATGGCCCGGTTAAAAAGAGCGACTAGGTTATCAGGGCTCACGCTGAGAGCCCGGCCTAAATATTCGACGCCATTGCCATAATCAATGGCATGCTTACGAGACTCGGCCTGTTCAAAATATGCTGAAGCCAAATCGATCAACAATTGCGGGGAATCAGGCTGTGTTTCCAAGGCACGTTGCAGTTTCTGGATGGCGGGTTCAAAGTCGAGGTAAAGCAAGTCAACGCGAGCGCTCGCCTGTAACCAGCCCGGAGCGCTCGGGCTCTTGGTCAATTGTTTCCTGATTACATCCTCTGCTTCGAACAGCGATTTAGGCCAATCCAACGCTGATGCCGTTGCCCCTCTCTGCTGTCGCAAAAAAGGCGAATATGCGGCTCCCGGAATGCGCAGTTCCAAAGTGCGTTTCTCGGAATAAGCTTCTGCAAGCTGGTGATCGACGAGATCTTTCTGCGAACGAAATATCCGTAGACGCGGAATCAGAAAGGCGAACAGCACTACTAAAAGGATAAGTTTCAAGAACCTAGAGAATCGTCCTCTTGAACCGGCACGCCTCGGTAGCCTCTCTGCGTCAATGTTCTGTTTGGGGTCTGGTACTGTACGCATGCACTTTTCCCTGATCGCCTTGCTTATACCACCAGTTCGGCGGTTGTATGGACGGGGCATTGCTGCAAACACTTTGGCCTGAGCATCTCCAATACAGGGCTAACAAACAGCAAGACGGAGGGGCCTACAAGGCCAAGCTATTGATGTATTGCTGCCTCTGCCAAGGCAAGCTTTTGCTTTGCTTCTACAGCCCACGGCCCATCAGGATCCCGTCGCAGATATTGGTGCCACACCTCCGCAGCCTGTGGCCATGCCTTAATCTCCGTGTAGGCGATCCCCAAATCAAAAAGAGCCTCATGGTTTTCCGGGTGATTTTTGAGTATCTCGTTGAAAATGGTGATCGAGCGATCAATATCCTGGCGAGAGTCCTTGCGCCTGCCAATCTCAAAGGAGAAGATGGCAGCGTCCAACAACAAGGGAACCGACTCTGGATTGGCTTGGAGCGCCTCAGAAAGGGTTGTTACCGCCACGCGGTAGTTTCCCGCGAGCATTTCAGCTTCCGCGCTCGCGCGCTTCCAGGCTGATTGCTGCGATGATTTGTGGTTGCGTATGATCTTAGCTGCTTCCCGCCACGAATCCGGATGGGAAGAACTCGGGTTTTCAGCTCCGCGATTCTCGCGTACCGGAGCCCACGTTGCTCCTGGCCACCGCATCTCCAGGGTCCGTTGTTCTGTATATGCCTGGGCCAGCAGCGCCTCCACTTTTTCCGGGGTATCGCGCTGGAGATACCAGATGCCCACGGCAATGAGCGCGACGGCGGGCAGGGCTGGAACCATGATCCACTTCCACGAGAAGAAGCTGCGCCCGTCAGTGGCTGGGACGGGCTCCGGAGTTACAGAGTTTTTTTTAAGGATCTCCCGTTCAAACATCTCTCGGGCCTTTTGCTGGCGGAATTCTGGAGAGGCGGTGCGCAGCTGGTTTAGGAAAGCCTGTTCTTCCGGGCTGCTTTCGTCAGAAAAATCTTCTGTGTATTCCTGCAGCAGCGGTCCGCAGCGGTGGCAAGTGGCGGCATGCGCCTTAAGTTGGGCAGCCTTTGGACCAGGGTAGAGGCCAGCAGCCAGGTTGCGAAGATCCTCTTCGCTGGGACAGTTCGAACTGGATACCGTATTCACCTTAGGGTCTGGAAGCAATGCGAACCGGGTGCGCTGGAAGTCGAGCACGCGGCTGCGGCAGGAAGGACAGTCGTCGAGGTGCGTCTCCACCCACGCTTCTGTCTCCGATCCCGCACCGGAGGCCCGCTTTCCGTACTGCTCAATTTGAGCATTGCTCAAGTGCTCAGATTGCTGTTTCACTGCACCTTATCTCCCAATGATGAACGTAGAACAGGCGTTCCATCCTTTCAATGCGTTTGATTTTGTCCCCAAAGCTTGAATATCATAGCGAAACCAGGGGAATTTATGGAGAATGTTAACTCCGGTTACCTGAACCGCTTTAAAAATTTTCCTTTGATAGCGTTCTCTTGCGAAACTAAAGATTGGCGCTAAAGATCCAGACAATCAATTATCCATTTAATCAAGCGCAGCAGCGCGCTCTCCACTCCTTTCACATTTTTAAAACCGATGTCCGGAAATTGGGAGATCTCGAGGGCCGTGAAGCCCTCACGGTAGTAGAGCCAGAAAATTTTGTGGTTCCGGACAAAGTTAGGGTCGGCTTTGCGCCTCTGCAGGCAGTTCTCAATCTCGCTCATCCTGAGATTGTTAAGCATCGACTGAACACCACGGGAACGGTCTGACGGGGGTTGGAGCAGATCGTCGATGTTTTCGTGTGGCTGTCCGCCGCCTTCTTTCTCGCTATTTTTTTTGCGGATATCGTCTTCTACCACATGGGCGGCCATTACTTTTAAAAATCCCTGGAAGGCATTCTCATGCCAAAATTCAAACTTGCGTAGAGCCTTGCAATCATCCTTGAGAAGTTTAAGAAAGGTTTCCTGCACCAGGTTATCCACCCAGTCGGGGTCTACCCATCGGGTGTAGCGCAGAATGCGTCTCCTGATCGTGCGGGCGATCACTGGCTGAAAACGGCGCCAGAATTCGACCCACAAATCGGCGCGCAAATCTTCATCTCGGGTGGCGAGAAGAAGCCGCACTAATTCTTCGTCCGTTAGCTTTCGAGGGTCCATCGAGGAAGTGGGTGCATTCTAACCTACTCAGCCTAAAGGACAAGAGATTTTTTTGCGGGGTTCACTGTATTTTAGGTATCGGGCGGGAAAATGCTTAGAGATTTCTAAGATTCGAAGGCCTGGAAATCTGCGGTAAGTTGCCGGTTTTGATGGTGACAAAATGCCTTTAGGGTGCAGCGTTGGATGAAATCCTTCGGCGGAGTGCGGAGACAAGGGACTCATTTGCGGATTCCGACACCAGTTCCACCGGCGAGCTGCCATACTTCCAGGCGGTCCAGAACGTCGCTACCAGCAGCACTCCGGTAATCGCAAAGTTTTGCCAGCCGTTTAATGCCCATTGGCCGTTCCATGTGAGTTGGATGGCGTTGGAGAAGGGCTTCAGATAAGGGATAGGCCATTGGTCGCCGTCGGGGCCGCGGGCGCCCACAAGATCGCATATCAGATGAAGGTGGAAGCTCAGGAAAACGAGAATCGTGGTCATCCATAGGTGCGTATCCGCTGGTTTGTGGGACTCTCCGCGATGAAGTCCGCTCTGGTCCAGGCACGGGCTTTGTATCTTCGGCTCAAATGTGAAGCTGCGGAATGGCAGGTCGAAGAAGAATGCGGCAAGAGCGCAGATAACCGCAAACACCAGTGTATGCAACGTATGGTGATACTGCGAATACCACAGCAAAGGATGGGCGGAATGCCGGGTGAGAAGCTCAGGCACCAGGCCAAGGCCGTCGATGTCGGGGGCGACGGCAGCAGCCACCACCAGCGCTTTCTCGCGCCGGGTGAGCGGCACGGGAGAAACCGATGCCAGGACCCATCCGGCAAAGAAATGGGTGATGGGACTCATGTGGTTTGGGGACTCATGGCTGGTGGACTGATGTTCCTGGCGACTCTACACTGAATCGCCACGCGAAGGACAGAGAATTGATTGGCCGCTGATCACGCAAGAATCGCAGGTAAAGCCGGGAACGCTGAGTTCCATCTAAATTCTGTTGACCGTGCGTCAACGCGTCTACAGGTTGCGGGAAAAGTAATTTCGATTCGCATTTTGCTTTTTTCAGGGGCTGAAACCCAACTCAATCCAAAGCACTTACGGCACGACTAAATCATGCGCTGACTTGTAGCGTCGGTTAAGTGCGTTTTTCCGCAACCTGATCCATCATTGCCGAGAAGAAGGGAGACATGATCGTTCTGTCAACGAGATGCCACGCCGGATGCGCTACTATGATCACGGCAATGAATTTCAAGAAAATGTTGATCCAATGGCGGCCATGGTGTGTTTTGTCAGCACTGTTGGCGGTGTTCGCCGCCGCCGGGCAAAAGGCGCTACCCGAACATGAGTTTCCCAAGCTTGACGCTTCAACTTTGCCGATCTCACAAAAGATACATATTGGCGGGGACGCCGACTGGCTAGGCGTTGGTTTCGGGTCAATATGGGTGACGGTAGCAAAGAACAACGAAGTGGTCCGCATTGATCCGGCGCGCAATGTGGTGCAGGCGCGGATTCCCGTGGACAAAGAGCCCTGCTACGGAATCGGCATCGGAGTGGATCGGGTGTGGGTGCTCAACTGCCAGAGCAAGACCTTGAACCGCATTAACCCGAAAACCAACGCGGTGGATTTGCGCTTGCCAGTGAAAATCGATAGCGAAGGCGAAGGATCCATAGCCGTGGATGAGCGCTATGTATGGTTTGCCAGCGACGATGATGGGCATTCGAGCACACTGACGCAATCCGATGTGAAGACCGGCCACGTCGTGAAGCGTATTCCTGTGGGCAATGGTTCCGGGGTGGTGAAGCTCGGGTTCGGCTCAGTATGGGTGATGAGCTCAGGGGAAGGAAATGTCTACCGGGTTGATCCTGCGAAAGGGAAAGTAACAAAAATGATCACCGTGACCCCCGGGCCACGATTTTCCACAGTGGCCGAGGGTTCGCTGTGGGTACTAAGCCAATCGGATGGCAGCGTGTCACGCATTGATCCCGTGACCAACAACGTGGTGGCGGTAATTCCCGTGCATGTCCCGGGCAAGGGCGGTGAAATCTGCTCTGGTGGCGGATTCATCTGGGTTAGCATGGACGGAAACCCTGTGACACGTATTGATCCGGCACGGAACAAAGTGGTTGACCAGTACGGTAATTACCCAAAGGCCGACGGGATACGCTATGGCTTTGGGTCGGTCTGGGTGTCAGACCACGGGAAAGGCGACGTGTGGAGAATCGATCCGACGAAGCTTTCTGCTCAACCCAAGTAATTCTCGACTTTCGCAATTTATTTGCTATAGTGACAATAAGGCTCTCAACCTTCTGCTAGAGTCCTAGCGAAGCAAAGAGCGAAGACGCGAAAGCGTGGTTATCTTAAAACTGATTTATGCGCAACGGAGATCCCGTTGCGTTTGGTGTTTTTGGGCCTGTGACCCTCAGCCGATTCTTTCAGCCTTGGGTGACATTGGGTGACCTTGGGTGAAATTGGGTGTACATAGGGGGGAGGGGGTGGCTGAAAAATCTGGTGAACTGGTGATCGGGACATCGGGGTGATCGGAAGAACCCTAGAGTTGAGTTGCGTAAGTCCTTATTTTTTCGGATTGAACTGGGGACGGGGAAGACAAAAATCGCCGAAATCCCGGCATCGTCGTGGATAGGAAGATCGGAGGGAAAAATCTTTCACCGCAGAGGCGGGGAGTAAAGAACTAGAGACAATGAAGAAACCCGCAACCGAGCAAATATGTCATGGTTCATTCGCAGAGGTCTAAAAATCGTGTAATCGCAGGCATAAGAATTGTGTGGTCGGATACGTCAGAATGAGTATCTTCCGGTGACCTCAGGGCAGCAGCGGAAGTCGGAGTCAATAGGTTTGAGGGACACCTTACGCTGAACACCTTTGTCCTAAGGTGAATGGCTGGACATGAGGAACAGAATCCAAAATCGCGTAGTAACATGCACATAGAAGCTTTGAAGCATTGGAGAAATCCATTTTGGCTACAAACGGCAGTGAATTTGAATCCGTCAGGACGGTTTCTGTAGTCCGGCACTATAAGCTGGGCCGGTCGATCATCCCCGCAGTGGACGGCGTGAGCCTTGCCGCCGGACGGGGAGAGTTTATCGCGCTGCTGGGCGCTTCGGGCTCGGGCAAGTCAACGCTGCTGAACCTGATTGCCGGCCTGGATCGGCCAGACTCAGGCGCGATCGTGGTGGAAGGCTCGGACCTGGCGACGATGACATCAGAACAACTGGCACAATATCGCCGGCACATCGTGGGCATGGTGTTCCAGTCGTTCAACCTGGTTCCGACCATGACGCTCTATGAGAATGTGGAGCTGCCAATGCGGTTTGCCGAGGTGAAGCGTCGCGAACGGCGGGCGCGCGGACAGGAAGCGCTGGAGCGTGTAGGGTTGAGTGATCGTATGCAGCACCGCCCCAGTGAGATGTCCGGCGGCGAGCAACAGCGTGCGGCCCTGGCGCGAGCACTGGTAAATCGGCCCAAGATTCTGTTGGCCGATGAGCCTACAGGCAATCTGGACAGCAAAACCGGCACCGAGATCATGGACCTGATCCGGGAGCTGAACCGCACACTGGAAATGACGGTGATTATGGTGACGCATGAGCGCCCACTGGCGGAACGATATGCCAACCGTCTGGTGTTTCTGGGCGATGGCAAGCTGGTAGGCGAACTGGAAAACGCCAAGGTGGGCAAGATTGGAGCTGTACGGTGAGAGCTTATGACCTTATTGAGCTTGCCGGTCGCAACCTGCGAGAAGCAGGCTTGCGCAATTCGCTGACGACGCTGGGCATTGGCGTAGGCGTGGCTTCATTGGTGGCGATGCTGTCACTGGGCATCGGGCTGCAGAAGCTGGCGACGCGCCAGTTGGGGCGTTCCGGTCTGTTTGACACGATTGTGGTCACCTCGCGGCAGGATTCGCGCGGGCCGCGGTTTACGCAGGCAGCGCCAGTGACGGTGCAGCCGAAGCCGCTGGATGATGCAGCGCGGCACAGCTTTGAGCAGATGACCAACGTCGCGGAAGTTTATCCGAACTTCAGCGCTGTGGGCGACGTGCGACTGGAAGGGGCCAAGGGCGATGGGCACTTCACGGTAGTCGGCACGCTGCCGCAGTCGGCGCGCAATAGTGAGGCTTTTGACGATGTGCAGGGCGGTTTCTTCTCCGCGGGCGACGCGCCCGAGGTAATCATCCTGGCCGACTTCGGCCGCGATCTGCTGGACCAACCGCGTGAGCAGCGAAACTCTGATATGAAGCTGACGCAGGAGCAGGCAGACCAGCTTCTGGGGAAATATCTGGTGCTGCGCTATCACCAGCGCGAAGCCGGAGAGAGCGCGCCCCTGAGCGGCAAAGCAACAAGAAAGAAATCCGAGCCGGACCCTGATGACATTGACGATGGCACAGCACCGGAAGACGCGCAGAGTTTCAACCTGGTGCCCAAGCAGATAAAGCTCAAGATTGTGGGAGTAGTCAGCAGCGAGCCCAACCGGGGATGGCGTCAGGGCCGGACGCCGCTATTCTTGCCGCTGGCGCTGGCGGAGTCGCTGAACATGGTGCAGGCGGGCGAACTGTGGAACACGCTGCGCCCTTCACAGACCAAGATTTATATCGCGCTGATGGTCCGCGTGGCCAAGAGCAAAACGGTAGCGCAGGTAGAAGAGGACATCAAGAAACAGGGCTTCAGCACTTTCTCTATTGTGGACGCGTCCAAGGGCATTACGCGGTTCTTTAAGTTTCTCGATCTATTTCTGGGGATCTTCGGCAGCATGGCGCTCGCGGTGGCTTCGCTGGGAATTGTGAACACGCTGGTGATGGCGATCCTGGAGCGGCGGCGCGAAATCGGCATCATGAAGGCGCTGGGGGCGAGCGATGGCGACGTGAAACGCATTTTCTTCTTCGAGGCCGGCTCCATGGGTATCCTCGGCGGAATGCTGGGCGCCGGGCTGGGATGGATGATTGGCCGCGTGATCAACGTGGGCACCAACATCTGGCTGCAACGGCAGGAGCTGCGCCCGGAAAATTTCTGGTATGTGCCGTGGTGGCTGGTAGCCGGAGCATTGGCGTTCTCAGTGTTCGTTAGTTTATTCGCTGGACTGTATCCCGCGTCGCGTGCGGCAAGACTCGATCCGGTGCAGGCGCTGAGGCATGATTGAGTAGGAAGCAACTGGCCCCGCTAGCTCTTAGCAATTGCAATTAGCCAGCTACCTCAGAGGACACAGAGAGCGTAGAGAAAGAACGTTTACGGGAAGAGCAAAAAGAATTTTTCTGTCTCTGCGTACTCGATGATCTCTTGCGATAAAGATCCACAGGTGGAATTCCACCAAAAGCCAAGAGCTAAGTGCCAAGGCTAACAGCCAATTGTTAATTACTAATTGCTATAAACATTCATGTTCAAATATTGGGTTTCATTCTTTTTATTGCTGTCCACAGTCAGCGCTTTCTCGGAATCACGGGTGCAATGCGGCGCGATGAAGAGCAAATACGTGCCGGGCCGGGTTGGCTTCTGCGCCATGCTGCCGCCCAGCTATGACGCCAGCCCGGGCAAACGCTTTCCGGTGATTTATTTTCTCCACGGGCTGGGCAGCGACCAGAGTTTTATGGCTTCCAGCGGCGCATCGAGCGTGATTGAAGATGCGTGGGAGCAAAAGCGGCTGGGCGAATTTGTGATCATCACGCCACAAGGCGAAAATTCGTTTTATATCAACTCGCGCGATGGCCATATTCTGTATGAAGACTTCTTCATTCGCGAATTTGTTCCGCAGATGGAAAAGCGTTTTCGCCTGGTGGGCGCGCGCTCAGGGCGTGCTATCGGTGGGATCTCGATGGGAGGCTACGGCGCGTTGCGGTTTGCCTTTAAGTATCCGCAGATGTTTGTTTCTGTCGCCGTGCATATGCCCGCGCTGCTGGAACAGCTACCCCGGGGATCGTCTTCGGCAGGACTGGCGGCTTTTCTTGGGACAGCGTTTGGCTCACCGCTGAATGAGCGTTTCTGGAAAGAGAGCACTCCGTTTGTTTTTGCGCGGATGCAAAACCTGCAAGGATTGAAGATTTACTTTGATTGCGGCGACCAGGATAATTACGGCTTCGATACAGGCACGCGACAATTGGACAAGTTGCTGACCGAGCGGCGCGTGCCGCATGAAGCGCACATCTACCCGGGCGGGCATAACTGGCAATTTGTAGCGCAGCATCTGGAAGAGTCCCTGGAGTTTCAATCGCGGGCGCTTGGCCTGACGAAGTAAACGGTTTTAATCGAGGAAGCTATGAGATGGTTGATCGTGTTGGTTGCTCTAGTTGGTCTGGTTGCGGCGGCACTGGCGTTACGCGAGCACTATCGCACGGGCACGTCGCCGTGCAGCATCAATGAGAAATGGGACTGCGGCACGGTCAACAAGAGCCCTTACGCGGTGATGGCCGGTATTCCCGTGGCGGTCATTGGCATAGCAGGCTATTTGCTGCTGGCGGTGTTGGCCTGCAAAAGATGGTGGCGACTGCTGACGATCGCGTCATTCTGCGCGCTGGGGTTCTCGCTGTATCTGGCCCACGTTGAGGCGCATATTCTGGAAGTCTGGTGTATTTACTGCGTGATCTCCCTGGGAGCGATTTCTCTGGTCACACTCTTGAGCGTTATTGCTCTGGTCACCGATTTCATGGGACGGCCATCGGCAGCACATTGACGGCAGATGTTCTGCGCTACTCAGATGCAATCCTGGCCAGCGCTTCGACGGCCGCGATGTTCTGGAGCAGCTCGCCGGGAAAACCATGGCGTTCCTTCAGATATTCAGGACTGTTATAGGAAACCCAGTTTTTGCCGGCTGAGTCCTGCCACACCAGAATTTTCAACGGCAGATCGATGGCTGTGGTTGGCGTGGCAAGCATCAGAGGCGTTCCTGCTTTGGGATTGCCAAAGATCAGAAGCCTGGTAGGCGGCATCGTGATCCCAATTTTTGCTGCTTCACCGCTGTGGTCGACCAGACAAAAGAGCTTAATGCCTTTCTCCTGGAGAATGGCTTTGAGTTTTGCAACCGTTTCATCAACAGAGTGATTGCTTGGACGGGTGATAATTCCATTGTTTTCGGACATAGCTTTTAAGATTCCGAAATGTTGATTCAGCAGATCTTCGCAGTGCTGCGGCCCCAAGGCTCCCACGTCAACCGTGCGCTAAAGAGACAAAAACTTGCTGCACCCTGCTCCAAACCGCCGAGCCCGGATCGACGATCTCAAAGTGTCCGGTCTGGGGGAAGGTGATCAACTCAACTTTTTCGGCTGCGTGTTTTTTATTGTCGAAGTAGCTTTTGCTGATCTCATACGGGACCGCGTCATCAATAGTGCCGTGAATGAGCTTTTGTATTGCGTGCGGGATCGAGCGTTCGGACGGAGAAGCTTCGCGATAATGGTCGGGAACCTCGGCCGGGGTGCCACCCAGGAATTCAACCACCGCGTCATTGCTCAGGTGCAGCTCCCAGGCGCGGCGCAGATCGAGCAAACCGGCAAGAGAGAGCACGCGCGTGACCGATGGCTCGAATGCCGCGAGGCACATGGCAAGATGTCCGCCGGCCGAGTGTCCGGCAACGCAGAGGCGTTTGCTGTCCAGGTGTGCGAGGGTATCTTTCGGATGGCCTTGCAGGAGATGATAGGCACTGCGGATGTCTTCAAACGTTCCCGGCCATCCACCACCGGGATTTCCCACGCGACGGTACTCCACGTTCCATGTGGCAATGCCGGTTTTCTTGAGTGCGGCGCAGAGATGGCCTGTGTAAGTTAGATCGTATTTCGCGCGCCAATAGCCGCCATGGATGAAGAAAACGATCGGATGAGGCCCTTTATCCGCAGGCAAACGGACGTCGACGAACTGGTTTGGGTCCTGACCATAGGGAATACGCAGGTCAGGATCAGGAGGCTTCTGGCTCAGAATGGATTCGCTTTGCACGGCGGAAGAAGTATAGACCAAGGCCACGTCCCGGGCGGCTACCGAAAGAAGATCGAGCCCGGCGTAGCCGAACTCGATCTCCGCTGGTCGAAAAGCCTCTATTTGGGCCGCCCGGCGCTCACGTCAGAATGTGAGGGAGCTGAAGCGGGCGCGGATGCGGATGTGTTGCTGGACGACTGACTGTTGGAATTGCTGGTAGAGCTCGAGTGCGAAGAAGAACTGGCAGACGAGCTGGAGTTATTCGAGGACGATCCAGAGCTGCTGCCAGAGCCACCGGACGCACCGGAGCTGTTGCCGGCATGCGATGACGATCCGGAGTTGCTACCCGCGCTCCGCGTGCTGGTGGCATCGGATTCGATATGATGTTTGCCGCCGCCATCAGGGTTTGGCGGATTGTGGCCGACCGTTGTTCCTGTCGGCGGGCCCTTAGGTGGATTTTTATAAGGCGGCTCGGGATGTTTTTTGTACGGGTAGGTATCGTTTTGATAATTTACGTTGTCATTACAGGCCCGGTCCCGGCCAGCAAGGCCGCGACTCAGCCGCGGATTGCAGTTCTCGAGCTGCGCCTGGCGATCGTCGCGCATCTGGCGAAGCTCGGCTTGCTGCTGGTTCTTCAGATCAAGGCAAGCGCCGGCGTTCTTGCCGTTCGTCTGGCGACACTGGTTGAGCGCATCATTTTGTTGTTTACGCAGGCTATTAACCTGGTTGTCAAGATCGCTTTCCAATTCACGACATGGGTTTGTTGGCCTAAGATCGCGCGCGGCAAGCTTACCCGGCGCGACCAGCACGAGGGCCGCGACTACAAGGGAATAGCCTATCCATTGTTTATTCATAGAGCATCTCCAGGCAACTTCATATTTAACTCTCGGCCCGGCTAGCATGTGGTTTTTATTTGTGAAGATTGGTTGAGATAACGGCGGTTAATGAGTAGTTCTTCAATTTAGTCGGCTGCAACTTTGCCGCGGAACATCCTATAAACAAACACAATATAGCCGAGCGCCAGCGCCATGCCAAAGCTCCACCAGATGAGGCCGAAGGAAAGTGCATACGAGCCCGCCGCGGCGTTGTAAATCGTGATGTTAAGCGCCGGATCGGTAGTGGAAACCAGCAGGTTGGGATAGACCGCGGCTGCCGCGCCTACGAGCATGAAGATCAGGTAGGCCGAGGAAGCCAGGAAAGCCGCTTTGTCATTTTTGCGACGCCCATGCAGAAGCATGGCAAGCAGGCTGAGCGCCACGGCCACGGGGACAAGGTACATTGCGGGATAATGGCGATAGTTTGTAAGCACCTCCGGCCGGATCGAGATGGTCGCCCATAGGCTGATGAGCGTCATCAGAGTAAGTGCGGGCCACAGGATGGCGGCGATGCGGCGGGCACGCAGGTTCAAGTCGCCTGATGTTTTTATGGCGACGTAGTACGCGCCGTGAATAGTAAGAGCAAGCAGTGCAATTACGCCGGCAATCACGGTGTACCAATCCAGAATCCCGGGTTCGACGCCGGGGCGCCAGTTGGTCCACAGAGGGAGAAAGAAATAACCTTCTTTATCCAGCGGCACGCCGCGGATCACGTTGCCCAAAGCAGCTCCGTAGAAAACTGTTAGCAGCAGGCTGGAGATGGAGAAGCAGCCATCAAAGAAGCCGCGCCAGACAGGGGACTCCATATGCATGCGCAGTTCAATGCCTATCCCGCGCAGAATCAGCAGCCACAAGACGATGATCAGCGGAAGATAGAAGCCGCTGAAGCCGGACGCATAGAGCAGCGGAAAGGCGAAGAACAGAGTGCCTCCCCCAGCCAGCAACCACACTTCGTTGCCGTCCCACACCGGCCCAATGGTGCGGAGGATAATTCTGCGTTCTTGATCAGTTTTAGCGATGAGCAGATGGAGCACGCCGGCGCCGAGATCGAAACCGTCAAGCACCACGTAAGCGGTGATCATTACAGCAACCAGCCAGAACCATATAAAGAGCATGCTTCAGTTCTCCTGCCTGCGGGTGAGCGGATTACCCAGGCTGAGCACGCCTGCACGCGCCGGAGCGGGGCCGTGAGAAATCTCGCGGTTCATCAGCACCAGAAAAAGGATGGCCAGCAGCGTGTAAAGACCCATGAAGCCGAGCAGCGTAAACAGACCGTTGCCGGCGTGCACGTATTTCGAATAGCCATCGGTGGTCCGCATGAGGCCATAGACCAGCCAGGGTTGGCGTCCAATCTCCGCGGTCATCCATCCGGCAGTGTTGGCGATGTAAGGCAGAGGCAGGCAAAGCATGATAATCCACAGCATCCAGCGCGATTGATACAGCCTCTTGCGCCAGAGCAAAAACGCGCCCGCCGCCATCACTGCAACGAAGATAGTTCCCAGTCCCGCCATGATGTGGTAGCTGTAATAAAGCAACGGAATATTCGTGGGCCACTGATCTCTGGGAAACTCATTCAGCCCCTTTACTTCAGCCGTAGTGGTGCCGTAAATCAGGAAGCTCAACACCTTGTTTACTACCAGCGGATTATCAATCCTCTGGTGTTCCTCATCCGGCTGTCCCAGGATCACGATGGGCGCGCCAGTTTCAGTCTTGAACAGACCTTCCATCGCCGCGGTGGTTGCCGGTTGATGCCTGGCCATATATTTGCCATGAAGGTCGCCGGTAGGAAAAATCTGCAAAGTACAGAAGATCACGCCCGCGATTACGCCCACACGTACAAAGACGCGTCCGCACTCGGCAAACTTTCCTTCCAGCAAGTAATATGCGCCAACACCAGCCATCACAAAGGCCCCGGTAATTACCGCGCCGCTCATGTTGTGCGCATATTGCAGCAGCGCCCAGCGATTCAGCAGCAGTCCCCAGAAGCTGGTGACTTGGAAACTGCCATCGGCGCCGCGCTGAAAAGCGACTGGATGCTGCATCCAGGCATCGGTGACGATGATGAAGTATCCCGAGAGCCAGGATCCGAGAAACACCAGAAACGCAGACCACCAGTGTCCTTTGGGAGAGAGCCGCTTTTCTCCGTAGAGAAACAGTCCCAGGAATGCCGACTCCAAGAAGAAAGAAAACACGCCTTCCATCACCAGCGGCTGCCCAATCACTCCGCCCGTTACGCGCGAAAAATGCGACCAGTTGGTGCCAAACTGGAATTCCATGGGAATGCCCGTGACCACGCCCATGATGAAGTTAATGCCAAAGATCTTTGCCCAGAAGCGCGCCGACTGGTTATAGATGTCGTTGCGTGTGCGCAGGGCCAGGGTTTTCAGCGCGACGAGCAGAAGGGCCAGTCCCATGGTGAGTTGAGGAAAGAGATAGTGGAAGGTTACGGTGAAGGCGAAATGAAGCCGGTGAATTAGAAGAGCGCTATCCATGCATAGTTCCTAAATCGGCGCGCACAACCGCTGCTCCCTAACCACCATGGTACGGAGGCTGTGGAGAGGACGCAATCGGCCGTCCGGGGAATTAAACGAAATTCAGGAAAGCGATTTGATCTTGTTAACGCTTCTCGTCAGAAACCGGCTGAGCGCATAAGAAGTTCGATTCTGCACTTGTACAGTTTGCCGCTTATTTTTTGGACGTGTTGGTCTGGTCCAGCGCCTCTCGCAACCCCTTAGCTAGTTTCAATACATCGTCGTTGGCCCAGAAGTGCATGAAGAACAGCCGCGGCTGCTCGTCGAGCATGTGGCTGTGCAGTGCGGTCACAGCGATGCCGTGGCTTTGCAGAGCCTTGATCACAGGATTCACTTCCTTGCCTACCAACACAAAATCTCCGGTAATGGCCGCTTTGCCGCCACCTGTGGGCTGAAAGTTGAGCGCCGTGGCAACGCCCATGGAGTTCGGAATCACCGCTCCCGCTTCCGTGACGTGCTCCGCGCGCGGGACTGAGACTTGATAGATTCCGCCGTTGTTCTTGCCGCTGTGACCTAGGATTTGGTCGATCTGCTTAGTATCGATGTCGAGGTCTGGCGGCGCGCTGGCAGGGCTTGCTTCGGGAGTCTTAGTTTTCGCGATTGCCTCGTGGATCGTCTTGCCCAGGCTAGCCACGTTGCCCATGCCATGAATGTGCATATACATCACGCGCGGCGACTCGCCAAGCAGGTGGTTGTGCAAAGCCGTGATATCGATCCCGCCAGCCTGCAATTCCAGCATGACGGGCGCGACTTCATCTTCGGTGAGGACCAGGTCGCCCATGACCAAAGCGTTACCGTGAGCGGTTGCTTTAAATGCCACCCAGGAGCCCAGTGCTAGTCCTGCTTTAACCTGCACGCCGCTGACGCTCACGCTCAAGTCCTTGCGCGGGAGCGCAAACTTGTGAGTGCCGTCGGGTTGGTCCTGTCCGGCGCGACCCATGGTTGCGTCCAGGTCTTTCCAGTCAGGTGAGGCGGATGTTTTGGTTGATTGTGGGTTCTGGCCCAAGGAAAAAAGCGCAAAGAAGAGGAATGTCACGGCAGCATACAGCACCTTCAGCTTCATAAAGAGGTTCCTTTCCGAATGTATTAGCTACTGAAGACTCAAGCGAAACTTCATAGTTTTGCAGATTCCAGCGGGGTTTATCCGTTGCTGACTGTCTTTGAGTATTGCGGCAACGCGTCATAGATGGCAAAGCCGTACCGCAGACGGTCGCTGTCTGGCAGTCCCCATGGCAGCGAACCCCTCGGCAATGGCCCGCAACCCTAATCCGAGGATGCTGCCAATGCCGAAGCCGGCCAGTGAGGCGATAGCGCTGGCCAGCACAGCGGCGAAGAACAGTAGGATTGCCATCATTTGGCGGGCGGCAGGTTAGGCGTGAACTGAGCGATGTCATAGATACCGAATTGTTTTTCCAGTTCGGTGACCTGGTCCACAGCCATATCGAAGCCGTCGCCGCCGAAGGTCTTGCCCTCAATGCGCTCGAACTCTTCTCCCATTGCGTCATACTCATGCTTGCTTACAAGTTCGTGCAGTGCAGGGAAGAGCACTGTGTCTTCTCGCGCTTCGTGCGGCCGATACATCCGGTTAAATGCCGCCAGAGATGACCTAAGCGTCTGCAAGTCGCCAGCCTTGGATGTGGCTATGATGCTCTCGGTTACGCGACGGCCCATTGCGTGTTGGGCGCGCAGATTGACGGTCAATTCCACCAGCTTGCCTGACTGCTCAAAGCGGGGAAAGATGTGGTCTTCTTCCAGTTTTTCGTGATAGTCCTCAATAAAGCTCTTGATGAGCCCAGCCGATTTGGTGACAACCGTGGCGTCGAATTTTTCATTGCCCTGAATACGGCGGATGGCCTCGTCATAGATCAACAGGACGCGGTTCAGAACGCCGTGTTCCCGCATCAGGTCCTCATTGGTGGAGACCTCTGCATGTTCTTCTTTTTTGGGCGTCGTTTTTGGCGCGGCCTTTTTCTGGACGGCCAGGGAACTGAGCGGCAGCGTAAGCGCCGATGTCACAAGTGCTGATGTTCCAGCAAGAAAAGTGCGGCGTGGTGTTTTCATTTTGTTCCTCAATGAATGTGCGCCGACCCGATCGGGCGCAAGCGCACAAACACTATAACTCCCGCAGGATGGCGACCGTAAATCCGGGTAAGAAAATCTGGTTTTCCGTAAAGCGTGACCTGGCCGCCGAGAGCGATGGAAATCCCGGGTATCAGCGAAAAATCATGGTCATATCCCACGGTATAGGCCTGTATGCGAGCAAGAAATGTCTCATTGAATCCCGGCGGCTCGGCTTGTTTCCCCAGCAGCAGTTCGCTGGTGCGGTCCACATTTTCCAGGCGTCCCCATACACGGTCTCTGAGGGCAAATTGCAGTGTGGATTCGGCCAGGTAGCTGTTGAAGACTTGTCCGGTCTGGAGCACGCGGTTACGGCCCCACAGCAAGGTGGAGGCCCAACTGCCCTTCGATAGCGGGCGGTTATATATCACTGAAGCGGTCATTCGCTGAACGTCTTCTATCGGATGCAATTGTTCCGGACTGGTCAGATGAGCGAACGAGTACTGCGCGCTCCAGTTTTGTCCTGGCTGGACTGTGAAGCGTGTGGACCATGAGTCGATTGCGCCTGAGTCGATGTTCCAACGAAACTCGTCAGGCTCGCGGCCGTGAAAACCCGAAAACTCGATACGCGCCTGCTTATATGTAACTCCTCCGGTCACAACATCGCTGGCGATGTGTGTGGAGTCCTGAAGGTGATGTCCCAGGGAAGCTACCGGATTTTCTGAAGCTGAAGCGCGATGGGCGTAGGCGCTGGGGCCCATGGCTGTGTCGCCGACGGGCGCAGCGTAAAACGAAAGCAGCCCGTGGTCGCCCAGGTGCAAATCGTAGAGAGCAGCCAACTCCATAAAAAAATCGTGCGGGTGCTGGCCGTCATTGATTGGCTTGCCGAAGGCTGTCTCACCCTGCTGAAAGAGGAGCGGATAGAAGCGTTGGGTCACCGTCGCCGGTTCCAGGCTGATCATGGTGCGGAGTGTAAGCTCGGAGCGGCCTAAGCGCCGCTGCACCATGGGCATGAACCAGTTAGTGGAGAAAAACTTGTCATAGCCGCGAGGGCCGCTCTGCTGCAAATCGTTCAGGAATGCCACGCCGTGAAACATGAACAGCCATTTTCCCCGTGGGAGCATGATCATAGGTTCTATGGTGGAGTTGGGCTGTGCCGAAGTGCCGGCCGTGGAGTGATGAAGGATCTCATCTATGAAACCCGACGGCTGATGGTGAGCGTCCTCGTGCTCCATGCCGGGCATATCCTGCATGCTGTCTTCGGAATCAGGCTTGGTCTGTTGAGTTTTGTCGGGCGCAGCGGGCGGGCTGTGCTGTTGCTGCATTGGGAACGCCTCCTGCGAGGCAGCCACTGTTGCCGGGAATAGAAAGAAGGTAAAAATCAAGACTGGTATAAAAGACAATTTCATGAAGTCCCACACCTGCTCTTATTAAGCAGTATTTTGAAAAGCGAAGCACGCTGCACCGCGGTCTGATGGATGACATTTATTTGGCTGGTCTTGAAAGAATCAAATACGAAGAGAGAGCAGGCAGTGCTGTCCCGGCGGAGAGAAGACCGCAGCGGGAAGATCTGTGGAGCGGCAGCAGGGGCGTGCGAGTTGACGAACCGGCTGGTGTGCAACGCTCGCGATTGAGGGCATGGGTACAGCCGGTGCCGCGTTCAGCAAAGCTTCAGGAACATGATCGCGGGTGCAACATTTATGCTCTGATCCAGGCCCTTCGGGCATTGCAGGAGACGTCTGGTGGCAAGGTGAACCCGCGCTGTGGACAGCATCAGCCGAACTCAGGGCAGTCAATTGGGCTGGACAACATGCCTGCAACAAAAGCCCTGTCATGGCAACCAAAGGTGCCAACCTTGCGCCTAATCGAGAGATCTTTGATAAGGCCATTATGCTTTGCCGATTGCCCGCTCCCCAATTCTAAATCATCTAGGCTGCAGAGACTCTTGGGACGGGCCAACGCAGCCGCAAGCAGTGGGCAGTCTTTGTCGCGGTTACGTATACTGTTGGACGCTGTTAGGAGGCTTGCTTTGTCAGCCAGGATTTTGCGCACATTGTTTGCGTTTTTCATCTGCATCATGACCCTTGCCGTGGGACGCGCTTTTGCGCAGGAAGCACCGGCGCCGGCCCTCCCTGCTTCAACCCAAGCACCGCTGACGCTTACCTTGCAAGACGCCCTGACCCGAGCGCGTAACAACAGCATTCCGTTTCAGGCGGCTCTCACGGACCAGGGAGTAGCGCATGAAGACAAGGTACAGGCCCGCGCCGCGCTGCTGCCCAACGTTAACTTCAACAATCAGTTCATCTATACCGAGCCCAACGGGACGCCCTCCGGCGTGTTTGTGGCGAACAATTCCGTACATGAATACATAAGCCAGGGGAACGTTCACGAGGCGATCGGAATCGGTAATTTCTCTGACTATCGCCGGGCCCATGCTCTGGAAGCCGTGGCGCGCTCCAAAGCGGAGATCGCCAAGCGCGGCCTGGTGGTGACGGTGGTACAGGCCTACTACGGACTGATTGCGGCCCAGCGTAAATACTCCAATGCGCAACTGGCTGCATCTGAAGCGCAGGGATTTCTTGTGCTAAGCAAAAAACTGGAGAATGGCGGGGAAGTCGCGCATGCCGATGTAATCAAGGCGCAAATCCAGACCAATGACCGTCAGCGCGACCTTCGCGAAGCCAACTTAGCCATGGATAAAAGCCGGCTGGATCTGGCGGTGCTGCTCTTCCCAGACTTCAACCTCGCCTTTAACGTGGTGGACGATACGCAACTGACTCCACCCCTGATGAGCCTGGAAGATTTCATGAAAGCAGCGCAGACCAAAAACCCGGATCTGCGGGCGTCAACAGCCAATTTGCAGGCGACAAAGTTTGAAGTTACTTCCGCCCAAAGCGCCTACCTGCCTACGCTGACGCTGGACTATTTTTACGGAATTGATGCGCCTCAGTTTGCCATTCATGGACCGGATGGCGTGCGCAATCTGGGCTACTCGGTTGCAGCTACGCTCAATATCCCCATCTGGAACTGGGGTGCGACACGCAGCAAAATCGTGCAGGCCAATCTCAAACGCAAGCAGGCGCAACGCGAGCTCTCATTCGCACAGCGGAAATTGCAGGCCGACATGCGTGAGCTTTATGCCGACGCTGAAGCCGCACATGCGGAACTGGAGCTGCTGAAAAACTCCGCCGACCTGGCCGCCGAGAGCCTTCGCCTGATTACCTTGCGCTACCAGGGCGGGGAATCGACGGTGCTGGAAGTGGTGGACGCGCAGAACACGCTGACGCAGGCGCGCAATGCTTTTGACGATGGTGTGGTCCGTGCGCGCACCGCTCTGGCCAGCTTGCAGACCCTGACCGGTACAATGTAGCTCTAAATATTTATGGAAAAACCAAAGTCCAAATACAAGGCTGCTCGGACAAAACTGCTGGTCGCAAGCGGAGCCGTTCTTTGCCTGGTGCTTGCCGGATGCAGTAAAGGTGAAAAAGAAGAGGCGCCTGAGGTCAGTGTGCAGGCGGCGCCGGCCGCCAAAACCGATATTTCCCGTGTGGTCAATACTGAAGCGGTGATTTTTCCGGTTGCGCAATCAGCCATTACGCCCAAGATCAATGCGCCGGTAAAAAAGTTTTACGTCACCCGGGGGCAGAAGGTCCAGCAAGGGCAGTTGCTGGCCACGCTGGAAAGCCGCGATATTGCCGCCACCGCGCTGGATAACAAGGGCGCCTTCGAGCAGGCCGAAGCCACTTACAGCACCAGCGTTGGAGCCACACTGCCGGAAGAGATCGCAAAAGCCGAGCTTGACGTTCAGACTGCGCAGCAGGAGTTGGACGCGCAGCAGAAGCTCTATAGCAGCCGTGAAGACCTTTACAAACAGGGTGCTCTGCCGCGCAAAGACCTGGATGCTGCCGCCGTCTCGCTGGCGCAGGCCAAGAGCGCCTACAACATCGCAAAAAAACATCTGGATGGATTGAATGCGGTGGGCAAACAGGGAGCGCTGAAATCGGCCAGCGGACAGTTGACCTCAGCCAAGGGGAAACTGATGAATGCCGAGGCCCAGCTCAGCTACACCGAGATTCGCAGCCCGATCAACGGCTACATTACCGACCGTCCACTTTATCCTGGGGAGATGGCTACGACGGCCGCACCGCTCCTTGTAGTGATGGACCTTTCACAGATCATTGGCAAGGCACACGTGCCCCAAAGTGACGCGATCTTATTGCACAAAGGCGATCCAGCAGTAATCTCGGTAGCCGGCCTGGACAAGCCGGTTGCCGGCAAGGTCTCGTTGATCAGTCCGGCGCTCGATCCGAACAGCACCACGGTGGAAATCTGGGTGCAGGCCGTAAACCCGGGTCTGCAATTGCGGCCCGGCATGACCACGCAGGTCGCCATCACCGCGCAGACGGTAAAAGACGCGCTGGTGGTACCCGCGTCTGCATTGCTCAATGCGAAAGAAGATAACGCCCAGGTGATGGTGGTGGATTCACAAAATCAGGCCCAAAGTCGCGACGTGAAAATCGGCATTCAGACACCACAGCAGGCCCAGATCCTCTCCGGACTCAAGCCGGGTGAAGTGGTGATCACTGAAGGAGCGTATGGGCTTCCCGACAAAACCAAAGTCAAGATCGAGAAGCCAGCGGCCGAGGACAAAGACGCAAAAGAAGCTAAAGACGACGACACCGCAAAGGACGATGCCGCGAAGGCCGACAATAGCAAAGCTGATAACAGCAAACCCGACAAAGCCAAGTCCAAAAAAGATAGCCCCGCAAAGTCGAAGGGTGAAAAGGACTAGGCCCAATGGCGGATCAAGCGAAGGTGACAAACAACACTGAAGTAAAGACTCCGGCCAAGCCCCATTGGTTTGCGCGGAATTCCAAATCGGTTGTCTTCCTCATCATTGTGGTGGCACTGGTGGGGGTCTACCAGGCTTTCAACATTCCTGTGGCCGTATTTCCCTCCACGGATTTTCCCCGCATCGTGATTGGCATCGACAACGGCGTTATGCCGATTGATCAGATGATGGTGACGATCACACGCCCCGTGGAGCAGGCTGTAAACAGCGTCCAGGGACTGGAGACAGTCCGCTCCATTACCAGCCGCGGCTCGGCAGAAATCGATTTGTTTTTCAACTGGCAAGTTGACATGTTCCAGACCCTTCAACTGGTGGATGCGGCTCTTTCCAAAGTTACACCGGAGCTTCCGCAAGGCGCCAAAATCCAGAGCCATCG
>JBARMK010000253.1:0-17068 GCA_049802395.1 Candidatus Angelobacter sp.
CGACACAGCCGTGCCACCGCTCTGTTTGAGGATGTCGAGAATAATGTAGTCAGCGTATGGCTTGGGGACGCGCAAACCGGCGGCGGAAGTGTTGGCGTTCTGCCACATTTCCGCAACCTGCTTATGCTCATTCCACGCTTTCACCACCGGCGCGCACCCTGCAGCCTGCACGGAGATCATTTTCGGGCGCTTCTTCCCTTTCTTCTTTCCTTCAAACCAGCCAAGTTGCTCCATCTCGTCGAAGGCCTTCCACATACCGATCAACCCAACGCCACCGCCCGTAGGATAGAAGATAGCGTCGGGCAGCTCCCAGTCGAGCTGCTCAGCCACTTCATAGCCCATGGTCTTTTTGCCTTCCACACGGAAAGGTTCTTTCAAAGTTGAGATATCAAACCAGCCCTCGGCCTGCTTGCGCTCATTGACCATTTTGGCGCAGTCGGAGATCAGACCGTCCACCAGTGTGACGTGAGCACCGTACGACTTACATTCCACCAGATTGGCCAGCGGCACGTCCTGAGGCATAAAGATGTGGGCTTCAATACCGGCAGCGGCGCAATATGCGGCGAGCGCGCTGGCAGCATTGCCAGCAGAAGGCACGGCCAGCTTCTTCAAGCCGTATTGCCGCGCCATGGTCACGGCGGCGCAAAGGCCGCGGGCCTTGAATGAGCCAGTGGGGTTGAGCCCTTCATCCTTTATATAGAGATTGGGATTGTGGCGGCTGGGTAGCATGGGCGTGAAGCCCTCACCCAGAGTCACCGGCACGTCGCCGGGAAGAACTTCGTGGTAACGCCACATGGTTGCAGGACGCCCGCGCAGAGAGTCCGGCGTGAACTTGCCTTTCAAAGCAACCAGATCGAACCGCACATAAAGAGAGCCGCCATCTTTAGGACAAATGGTTTGCGGCTGAGAAGCGCTGAGATGTTCCCCACATTTGGAGCATTGTAGGTATGCGATTTGGGCCATGACTTGAGTTTAACAAACGCCTTAAGGATGATAGCGCTTCTCGCCTGCGGTAATTTTCAGCGGCAAGCGATTTCCCGGCGAAGGCAGCGGACAGGTGGTATATGGGTTGTAAGCGCAAGGCGGGTTGTAGGCCTTGTTGAAATCGAGCTCCACTGAGCCGTTGCTGGGCGGGTCGGTATCCAGGAATCGCGCGGCCTGGTAAGTCTCAGTGCGGCTGGTGAGATCGCGAAAAATAATGAACAATCCGTCGTCATCGTTCTTCTCCGCTTCCAAGCGGTACTCTTTGCCGTCAAGCAGGAAGGTTACATATCCGGCGAGAGAAAGTTTTTCGCGATCGCCCAATACTGTTTCGATCTCCACATCGCGGGGGGCGGGATAAGAGCTGTAACGCGCGGTGACGTGATAAGCGGGATTGATCGGATACCAATTCAATCCTTTAAATTCCTTGCGCAGTTTGCTGTTCTTGTCTTTCACTCGGATAGCAAAACGATTTCCGCTGGCGTGAACAAAGATAGTCAGATCGCCAAGAACCATCCGGTCCTGTTTGGAATCAGGGCGCAGCTCGGCACTCTCGACCGGCTTGCCACCCATCATGATCGGAACGCCAGGATTTACGTGGACCACGGTCTTACCCGCGTGAAGATCAAAATGTCCTGCCACAGCAGGAACAGAAGCGAATGGCAGGACAATGTCATTTCCGTGATCTGAACCGAAACGGTTCTCGCCTTCATGGAGCCAGAAAAGCCCGGCTACTGTAAGCCATCCGTTGTCGCTCTTGAGGTCGGCCTCGTAATTTTGCCGCCATTTCTCCACCGACGTTTGATAGGAAGAGATGTCCGAAGCGCCAAGACGGACGCTGACAGCGAACACAACCACCAAAGACGCCGCGCTGACGAATGGAAGCGAACCGCGAAAGCCTAGCATTGTTACTTCTTCCCTTCGGCTCCCGCTTCCTTCAGCGATTTGGGATCGGAGGTGTTTCTGGGCGACGCTTTCTGGAGCGCGCTGATCAGAAGCTGGCCGGATTTCGGAGTTCCCACCTTGTGTCCAATTACAACATCGCGCGCAGATACTTTTCGTCCATAAACTTTTTCTGTGGCGCTGTTATCGGGGCGCAATGTTGAACCGTCAAGAGAGATGCCAGCGAAAAGACCGCGCGAGCGCGAGTACGTGAGGATCTCAGCATGCATGAGCACGTCAGTAGCGGCCTGCGCGTCGCGGCCTTTGGGGCCGGCGGCCGCCGCAGCATCCGCGCCCAGCTTGACCTTGCTCTTGAGGATGGAATCGATTCCCTTGGGATTGACCACGAGCAGGACAAAGTCAGTGGCCTGTCCGCCGAGTTGAAAGCCGATATTACCTCCCTCGAGCGCAACCATGGCGGGAGGTCCCCATGGACCAGTGAAGCTCTGGCCGCTGCGGCAGCTCATGGCACCGCGACCATAATTGCCGCCAATCCCGATTGCGACCTTCTTTACCGAGGGGATCACGATCACGCACTCAGCTTTATTCAGCACCGCTTTGGGAATATCGTCGGGAATGCCCAAAATTTCCATCATGACCTCGCCGGCGTGCCGGAGCCTGTCTGCTTCGTGTTGCTGGGCAAGCGAGGCCGTAGAAGCCAGGAATGCAAGAGATATTGAGAGAATCTTCCTCATCTTCTTTTCCTCGTAAGTCGTGTGCTTTTGAGATCGAACGCGGGGAACGCGCAACGTAAAAACAAACCCATACCACGTCCAGCGTCGCGCCGAAAGCCACAACAAACACTCATGTAAACTGTATCACCTCTGGAGGCCCTATATGCGCTCCCCAATGTTGCGCGCCGCGTTTGCCCTGCTAGTCACATGCATTCTTGTGTCCACCGCTGAAGCCCGGGTGGTGCGCGTGGAAATCACGTCACGTGGGGACATTGACGGCGGCAAGCCCTTCGGACCGGCAGGTGCCTATGAAAAGATCACGGGGCGCGTCTTCTTCGCGGTGGATCCGGTCAATCTGCACAACCGACAAATCGTTGACCTGGACAAAGCACCGCGCAACGCGCAGGGAGAAGTAGAATTTTCTGCCGACCTTTACTTGTCCAAACCCAAAGACATGGCTAAGGGCAACCAGGCAGTGCTTTTTGAGGTTTCTAATCGCGGTGGCCGCGGCATTGTCTCGCTGGCCAATGGACGCAGCGGCGAGTTGGGCGACGGCTTCCTCATGCGCCAGGGATACACAGTGGCCTGGGTGGGCTGGGAGTGTGACCTTTCGACCCAGGGGGAGCGTCTGCGGCTTTCTGCTCCAGTGGCACACGATCCGGGAGGAAAAGAGATTCACGGACTGGTGCGCACGGATTTTACGCCGTCGGAAAAGCGCGAAGACATGCCGCTGGGGCACATTTTGCTGGGGCCGGATGGCGGCAGCAGCTATCCGGTGGACGATCCTGCAAGCAAGCAGAACGTGTTGACCGTCCGCGACACGCCGACCGGACAGCGCCAGACGATTCCACGCGCAAACTGGAGTTTTGCGCACGTGGTGCAGGGCCAACTTACAGACGATCCACATTATGTTCACCTGAGCAGCGGCTTTGTTCCCGGCAAAATCTACGAACTGGTTTACACGGCGAAAAACCCTGCCGTGGTGGGCGTGGGACTGGCGGCGGTCAGGGATTTTCTCTCATACTTGAAATACGATCCGCAGGCCACAGCGCCGGTAAAGCGCGTCTATGCCGTGGGCATCTCGCAAAGCGGAAGGTTTCTCCGGCATTTTCTATATCAGGATTTCAACGCTGATGAGAAGGGCCGTCAGGTCATGGACGGCGTGATCGCACACGTGGCGGGAGCAGGGCGCGGAAGTTTCAATCATCGTTTTGCGCAGGCATCGCGTGATGCACAGCCCATGTCCAGCATTTTTTATCCGACTGACCTGTTCCCTTTCACCGATACTCCCGAAACTGATCTCCAAACGGCAGAGAAGGCGGGCCTGCTGGATGCGACCAAATCCAAAACGGCGCCGAAGATTTTCTTCACAAATACTTCCTACGAATATTGGGGACGGGCAGCGGCTTTAATCCATACTTCGGCGGATGGAATGCAGGATGTGACCCCTGCGGCGAATGTCCGCATTTATTTTCTGGCTGGCTTGCAGCATTTCTCCGGCGCCTTCCCGCCGCAAAAGAGCGTCCCGGGTAATCCTGACTACACGACGCAACAGAGGCACAATCCAAATCCCATCCAGTGGTATTGGCGGGCGCTCATTACGGATATGGACCAGTGGGTAAAAAACGGGACAGCGCCGCCGGACAGCGCCTATCCAAAGATTGCTGACGGCACACTGGTCTCACTGGAAAAATACAAGTTCCCCAAAATTCTTGGGGTAAACACTCCGCATGAAGAAAGCATGGCTTATCGATTGGATTTTGGGCCGCAATGGAAGCAAGGCATCATCACGAATGAACCAGCCAAGGTGGGCAAGCCATTCGCAGGTTTTGTGCCGCAGGCTGACAGGGACGGCAACGATCTAGGCGGCGTCCGGCTACCGGAGTTGCAAGTTCCGCTGGCTACATATACGGGGTGGAACCTGCGCGATCCCAGCATCGGCGCGCCCGAGCAGCGCGTAAGTTTTCTGGGATCGTGGGTCCCGCTGGCGAAGACGGCGCAGGAGCGGGAGAATGCCGGCGATCCGCGACCATCGATTGCCGAGCGGTATGCTTCGCGCGACGAGTACATGAACAAGTTTGAGCAGGCGGCGAAGAAGCTGATCGAGCAGCGGTTTCTGCTTCAGGAGGATCTACCGGCAGTTCTTGATCGGGGGCAACTGGAGTGGAAGACGATTGTGGAGCAGTAAGCTCGCGGAACAAGAGCGTATGGCGGACGAACATTTCCGGTAGAGCCAGCCCGGCTTAAGATTTGTACAATTCCCCTCGGTTTGCGATATGATTCGCGGTTCGCCTTCCTATTACTCTCAGGAGTTTCATCCTATGAAAACACTGCTAAAGACAATTGTGATTCTGGTTCTGGCGATTGGCCTACAGGGCCTGCTGATGGCCCAGAACAAGACGGGCGACCGCGGCAAGAAATCTACGGGCGCGAACGCAGCTGCAACCGGCACGGATAAGAAAACTGCCGGCGTAGATAAAGCTGAGCCCATAGCGGCAACCAAAATTGAGGACAGCAAGGCCAAAGACCCGCTGGAGAACATGAAATTTCGCAACCTAGGTCCGGCAGTGGGCGGAGGACGCGTGTCCGCTGTGGCCGGCATACCGGGCAAACCCAACGTTTATTACGTGGGCGCGGCCGGAGGTGGAGTCTTCATGACCCAGGATGGCGGGCTTTCATGGAAGGCGATCTTTGAGAAGGAGTCCACGGCGTCGATTGGAGCGATTGCGCTGGCGCCTTCCAATCCCAATTTGATCTGGGTGGGAACGGGCGAGAAAAATCCCCGCAACGATGTGATAACCGGCAAGGGCGTGTTCTTCTCTCCAGATGGGGGCACAACCTGGAAGCACATGGGGTTGCGGGATGCGGGGCAGATCTCGAACATTACCATTGACCCGCTCGATCCGGACATCGTCTTTGTCGGAGTGCTGGGGCACGTGTGGGGGCCGAACGCCGACCGCGGCGTCTTCCGCACCACGGATGGCGGCAAGACATGGCAAAAAGTTTTGTTCATCGATGAAGATACTGGCGCAAGTTCACTGATCATGGACCCGGGCAACCCGATGGTGCTGTTTGCGGGAATGTGGCGCGTGCGGCGCTATCCCTGGGCCCTGGATTCAGGCGGGACCAGCGGCGGGATCTTCCGCTCAAGCGACGGCGGCAACACATGGAAGAAGCTTACCGACGGCCTGCCGAGCGAACCGACAGGGCGAATTGGACTGGGCGCAGCGCAGAGCAATCCCCGGCACATTTATGCGCTGGTGGAAAACAAAAAGGGCACGCTGTACGACACCAACGACCTGGGCGATCACTGGAAGATGGTGAGCAATAACCATAACCTGGCGGCGCGCGGATTTTACTTCAGCGAACTGGTGGTGGCTCCAAACGATGAAAACAAAGTCTATTTTCTGTCGTTCAATGTGATGCTTTCAGAGGATGGCGGCAAGACGGCACGCAACGTTACAGCGCGCGTGCACGTGGACCATCATGCCATGTGGATTGATCCTGAAAACCCCAATCGGATTATTAACGGCAATGACGGCGGCGTTTACGTGAGCGGCGATGCAGGAAAGACGTGGCGCTACCTCGACAACCTGCCAATTGAACAGTTCTACTCGGTGGCGGATGACGATGAGACGCCGTATAACCTTTGCGGCGGATTGCAGGACAATAACGGCTGGTGCGGACCTTCGAACAGCCTGAGCCGCGGCGGCATCAGCGGCTTTGAGTGGTATACCGTGACCGGCGGCGACGGTGAGTACGTTGTACCGGCGCGCGGCAAGGGCACGCACATGATCTATACCGATTCGCAGAACGGATCGATTCAACGCGTCAGCAATGAGAGCGGCATGTCGAACTTCATACGGCCCTATCTGCAAGGCGTGCAGTCGATGAAGCCCTCTGACCTGAAATACCGCTTCAACTGGACTTCGCCGATCGCCGTCTCCATGACCGATCCGAATGAAGTGTATTTGGGCGGCAACGTGCTGTTCCGCTCGACCGATGGCGGCAAGACCTGGAATCCTATCAGTCCTGACCTGACGCGCAACGATAAAACAAAGCAGCAAAGCAGCGGTGGACCGATCTGGCTGGACTTGAGCGGCGCGGAAACAGTGGGGGCGATACTCTCGATGTCAATTTCACCTGTAGACCCAAAGACGATCTGGGTTGGCACCGACGACGGCGTGGTGCAGGTGACGCGCGACGGCGGGCAGAACTGGAGCAACGTAACCTCCGCCATCTCGAATTTGCCCCAGTGGGGCCGCCTGCAACAGATTGAAGCTGCGCCAAGCGACGCGAATTCGGCGTATATCGCTGTAGACTTTCACGAATTAGAAAACAATAAGCCCTATGTCTTCAAGACCCACGATGGCGGCAAGACATGGACTTCGATTGCTTCAGGGCTGCCCATGGAAGATCCGGCACGCGTGATCCGCGAAGATCCCAATCGCAAAGGATTCCTGGTACTGGGCACGGACACCGGTTTGTTCTATTCCAGCGATGATGGCGGCCATTGGACGCAGATCAAGAGCAATTTCCCCACGGTGCCGATTTATGACATCAAGTTCATTAAGAAATCCCACGACCTGGTGGTGGCCACGCACGGCCGCGGCCTGTTTGTGCTGGATGACATCGCTCCGTTGGAAGAAAGCGGAGCAGAGTTGGCCAAGAGCGACTTCCACGTCTTCCCTATTGCGCCCGCGGTGAACTGGCACAACTGGAACAAACATGGCTTTGCCAGCGGCGGATATGTTGCCCCCAACCCGCTGAGCGGCGCGGCCATCACGTACTGGCTGCCCAATGAAATCAAGGAAAACAATGACCGTCCTGCGCGCCGCAGGAATGGCGAGACGGCGGTGAAAATCACGGTTTCCGATGGCAGCGGCCAGGTGATTCGCACCATGTATGGAACCACGAAATATGGGATCAACCGCGTGGCGTGGAACCTGCGCTATGACGGGCCGAAGAAGCTCAACTTCCTGCCACCTCCGGAAGGACAGGATGACCAGGACTTCTTTTTCGATCCTAGCATCGGACCGAATGTTTTGCCTGGGACATACAAAGTGGCTGTAACTGTGAACGGCAAAACCGAGACGCAGTCGGTTGAGGTCCAGACCGATCCGCGTTTCAAGTTTGACGCCAATGGGATGCGGGCGCAGTTGAAACTTGGGCTGGAACTGCGGGATGAGGTATCGGCTTTGCATGAGGCCCTGAACCGGCTGAACGGCTTGCATAAACAAATCACCAGCCTGCAGGAATTGCTTGGTTCAGAAGAAGGCCAG
Organism: Candidatus Angelobacter sp.; assembly: GCA_049802395.1. Taxonomy (GTDB): domain Bacteria; phylum Acidobacteriota; class Terriglobia; order Terriglobales; family Acidobacteriaceae; genus Angelobacter. The sequence continues at coordinate 7,880 of JBARMK010000253.1, forward strand.
GATGGCGCGACCAATGTCGCCTACAAACCAGTGTTGGACGAAGCCAGGGCGCTGGACAAGAAGATCACTGCCATCCAGGAACCGCTATACAACAGTGAGATTCAGGCGGGAAGCCAGGATGACATCCATTACCTGCAGCGCTTCCAGAACCGACTGCAAGGCGTAATGCGTGGCGTGATGGGCGGTTTTGGCGAAGCGCCGAGCCAGATCCTGGTTGATGAATCTACTGAAGTGCGCAAAGAACTGGAAACGCAGTTGGCGCAGATCAATACGTTTTTGAACACCGAGGTCGCCAACTTTAACAAGAAAGCGGCAGAGCATGGATCAAGCACGCTGTTTGCCGGGGGGCCGATCCAGATCAAGTCCGGCGCGGGTGCGGCATCGAGCGCCAGCACGGGCAATCAGGATGAAGAGGAAGACGATCAGGACTGAGGCGGGTCGAGCGGCGATGGTTCAGTTACTTCACTGAGGTGAGGACAGGCTGTGCGCCGGACCTATCCTCCGCCGTCAAGTGGCGACGTGTGTGATCGCCCCTCCGCCAGACGGGGATAGCTGAGTTACGCGACGACGTTTCAGCCTGGAGTTTTTCTGCGATGACCGTCACGAGCTGCCCGGCGCTCGCCTGAAGGACCCGCAAATCCTCGGGGGTGAATGCGTCAGCTTGGAGCCGGTAGACGGCCAGCACGCCGATGGTGTCACCCGCATTGGTCAGCGGCACGGCGAGAGCCGAACGAAGAGCGATGCGGTTGCGCGATCCTTCCAATCCAGGCTCGACGCCCGGATTGCCATTCATAATGAAGTTGCCGGTCTCTGCCACCCAGCCGGCCAAGCCCTCTCCCATGCGAATACGCAGCGATGAGAGCTGGCGAACGCCTTCACCCAAGGCAAAGCGTGTGGCGAGCACATTGCCGCGAGCAACAAAGACTGCCATGGAATCAAAGGCCAATAGGTTGCGTATTCGCAATGCGGCCGCGGAGAGCATCTCCTCGAGGGTGAGAGGAGCATCGGTGCGGCTCAACACATCGACCAGGCTGCTGCCACCAGACTGACCCGATGAAGAAGGAATGCTGGCGGCAAAGCCGGCATCGGGCGCCGCACCGCGTTCAACTTTTATGTCGAGCGAGAGCTTGTGTCGTTCTTCCGGCGCTTGTGAACGCGCCAGGTGTTCCAGTTCGATATAACGCGACTCGAGAGCGGCGACAACGCGTGGATCAAAAGCTTTTCCTGATTCGCGGACAACATGGGCCATAGCTTCATCCAGCGGCAAAGCACGGCGGTACTGGCGGTCGGAAGCAAGAGCATCAAGACAATCCACGGCGGACAATATGCGCGCACCGATGGGAATGGCTTCGCCGGAGATACCGTCAGGGTATCCGCTGCCGTCCCACTTCTCGTGATGGGCGTGAACAATAGGGGCAACCGGATACGGGAAACGGACCTGCTCGACAATCTCAGCGCCGACGATGGGATGAATTTTCATCTTCTCAAATTCTTCCGGCGTGAGCTTGCCCGGCTTGGAGATGATGTGTTCCGGCACCGCGAGCTTGCCGATATCGTGCAGCACCGAGGCCGCCTGCAATGCCTGCATTTCTGCCGGCGATAATCCCAGGTCCTTGCCCAACTCCATGGCGTAGACGCGCACGCGCTGAAGATGGTCGCCGGTAGTGTGGTCCTTGGCTTCAATCGCCAGCGCCAGCGTCTCAATAGTACGCATGTTGAGCGAAGCCAGCTCTTCAAGATGCTTCTTCTGATCTTCCCATCGACCCAGATGCATGCAATAAGAGCGATATATAACGTAAACCGCAGGCAGGACCAGCATGGACATCTCCCAGCCGGCCATGCGATTGACAAACTGAATCAGCCCGGCAATGGCGGCGCCGATAAGGTAATAAGGAAAGGTCCAGGAATAACTGGCGTCCCATTGCTTGATGATGGAGGTATCGTCCGCAAGGGCGACCACGGTAGCCACTGGGACACTGTTCAAGAGAAAGAAGACAATCGCTGCGAGCAAAAGGGGCAGTGGCGCCTTGGAGTGAAACACATGGGTGAACAGCTCCACGTAAGCCCAGTAGGCAGCGGTGATCGCCAATGAGAGCTGCGACAAATTGAACGCAAAATGGACGAAGCTGGTCCGTTTTTTCGTATGCCAGAAACACTGGACAACGGTACACAGTACTACCAGAGATAAGGTCTCTGAAATCGTCATGTTGCAGATGCCGACGAGAAAGAAAACGAAGCCAACCGAGACTGTTCCTTCAGAGCCGGGCAAAACCGTTTTTAGAGTGGAAGCAACGATCGTTAACAACAAATACGAAGGGAATAAAAGGCTGTGGCTGGTGCGCCAGGGAAGAATGCCGGTGAGCAGGCAGATAAGCCCGATAGCGCACACGAGAAACACGAACGGTCTGGCTCGAGTTGGAACGCCCGACATTTTCTCCTCAGTTCCCGGCCCCTGAGATAAATAGAAAAATCGATTACAGCACAAAGATCTTTGCCGCATTTTTCACCGAAATTAGACGCACAACAAGAGCACTTTGGTAATGGCCGGCCAATCGCACCTGGTTGCTGCTTCTGGGGGTCCAATTTGCCTGTGACACCGGTGTCACAAGTGGTGACAGAGAGGGAATTAAGTGACTGGTCCACACGTAAATTAATCATAATAAACATCATGTTTTCAGCATGTTACAAAAGTAACCAAATGGTTTGTTACGTGCATTAGGGTGAGAGCTTACTAACTTTAAGTTTTCTTTTAAGGCAGGACCCATGCTCAAACGGAACCTCACCCTCCTTCTGCTGTTGCTGGCGGCGCCAGTGGCATTGTTGGCGGACAGCAGCAAGATTTCCCCGGACTTGCAGAACTCGACCTCAACCGGCCAAGTACATGTAGTGATCCAGTACGTGCCGGGCACGCAGCTCAGCTGCGGCGGATTGCTGGGGTTAGTGGATTGCCTGCTGAATGATGTAGTGAAGCTGGGCGGCTCGATTCTGGGACAGCTACCGCTGGTGAACGGCCTAGTAGCATCGCTGGACCACAATGGGATTGTAGCGCTTTCCAACCAGTCGAATGTCGCATACATCAGCAAAGACAGGACGCTTACGCCATTCTTCGATAACGCAGCGCCCGCGGTAAATGCGCCTGCGGCGTGGAAGGCGAATTACACAGGAGCTGGGATTGGTGTAGCCCTGATCGATAGCGGCGTGAACGCCCATCCCGATCTTTATACAAGCAGCTTCTGGCCGGTTTCGCGAGTTGTTTACAACCAGAGTTTTGTGCCAGGAAACTCAAGCGCTGCTGACCAATATGGCCATGGAACACACATTGCCGGTCTGATTGCTGGTGACGGGCTTGCTTCCACCGGACCGATTTACTCGAATACGTTCAAAGGCATCGCGCCGGGAGCACAGATTGTGAATCTTCGCGTGCTGGATGCCAACGGGAGCGCCACCGATAGCACCGTAATCGCGGCCATCAACCAGGCCATCAGTCTTAAGTCCAGGTACAACATCCGAGTGATCAATCTTTCGCTCGGGCGTGGCGTGTTTGAGAGCTATAAGTTGGACCCGCTTTGCCAGGCTGTGGAAAAAGCCTGGAAGAGCGGAATTGTGGTGGTGGTGGCAGCGGGCAATAACGGCCGCTATCTGCCAACCGGCGGATACGCGACGGTGACTTCACCAGCAAACGATCCCTATGTGCTCACGGTCGGCTCCATGAAACCAATGGGAACACCGGAACGCACGGATGACCTGATTGCCAGCTACAGCTCCAAAGGGCCAACGCTGATCGATCATGTGGTAAAGCCCGACGTTGTAGCTCCGGGTAACTTACTGGTCTCGACAGAAACGAGCAATACAACGCTCTACAAAACTGAAACGGACAATCAAGTGCCGTACAGCGCCTATATTTATGGTGGACCGTCATCGCCATCACCGTTCTACTTCGAGCTGAGCGGCACCAGCATGGCTTCGGGCGTGGTCAGCGGCGCGGTAGCAGACTTGCTCCAGGCACATCCGCTTATGACGCCTGATCAGGTGAAAAGCAGGCTCATGAAGACGGCTTCGAAGACGTTTCCTGCAAGCAGCAGTGTGTATGACGCCACCAGCGGCATTACCTACACTAGCCAGTACGATATCTTCACCGTGGGAGCGGGATACGTGGATCTTGCCGCGGCGCTGGCGAGCACGGAATTATCGAGCGGCACAGCCATGTCGCCCACGGCCGTTTACAATTCCAATACCGGTAACGTTTATCTCACGGGCGATCCATCCTCTGTCTGGGGGACAAAGCAGACTTGGTCCGGCCCGGCAGTCTGGGGACCGAACCAGTTCACGGGAGCAAGTGCAATCATGTGGGGCACCACCAATTCTGGTGGCTCAGCAATCATGTGGGGGACTTCAGATCTTTGGGGCAGTGCGATCATGTGGGGAACGGGAACGTCTTCCGGGTTCTCCAGCATCTGGAGCAATGCCATCATGTGGGGCACCAGCGGCCCGGGGAGCGATGCGATCATGTGGGGCACCAACACCAATAAAGGGGAATAAGCACTCTACAAAACGATTTTTGGTTAAGGCGTGGCCCATGAGGTCACGCCTTTTTTCATGGTGGAACACAAGATGTAGGATCGATAAGGCCGGCATTGACCGGGGTTGGATTCCGCGGTGAGCGGCGGAGGGCGCTGAAGTAGTGTCCTGTTAGCCCGTGGACACTACCCGACGCCAAAATAAATTGCATTATGACGTGGTCTATGTTAACGTAAATCGTTTATTTACAGGAAGTTAGATGTCGATACCCAGCTCTTCGGAAACTGAGGTAAAGGAACAGGGCTAATGGGGATTCAAGAGGTACCCCCGGGGTTGAATCGTGTAAGTCCATATTTTCCGGGGTTGAACCGGGGGACGGGGGTAGGTCCCGCTCCCTTTAGGATTTCAACCTGCGGCCCACGCCTCGCGAGACGGGCCACGCTAACAAATCAGTGATTGAAAGGGTCTAAGTTGGTTTGTTTCTCCTTTAAGAATCACTTATCCGCCAGAGTTTGAATCGGCCAGTCGTCAAATCGCCATTGTCAGGAAAGCGCACGGATTTTGAGTCGCAACATCAAGGAGCAATCAAGTGAGATTTCTATGCAGCATCGTGGCAGGCATGGTTTGTGTGGTATCAGTCAGCATGTTCGCCCAAACAGCGGAGGAATTAGTAGCCAAGAACCTGCAGGCCAGGGGTGGGATTGAAAAGATCAAGGCCATCAAGTCCGTCCGGATGACCGGGCGGTTTGAAGCGGGCGGCTTCAGGGCCGCAGTGGGGCAGGACAGCAAGCGCCCGGAAATGATGCGCCAGACTTTTACGGTGCAGGGCATGACGCAGATCCAGGCGTACGACGGCTCTAGCGGATGGCAGATCTCGCCGTTCAGTGGACGCAAAGACCCAGAGATGCTGGGAGAGGACGACGTCCGCAGCCTTGCCGAAGACGCCGATTTTGACGGTCCGCTGGTTGATGCCCAAGCCAAGGGCAACAAGATCGAATACATGGGCCATGACCAGGTGGACGGCGATGATGCCTACAAGCTGAAAGTCTCTCTCAAAAACGGCGACATTTTTTACTACTACCTTGATCCTGACACGTACATTGAGATCGAGATCGAAAAACAGCAATTTATTCGCGGTTCAGTGCGGGAGAGCGTTACGGCGCTGGGATCTTACAAGCCGGTGAATGGAGTAATGTATCCGTTCGCGATTGAAAGCGGGCCGAAGAACAATCCCGATGCGCGGGGCAAGGTCACTATCACCAAAATCGAAGCCAATGTGCCGATCGAGGATAGCGAGTTCAAAATGCCATCGCAGCCAGCTGCGCCTGCCACGGCCAAACCGGCCCCGAAATAGAGCAATCGGCGCACCACGGACCCACACCATTTTTCTGGACATCAGAGAGGAAATTTCATAATGACGATTCCCCGCCTCGCCCTCCGCCAACTGCAATGGGCTTGTGTTTTGACGCTTCTGCTTGGATTGGATATACGCACTACGGCTACCGCGCAGACGCCCGCGCCGGCGAAATACGATTCCGGAACCATCTCCGGTCTTACAGCAAGAAACATTGGGTCAGCCACCATGGGTGGCCGTATCGCAGCGATTGATGCGGTGGATGAGAACGGAAAGATCACTGTCTTTACCGGATCAGCCAGCGGCGGAGTGTGGAAGTCGATCAATGGCGCTACAACGTTCAGACCAGTGTTTGATCGCGAACCAGCGCAATCGATTGGCGCGGTGACGATTGATCCTTCCAACCACAAAATTGTTTGGGTGGGAACGGGTGAAAGCTGGACCCGAAACAGCGTGTCTGTTGGAAATGGAATTTACAAGTCTACCGACGGCGGCGAGAACTGGACGAATCTTGGCCTGAAAGATTCGGAACGCATTGCCAAAATTCTTGTGGATCCCAGGGAAAGCAATACGGTTTATGCCTGCGCCACTGGCCATTTGTGGAATGACAATGACGAGCGCGGCGTCTACAAGACCACGGATGGCGGCACAACCTGGAAGAAAGTTCTGGCGGGCGCCAACGGATCAACCGGCTGCGCCATGTTGAGCATGAATACCCAGGAACCAAAAACCATCTACGCTTCCATGTGGGATTTCCGCCGCCAGGGTTGGACTTTCCGTTCGGGCGGTCCTGGGAGCGGCCTGTTTAAGAGTACAGACGGCGGCGACCACTGGAGTGAAATCAGTCCCGCGAACAGCCAGGGACTTCCGGAGAAACCTTACGGCAGAATCGCGCTGGCGATCGCGCCGTCAAAGGCCAGCGTGGTTTACGCCATGATCGAATCGAAGCAGAGCGCTCTCTACCGCTCAGACGACGCCGGCAAGAGCTGGAAAAAACTGGATGCGAGCCAATACATGGTGTGGCGTCCATTTTATTTTGCCAACCTGATCGTTGATCCTAAAAACGAGAACAAGATTTTCAAGACTGACCTGATCTTGCTGGTCAGCGTGGATGGCGGACGCAGTTTCAGCTCCACGGCCAACGGGCACGGCGACTACCACACAGTATGGATCGATCCCAACAATACAAACCAGATTTTTGCCGGTGACGATGGCGGATTCTGGAGCAGCGTGGATGGCGGCACGCGCTGGGCGCGCGCATGGAACCTACCGACGGCGCAGTTCTATCACGTGAGCGTGGACAAGGAGAACCCTTATCACGTTTATGGCGGCCTTCAGGACAACAGCGTATGGGTGGGCGATTCATCGTATCCCGGCGGCATCACCAACTCGCGCTGGGAGAACATCTATAACGGCGACGGCTTCTGGGTGTTTGAGGATACCGCCGATCCAGACTACATCTATGCCGAGTCACAGGGTGGCGAGATTGGCCGAGTCAACCGGCACACCTTGGACTATCGCAGCATCAAGCCGCAGCCACAATACAAAGAGAAGAAGCTGCGCTTCAACTGGAACACTCCGATTCATATGAGCCCGAATGAAAAAGGGACGATCTACATCGGAGCGCAGTTCCTGTTCCGTTCGCGCGATCACGGGCAGTCTTGGGAACGGATTTCGCCGGATCTTTCTACCAACGATCCGGAAAAGCAGAAGCAAGAGGAATCCGGCGGCATTACGGTGGACAATTCCGCCGCGGAGATGCACACGTCGATTTACTCCATCAGCGAGTCACCGAAGAATGGGCAGCTCATCTGGGCGGGAACCGACGATGGCAATCTCCAGATCACGCGCGATGGCGGCAAGCACTGGAACAATGTAGTGGATAAGGTTCCGGGTCTGGGCAAAAATTCATGGGTTTCCACAGTGGCCGCCAGCCGCTTTAATGAAGGCACCGCTTACGCTACTTTCGATCGCCACACTTTTGGCGATATGAAGCCTTACGTGTACAAGACCACGGACTTTGGCGGCACGTGGACGCCACTCGTGAGCGATCAAAGCGGCGTAACCGGATATGCTCACGTGATCGCCGAAGACACGGTCGATCCGAACCTGCTGTTTTTGGGCACGGAGTTTGGCCTTTGGATTTCCATCGACGGCGGAAAACAGTGGGCGCAATACAAAGGCAGCGGATTCCCCGCTGTAGCGGTACGCGATATTGTGGTTCAGCCGCGCGAATCTGACCTGGTGCTGGCCACGCACGGGCGCGGCATCTGGATCATCGATGACATTTCTTCACTCCGCGCGCTTACGCCCGAGATGATGGCGCAGGACGCTGTGTTGATGGATTCCACTGGCATTCAATATCTGAATGCCAATGGCGGCTGGCCGGAAGGCGATGCCACATTTTATGGCCCCAGCCGGACGACCGACGCCTTCATTACTTACTATCAGAAAGGCCGTCATATCTTTGGCGACATGAAGATTGACATCCTCGACCCCGACGGGAAGGTGGTTGACACAATTGCGGGAAGTAAACACCGCGGGCTGAATCGGGCAACATGGTCCATGCGGCTCAAGGCGCCAACGGTGCCGCCGGCTGCAAGCGCGGCGTTTGGGGCGGCGACGGGGCCGCGCGTCCTGCCGGGAACTTACACGGTCAAGATGACCAAGGGCGACAAAGTCTATACGTCGAAGTTGAAGGTCGTGCTCGATCCGCGCGCCACATACAACGAGCAGGACCGCCGTGAGCAGTTCGATCTGGCGATGAAACTTTACAGGATGATGGGCCGCATGAGCTTTACCGTGGACTCCATGGTGAACCTCCGCGAGGCTGTCGCAGCTCGAATGGCCAAACTGCCATCCAATGATACATTGCGCGCCAGCCTGCAACAGTTATCGCAACAGGTTGACGCGTTGCGTTCCAAGATTGTCGCTACGAAAGAAGGGGGAGCGATCACCGGTGAAGAACGTATCCGCGAATTTATGACCGGGGTCTATGGCGACGTCAATAACTACGACGGTAAGCCGACAAACTCCCAGGCGGAGCGCACCGACGCGCTGGGCCGGGAGCTGGACGATGTAATCAAAGAGTTCGAGCAGCTCATCGCCAAACAGCTTCCCGCAGTCAATTCTGGTTTGCAAAAGAAAAAATTAGAGCCAATCCGTTCGCTCACGCAGGAGCAGTGGGAGAAGTTGCATGAAGGCGACAACGGAGCGCAGCCGGGCATGATGGGAATGCGGGAACGGGATTAAAGCAAGAAAAGCGGAGTCTCGGCCACATGAGACTCCGCTTTTAGTATTGATGGACTGTTAACGGA
>JBARMK010000254.1:0-30044 GCA_049802395.1 Candidatus Angelobacter sp.
CGGTCTTACCATCAAGAAGATCCAGAGCATGAGGGAGAATTCCGATCACGGCCTGCAATGATTCCACGGCAGCCGCTGGACTCCCCGGCAAGTTCAACAGCAAAGCTTTTCCGCGAACTCCACACACTCCCCGGCTGAGCGCGGCAAAGGGCGTCTTCCTGGCGCCTTCCACGCGCATTCTCTCGGCCAGACCGTCAATCACTCGATCACAAACTCCGAGTGTGGCTTCCGGCGTAACATCCCGGGCTGCAATGCCCGTACCGCCCGTGGTTGCCACCAGCCGCGTGATCTCACTGCACTCAATCAGCCGGGCCGCGATGGCATCTTTTTCATCGGGCAGCACAGAGGTGTGCACCACCTTGAAACCCGCGGCTTCCAGCTCTCGCACAATCGCGGGCCCGGAAAGGTCCTGGCGCTGGCCTGCGGAAGAAGAATCGCTGATGGTCAGTACGGCGGCGGTTTTCACGGAGCGGAAATTCACTGGTTACTGGCTCTCGGGGCGTTCAGACTTCGTTCTAAGCTTCCAGCACGTTTTCTTCGGTGTCGCGGTTTGACTCATCCAGCAGCCGCAGCCCTTCCAGCAGAATGCCCTGCGTGGACTGGGTGATGGTTTGTTCGTTGCTGCTTCCGGCAAAATCGATTTCAAAGCTCCCGCCGGTCCATTTAATTACTTTGTAGACCGCGTTGTCGCCCTTCAGCTCGCCGTAAACGGCGTGGTTGATCTGGCCGTCAGTAAAGTACATCTTGCATTTGTCGCCATTGTTGCTCAGGGTAAGCGCGCAGGTCTTGCGTCCCATGTCCAGAGACTGTAGCAGGTCCAGCACGTTCATCTGGGCAAGGCTGCCGCGCAGGACTGACTCTCCCGGCGCCTCGCGAGCCATTTTTTCCAAGGAGATCTTGTCCACAACCTTCTTGATTTTGGCGGCGGCTTCTTTCAGGAAAAACGGCTTCTCAATGAAATCTTCCACCGTATCGGCCACTGCTTTCAGCTTCTCATTGATATCGGTTTTGCTGGCCATCAGCATCACCGGAATACCCGCGCTGGCGTTGCGGCTCTTGATCTTTTGCAGGAGTTGGCGTCCATCCATGCCGTTCATGGCGTAGTCAGTGATAATCAGGTCAGGCTTGTCTTCAATGGCCTTGAACAGCGCATCGGCGGCATCGCTCATGGTCTGGACAGTGGAAAAGTGGGCAAGGGCCTGGCGCAACATCTCCAGAATCATCGGATTGTCGTCGACCAGCAGGACCTTGATATTGCTTGGCATGAGACACTTATCTTTTCGCGCGTGCAGCCGGAGTCTTACGCCGGAAATCTCCGCTTTTCCCGCCTGATTTACTCAGCAAAACTATTTCTCGAATGGCGATGCTCTTGTCCAGGGCCTTGCACATGTCATAAACCGTCAAGGCGGCAACGGTGGCTGCCATAAGCGCCTCCATCTCGACGCCGGTCTGGGCAGTTGTGGCGGCTTTGGAGCTGACCTGCACGCCATTTTCGCACACCTCAGTAGTCACATCAACGAACGAAAGAGGCAGCGGATGGCACATTGGTATCAGTTCGCTGGTCCGCTTGGCCGCCGAAATCCCTGCAAATCGTGCCACTTCCAGCGGGTTCCCTTTTGGGTTGTTCGGCAGCGCCCGCAGCACCTCAGCCGACATTTCGACAAAAGCCGAAGCCTCGGCCTCCCGCCGCGTGGCCGTTTTCTCCGAAACGTCTACCATGGTCGCCTGGCCCGCAGCGTTATAGTGTGAGAGCTTTCCGCGAGAGTCCTTGTTGGCGCTTGCCTGACGAGTTGAGATTTTCTTATCCATGTCCTTTGGAGCTATCTGCCTGCATTCCGCGCGGAAGCTATCGCAGCACCACGGTCACCATCTCTCCCTTGGTCAGCTTCTCCCGGTCCGGCGGCACCACAAGATAGCAGTTCGCCCGCGCCGCCGCCAATAGGTCGCCCGATCCCTGCCACGGAACCACGCTCACTTCAGGGTTATCTAGTTCGCCCTCGAGAATCGCCGGCAAAAATCGCGTCAACCCAGTCTTTGTCTTGAAGTCCTTCTTGAGACGTGCCTTCGCCGATTTCAGCCGTGACGGCTCAGCCCCGCTCAGAGCCTCTACCACCTGCCTGGCGAACAGTTCGAATGTCACCATCACAGAAACTGGATTCCCCGGCAGGCCAAAAAATGGCGCTTTGCCCCGCGCCCCAAACACGATTGGCTTTCCCGGCTGGATCATCGCGCCGGTGAAGAAGAACTCAGCGCCAAGCGCTTTCAGCGCCTGCTCGACCAGATCAAACTTTCCCATCGAAACACCGCCGGAAAGCAGCAGCATGTCCGCCTTCAGGCCTTCCTGAATTAATTCCGTCAGCTTGCTTTCTTCATCCGGGGCGATCGGCAGTTGCACCGGCTCTCCGCCAGCTGCTGCCACCTGTGCCGCCAGCGAGTAGCTGTTGCTGTTGCGGATCTGGCTCGGTCCCGGCTTCTCTGCCAACTCAACCAATTCGTCGCCCGTGGATAGAATTGCTACCCGCGGTTTGCGATAAACCGACACGCTGACCTTCCCTGCGGCGGCAGCCAATGCAATCTGCGCGGTTCCCAGCCTGAATCCGCGCGTCAACAATTCCTGTCCAGCCTTGGCTTCTGCCCCGGCAGGAACAATGTTCTCTCCCGCAGCGGCCGCCCGCTGGATCTCCACGAATTCGTCCGAGACTACTTCCTCTTCCGCCAGAGAGTCTTTCTCACTCTCATCCAAACCGCTTAAAACGTCTTCGATGTTCGCCGCTGGTTTTCCGGCTTTTTCCCCTCTTTGTGCTTCTTCGTGTCCTTTGTGGTTGATCTCCGGTCCGCTCTTCCGCGCGGTGTATTCCACCATCACTACCGTATCCGCGCCCTGGGGGACGGCTGCCCCCGTCATGATCTCCACGGCCTCCCCTGGAGCCACAGGCAGATCGTAGCTGTCTCCGGCTTTCACCTGGCCTACTACGCGCAGCAAGACGGCCCCGCCCTGCTCCATATCGGCGGCCCTAACAGCATAGCCATCGCGCGTGGCCCGGGGAAACGGCGGAAAATCCCTATCGGCCAAAACCGCCTCCGCCAGCACCCGTCCCAACGCTTGCAATAGCGGAGCCTCTTCGGTTTGCGCCTTTTGCCGCTCCAGAATCTGCCGGCAGTAATCGCGGACCACCTCATAAGCCTCTTCAAAGCTCAGAATGCCCGCGGACTGTGCAGCCGTATTCATATCCCGATTCTAGTTTCTAAAACCCTAGAGGTTTCTTCGTGCCCTTTCCCATCCCCGATCACCAACAGGATGCCAGTTTTCCGATCCTCCGATCTACCGATCACAGCGATCACTCGATCTGATTACCACCCCACCCCGCTTCAACCCCGAAAAATATAGACTTACACGATTCAATCCCGGGGTTGAACCGTTGCCTCCCAGAGTTTCCATCAGCTTAACCCCTGTTTTTGATCACCCATCTGCATATTACTTAAGCTATTGCAAACAAATAAGTTACACTAACATTCTTGAGCCAAAAATGCAAGCAAAAAAGCCGCCGTCAATCGAAGCCTTTCCCGCTAATGCGGGGATCTCGGCTGGGGCGTCGCCCTGTTCTTCCGAATCCGCCGAACGTAGCGGCCGACCACCGATCACCCTGGTCGTCACATGACCCGCTGACCCGAGCTTCTTTTGTTCCGCGCCTCCGCGTCTCCGCGGTGAAACCTTCTTCCGATTCCGGCGATGACGGCGATCTTCTTTTGCTCATTCCTTTTTCATCCGAAATCCCGTAAAATACTGTTCTGACAAAGATTTACGCGCTGCGATCATTGCTTTCTTGGAGCTTTGTCCGGCTATCAATCATCTAACCAATCAAATGAAATACTGGCGTCCATTTCTGCGCTTTTTCGCTGCTCTGCAATTGCTGCCCGCTCTGGAGAGCGGAGAAGAGACCCTGGTCGGCGGCCAAGCCGTAATGGAGGGCGTAATGATGCGCTCCCCCCATGCCTGGGGCATCGCCATCCGTAAGCCAACCGGTGAGATCACCACGCACAGTGAGACGCTGCAGCGCCCCTCGGAAAAGCACAAATGGCTCGGCTGGCCTTTCATTCGCGGTCTGGCGACACTGGGACAGGCCATGCGACTGGGCTTTGTCGCATCCAAGTTTTCCCTGAACGTCAACCTGGAAGAGGTTGCCAAAGAAGAAGGCGGGAAGAAGCCGGAGCTCAGCACCTGGGCCATGGTTGGCAGCATGGTTGTCTCCATCGGATTTTTCATCTTCATGTACAAGTTTGTGCCTCTGGCTGCGGCCACGGGTTTGAAGCGGCACTGGCTGGCGCTGAACAACAATTTCGCCTTTACGCTGGTGGATGGCCTGATTCGCATCGCACTCTTCGTGCTCTTTATCTGGGGAATCTCGCTCTGGTCGGACATTAAACGCGTCTACCGCTACCATGGCGCTGAACACAAGACAGTATTTGCTTTCGAAGATCACGGGATGCCGTCAATTGTCGATGCGCAAAAATATTCGACGTATCACCCCCGTTGCGGCACCAGTTTCCTGATGACGATCATGCTGATTTCGATTTTCGTCTATGCCGCGTTTCCCATCCAGGGATTCTGGGCCAAGTTTGCCCTGCGCGTGGCCTTTCTGCCGGTGATTGCGTCGGTCTCGTATGAGATGATCCGCTTCTCGGCCCGGCATGGGAAGTCATTTTTCGCGCTGCTCACCAAGCCCGGCCTATGGCTGCAGCGGATCACCACCCAGCCGCCCACGGACGATCAGGTGGAATGCGCCATCAAAGCGCTCGACCTGGCGATGGAACTGGAAAAGAAAAATGGTGGGGAATTAGTGATAGCGTAAGGTATTCCGCATGATTTCTTCAAACGACAACTCGGTGAGGCTCTAGCGGGGCCCGCCGCGAATTTTTCTTGCATCAAATAAGCGGCTTTATGGCACGACTGAAGTCGTGCCCGGACACATGTCGCGTTAGCACACTTACAAATCTCCTACATTGAAAGGCAGTGGTGGAGGAAACAATTCATGTCTAAGCTGGCGATGATGCTTATTAACCTGGACCGCTTCAAGGCTGGACTGCGCCGCCGGACGATTCAAGTGGGCGACCATCGCATTGTTTACTCTGAAAGCGGCCAAGGCGAAGCGGTGGTTCTGCTGCATGGGTTTGGCGCGGCGGCGGACAACTGGAACCAGCTTGCGCGCCGGCTGACGAAGAAGTATCACGTGATTGCGCCAGATCTGCCGGGATGGGGCCAGAGCACCCGGTTGGAAACCGAGTCTTACGGATATTCAAAGCAGATAGAGCGGCTGCAGCAGTTTGTGACGCAGATGGGATTAAATCGCTTCCATGTTATCGGGCATTCGATGGGAGGCTTTCTAGCATCGGCGTACGCTGCGCGATATCCCGAGCAGGTGATCACGCTGGGATTGATTGCTCCTCATGGCATTACAGGGTCGCAGGCGAGCGAACTGGCGCAGTCAGTGGCCGCAGGTGATAACTGGTTGGTGGCGAGATCAGTGCCTGAATTTGAACGGCTGCTGGATAAAATTTTTGCGAGGCGCCCGTATGTGCCGAAGCCGGTGTTCCGGCTGCTGGCGCAGCATGCCATCCGCAACTCTGGTAAATCAGCGAAGATCTTTGCGGAGATGCAAATGAATGATCCGCCGTTGCTGGAAAGGCTGGCACAGATCAAAGCGCCGGCGCTGATTATCTGGGGCGACCAGGACCGCGTGTTGCACGTCTCCTCTGCCGATGTCTTCAAGCAGGGCATCGCCAACTCTGAACTTCTGCTGCTGCGGGGCTCCGGCCACATGCCGCTGGTGGAAAACGCCCGCCAGTGCGCTACGGCGTGGCTGGCATTTCAGGAAAAGACGCGGCACGCCGGCAGTGCGGCCGCCGCGTAAATAGTAAAATGAAGCTAGCGAAGCGACAGTAAATGAAAGGACGAAGCCGCGAGGCCCGTGGCAGCCGAGCGGCGTGACGTAAGGCGGAATGGCCTTATCCGGAGAGAAGATCTTAAAGCGGTTTGGAGCGAAGCGACAGTAAGAAATGACTTGCGCGTTGAGCCAGCCGCAACAGGTGCGCGAGAAGTTTTAGGGCCGCCAGGCTCTCCAGCGGTTTGGAGCGAAGCGACAGGAATGTTCGAAAGACTGACACAAATCGAGGCCAAGTACGACGAGCTCACTAAGGCGCTCTCTTCGCCGGCGGTGATGAATGACTCGTTGAAATACCAGAAGACCGCCAAAGCGCACAGCGAGATTGCTGAGATCGTGGAGAAATACCGCGAGTACAAAGACCTGAAGCGCGGGATCGATGAGAGCAAGGCCATGATCGCCGATGAAGCGGACGCCGATCTGCGCACATACGCCCAGGAAGAACTGGCTCGTCTGGAAGAGCGGCTTGCCCAGGTTGAAACCGATCTGAAGATTTTGCTGGTTCCCAAAGACCCGAATGACGAAAAGAACGTGGTGCTCGAAATCCGCGCCGGCACCGGCGGCGATGAAGCCACGCTCTTTGCCGCCGAGATCTTCCGTATGTACAACCGCTACGCTGAGTCGCAGCGCTGGAAGGTGGAAGTGCTTTCAACCTCTGAATCTGGTGTAGGCGGGCTCAAGGAAGTCATTGCCATTATCGAGGGCAAAGGCGTTTACTCGCGCATGAAATATGAAAGCGGCGTGCATCGCGTGCAGCGAGTGCCGGCCACCGAGCAGCAGGGCCGCGTCCACACTTCCGCTGTCACTGTCGCGGTTTTGCCGGAAGCCGAGGACGTAGACATCAAGATTGAAGCCAAAGACCTGCGCATTGATACCTTCTGCTCCTCCGGACCAGGCGGACAGTCAGTGAACACGACTTATTCTGCCGTACGCATTACCCATCTGCCGACGAATACCGTCGTAAGCTGCCAGGACGAGAAGTCGCAGATCAAAAACCGCGAAAAAGGTATGCGCGTGCTCCGCGCCCGTCTCTATGAAAAGGAGATGGAGAGGCAGCAGGAGGCGCTGGCCAAAGAACGCAAAGCCCAGGTGGGCAGCGGCGATCGCAGCGAAAAGATCCGCACTTACAACTTCCCGCAAAACCGGCTTACCGATCACCGCATCGGTCTTACATTGCACCAACTCTCTGAGGTAATGGACGGTAAGCTCCAGTCCATCTTTGATGCGCTGGCCACGCACTTCCAGGCGGAGAAGCTCAAGCAACAGGCTGAAGTCGTCGCTTAGGAGCCCGCGTGGCCATGCCTATGGGATGACGCCACGTGATCTGTTTCAGAAATCTGCCCTTTTCCTCCTCCGCGGTGAAAAACGCCCTTTTGCGTCCTTCCCATCCGTTGCGGTACATTTTCCCGCACATGCAGCTCAAGGAGGCCGTCGAAGCCGCGTACCAGCTTTTCCTCCAGAATGACGTCCCTTCTCCACGCCTGAACGCCGAGCTGCTGATGACGTTTGTGTTGGCGCGTGAGCGATCCTATCTTTATGCCCACCCGGAACGCGAACTAACCGCCGACGAGCAATCCCGCTACGATGAAGTCATCCGCGAACGGGCGCGCGGCTGTCCCACGCAGTACATCACCGGCCATCAGGAATTCTGGGGACTCGATCTGCTGGTCTCGCCCGCGGTGCTGATTCCGCGTCCGGAGACCGAGCACGTGGTTGAAACCGTGCTCGAACTGGTCAAGGAATACCAATTTGGCGGACCCGGCCGCCTGAAGCTGCTTGACGTCGGTACCGGCTCCGGCTGCATCGCCCTGGCCCTGGCCAGCGAACTTCCTCACGCGGAAATCCACGCCTGCGACATCTCCGAAGACGCGCTGGAGATGGCCCGCATCAACGCCGCCAGGCTCGGTCTCGGCCGCGGGGTCTTATTCCGCAAATCCGATCTGCTCTCCGTTTATGAAGAAGAACAATTCGACTTCGTGATCTCCAACCCGCCTTACGTTGGTGAAGCCGATGCCGACAAAGTCCAGAAGCAGGTCCGCGACTTCGAACCTCATATTGCCGTCTTTTCTGGTCGAGAAGGCATGGATATTTACCGCCGCCTCATCCCCCAGGCGCGTGAACGCCTCCGCACGGGCGGCTGGTTCGTGGCTGAGATCGGCTATTCCGAGGAACAAAATGTGCGCGATCTGCTGGCCGACTGGGCAGACATTCAAGTCACCGCCGACTTGCAGGGAATTCCCAGGGTGGTGGCGGCCAGAAAACCAATTAGTTGAAAAAGCCTCCGAGTTCGCTGAATCTTTTTCTGAAATCCCGAGCGCAGCGAGGGATACATATAGCCGCATCGAATTCAGAGGCGTATAACGCTCCGTCCGTACGACGTGGCCGTTTGATGGTTGAAAATCTGCAACCAAGCCAGGAGTCTTCGGCGCGATAGGGCTCCCTCTCCCGCTTCGCGGGATCGGGATGTTAGAAAAGAATCCATTTGCTACACTTATTGGTTTTGAATTCACCGCTTGGAGGTGAAGTTTGGCTGAGAGCAGAAGCTCTGCTGTGTCCGCCGGTCTGGGCCGCACGTTGCGCCGTGACGCATGGTGGATGGAAAATATTCCCGTCATCATTCTTCTGGGCGGATTCGGTCTGTATGCCACGTGGCGCGCCTTTGAAGGGAAATTCTATTGGGCAGATCCTTATCTTTCTCCCTTTTACTCTCCGCTGATTGACGGCCAACATCACTGGTTACCCGTTTGGCTCTCCCCTGCGCTGCTGATCCTGATCTTTCCTCTGGGATTCCGCATGACCTGCTACTACTACCGCAAGGCTTACTATCGCGCTTTTTTCATGGATCCGCCGGCGTGCGCAGTCGGCGAGCGTCCCGGGCGCAGCTATCGGGGCGAAACCAGCTTTCCTTTCATTCTGCAAAATATCCATCGCTATTTTCTGTACGCGGCTGTCGTTTTTCTGGGCATCCTTTGGTATGACGCCATTCGCGCCTTCTTCTTCACAGGGCCCGAAGGAAAGCTTCATTTTGGCATCGGCCTGGGAACCCTCGTTCTGCTGGCAAATATCATTTTGCTGACGCTCTATACATTTTCCTGCCATTCCCTGCGGCATCTGATCGGCGGCAAAGTCGATTGTTTCTCCTGCACTTCGTTCGGCTTGAAGCGCCACGGCGTTTGGAAGAAGGCGAGCTTCCTCAATGAACGCCACATGCTGTTTGCCTGGTGCAGTCTTATCTCTGTCGGGTTTGCCGACTTCTATGTCCGCATGGTTGCCAGCGGCATGATCAAGGACTTTAGAATACTGTGACGAACCAGACGAAGTACGAAACCCACGAACATGACGTTCTGATCATCGGCGCGGGCGGAGCTGGACTGCGTGCCGCCATTGAAGCCCTCGCGGCGGGGGCGCGCGTTGCCGTAGTATCCAAGTCCCTGCTGGGCAAGGCCCACACGGTGATGGCGGAAGGCGGTATTGCCGCGGCCATGGCCAACGTGGACAAAGCCGATAGCTGGCGAACCCACTTCCGCGACACCATGCGCGGTGGCAAGCTGCTCAACAACTGGCGTATGGCCCAGCTTCATGCCCAGGAAGCGCCGGAGCGTGTAAAAGAACTGGAACAATGGGGCGCGCTCTTCGATCGAACCTCAGACGGCGACATCTTGCAGCGCGCCTTCGGCGGCCATACCTTCAAGCGGCTCTGCCACGTCGGCGATCGCACCGGCCTGGAGATGATCCGCACGCTGCAGGACCGCGGCGTGCAACTTGGCTTTGACGTTTTCATGGAATGCACCATCATCCGCCTGCTTACTGACGGAAATCGTGTCGTGGGCGCGTTCGGCTACTGGCGTGAGCAAGGCCGGTTCGTCGTGCTGAAAGCCAAAGCCGTGGTTATGGCCACCGGCGGCATCGGCAAGGCATATCGCATCACATCAAATTCCTGGGAGTACACCGGCGACGGCATGGCGTTGGCCTATGACGCCGGCGCGGAACTTCTGGATATGGAATTTGTCCAGTTCCATCCCACTGGAATGGTGTGGCCTCCGGGCGTGCAGGGCATTCTGGTGACGGAAGCGGTTCGCGGTGAAGGCGGCATCCTACGCAATAAAAATGGCGAACGCTTCATGGAGAAGTACGATCCCAAGCGCATGGAGCTTTCCACGCGCGATGTGGTCGCGCGCTCCATCTACACTGAAGTCCGCGAAGGGCGCGGCAGCGAGCACGGCGGCGCTTACCTGGACATCTCCCACAAACCCGCCGAGTACGTGAAGCAGAAGCTGCCCAGTATGTATCACCAGTTTAAAGAGCTGGCCGATGTCGACATCACCAAGGGCCCGATGGAAGTCGGCCCCACGTGCCATTACATGATGGGAGGGATCCGCGTGGAAGCGGAAACCGCGGCTTCTTCGTTGCCCGGGCTTTTTGCCGCCGGTGAAGCCGCTGCCGGACTGCACGGCGCGAATCGGCTGGGCGGCAACTCTCTGTCTGATCTTCTGGTCTTCGGCCGCCGCGCCGGTGTTGGGGCCGCCGCGCACGCCGCCAAAACGCCGGCTCCATCCATCAATCCCGCACAGATTGAGGAAGCTGAGTGCGACATGCTCGCTCCTTTCGACCGCGGCGAAGACGAAAACCCATACGCGGTTCATCGCGACCTGCAAGAGGTCATGCAGAACCTGGTCGGCATTTTCCGCATAGAAGAAGACGTCGTCAAAGCCCTGGCCGAACTGGAGAAGCTCAAAGCCCGCGCCGCTCGCGTGCGCGTGGAAGGCTCGCGCCTCTTCAATCCCGGCTGGCATCTCTCGCGCGATCTCAAATCTATGCTCACAGTTTCAGAGGCCGTGGCCAGCAGCGCGCTGGCGCGCAAGGAAAGCCGCGGCGCACACAGCCGCATCGACTATCCCAACCTCGACGACCAGGTTTGGGGCCAGCAGCACAACCTGATCACTCGCGACGGCGCTGGAATGAAATTGCAGCAGCTTTCCGTGGATCTCATTCCGGACGAGCTACGCGAGTTACTGGCGGAAGAGAAGTAAAAGACGAGGGAGGAAGAATGGCAGACGCGATCTTGGAAGTGTTTCGCGGCAATCAGGAAGCCGGCAGCGCCAAGCAATATAAAGTTCCAATCGCCCCAGGCATGGTGGTGCTGGACGCGCTGCATTACATCCAGGGACACCTGGAGCCCGATCTCGCCGTCCGCTGGAACTGCAAAGCGGGCAAGTGCGGCTCCTGCTCGGCGGAGGTGAATGGCCGCCCCCGTCTCACCTGCAAGACGCGTATGGACTCGCTGCCCACAGATAAGCCAATCACCGTCTATCCCATGAAATCATTCCCCCTGATTAAAGACTTGGTGACTGATGTTTCCTGGAATTATCGCGTCAACAAGAAAATTCCTCCGTTCACGCCCAAGCCGAAAACTGGTTGGAAAATGTACCAGGAAGATGTGGACCGGGTGCAGGAATTCCGCAAATGCATTGAGTGCTTCCTCTGCCAGAACGTTTGCCACGTAGTGCGCGACCATCGCAAAAAAGAAGAATTCGGCGGACCGCGCTTTTTTGTGCGCGTGGCAGGGCTGGAAATGCATCCGCTTGATAACCTCTCACGCACAAAGCTGCTGAAGGATGAGTTGGGCATCGGCTATTGCAACATCACGAAGTGCTGCACCGAAGTCTGCCCGGAGGAGATCAAGATTACTGACAACGCGATTATCCCGCTGAAGGAGCGTGTGGTCGATGAGTTCTATGATCCGCTGCTCAAGCTTGTCCGCAAGATACGCGGAGCGCCCAAAGCGGAATAGAATTATTGCGGTAGGGCCGAACATTTGGGTTGAGAATTATGGAGCGCGAATTTAAGACGATCTCGAAGAATGGCATCGCGGAAGCGCTGGCGAAGGTCCAGCACTATCGCTACCTGAACCAGGCGGAGGAAGCGGAATCCATCTGCCGCGACATCCTGGCTGCGGATCAGGAAAATCAGATGGCCTTGTGCCAACTGGGCCTGGCCATTACTGACCAGTTTGCCGGCAGCGCCACTGATCGCTTCAACGAGGCGCATTCTTGCTTTGAGAAACTTACCAATCCTTACGAGCGCTCTTACTATATGGGAATTTTGAATGAGCGTCGCGCCAAGGCCCAACTTCGTGCCGGACATCGCTCGCATACACTGCAGGCAAGTTTTGAGACCGCGTTGCAATACTTTGAAGAGGCGGAAAAAATCCGGCCTGCTGGGAACGATGACGCGTTACTCCGCTGGAACCGCTGTCTGCGCCTGATGCAAAGCATCCCTGAGTTGGCCAAGGAATCCGAGTCGTTTGACGCCAGCGACGCGCCCCCGATTTTCCGAGACTAGGACCTTACATCTGAACATCCTTGATGACTCTTACTGCTCGGCGCTCTCCAGCACCCGCACTTTCCAGCGGTCTTCAGCGCCTGTCATCACTGCGTAATAGTGGATCTGTGCCTGGTCGGAGTGGATTACAGTTCCGCCGTCGAGTACCTGCGTCTCAATTGTCGCGGTGTCTTTAAGTTCAATCGCGGCGCCATCCGGTGAATAGAAGATCGCATCCACTTTGTGGCCGTGGTCGATGATGCGCGTGCTCAACCCATTCTGCTTTTGGTCTTTCACCCGCTGCGTCAGCTTGTTCAGGGCGAAACCGGAGAAATTCTCATTGAGCGGCTGCAGCGTATTGCTCGCCAGTGACGTGCTGATGGCCTGCCAGGCCAGGGTGTAGTCGCGTAGGATGGCGTTCTGGGTCACGTCTTCCACCTCGCGCGGCTGGGCATTCTTCACCGTAAGATCAACAGCCGGTTTGCTGTCAGCCAGAATGCGCTGCAACAGCGGCACCGCTCCGGAGACAGCCAATGCCACGCCGAAAGTCAGTATCAGTATGCGTGCCAGCTTCATTACCTGCCTCCTACGTGCAGCTCGTTACCCAGCACCACGCCTGCCGCCACTGCGATGGTTGCGCTGTCTGAAGCGGGCAGCTCGGCGCGGGCAATATCTTTCTTAATGCGCGCATCCACCGTGCTCTTACCGTTCTTGTCAGTCTGAATAAAGCTTACGATTGTGCCATCTGGAACTGGATTCCCGCTGCAATCCCGGATGGGATCTGTTTCAACCGTAATTCGATCGCCAGTACGCCCGGCAATGTGCATTCTCAAATTGCACGGATCAGCCGCCACTTGCTGCACCACGCGCCGCACTGTGGTATCGCCTACTGACGCCACAAACTGTGCTGCGCCCGCCTTTGACGCTGACGCGCTATTGATCCACGCTACACCCGCGTGGCTGGTAGCGGTCTTGGACGATCCCACCTCGCCGACCGAAAGCTTGAAGTTCACCGGCGTGGGATCAAGCACCATGTTCTGATATTTATCGAACACGAAGGTCACACCGCTGATCACGTTGGGCCTGGCTACGGGAACGCGCGACGGCCGGGCCAAAAAGCTGAGGTTCTCCGGTTTTCCGGGCTTCACCCAGAACACCTGTGACTGATGGCTGTCGCCCTTGATGATGGCGATCCAGCGTCCGGCGTACCGCAGCTCTTCAGCTTTGATCTCGACGCTTCCTGACTTGAAATCCCGTTTGATGATCTGCCCGGGGCCAATCAGGTAGAGCGTGCCGCTGCCGCTGGCGTTAATGGTCAGGGGCTGGCCGGCCACGGCATTGGCTGGCACATTCAGCTCGGCCGCGTTGGCGCAGTCCACGGCAAACCAGCAGACTAGAACTACCAGGCCGATGAAAATCAGTGTGCGCATGAAATTAGTCCTCGTGATTCAGGCTGTAATGGTTCACGGTCACCCGATATGTGTGGACGTTGGCCGCCAGATCGTCGCGCAACGGCACGGAAAACGGCTGCGGCGTCTGCGGCAAAAGAGCATGGTCTGAATAGGCGTCAGAAACCCAGATCACCTTTCCGCCATTGTCATAAAACGTAGCCAGAACGTGCGGGATGTTGACCGTGGTCCCGCTTTCGTTGAGCAGCTCGCCTTTCAGCACCGTGCGTCCGGCAAGGTCTTTTTCAATACGCTGATGCAGTACACCGATGACCGGATCAGCCGAGGCCGGCACCAGCATCCAGTTGTGCGTCATGCGCAGGGTCTTGACCTCAGACTTCTTGATTCCCGGAAAATCGATGCGGTAAGGCGATATCTCTTTTGGCAAAAGCACGTGGGAGATCTTGTCGAAGCTGCTCTCCTCCGCCACGTCTTTGCCGCTGTTGTCGGTCAGCACCGCGCCTACGGTGATAAACGCAGGAACGGTATCCTCGTTTTCGACTTCACCCATCACGATGAGGCCGCCATCGTGCTCCACCGCGTTCATGGAAAGAATGCGGCAATTTGGGTTTTCCACATTCTGCGCGCCCCAATCATCGCCCGCGCCGCGCCATACGATGTCCCAGCGCAGATAATTCACGGGTATAACCTGCGGCGGCACATTGATTTCCTTTTCCGCCGGCCATACCACCTTCCATGCGCTATCGTCCTTTATCACTTTCAGATCGCGCGTGTCATAGGTAGCGCCAACTGCGGTCGCATACTTGAGCTCGGTGCGAACAGTGGCTTCATTTTCTGACTCATGCAGCACACGCGTGTTCACTGAATCAAGCTGTGAATAGGTGCGCAAGCTGCCGTTGCGGCCCGTCAGGTCGCGGATGAATCCGCCCTGATCAACGTTGCTGGAGGCCGCGACGTAAGAATATGCCGCCTGCCAATCATGTCCCTTGGCGTTGTCAAACATTGCTTGCACAGCGCCGTCCGGCGTGGATGCCTTGGCTGTCTTGCTCCCGTGCACCGTGCCCACGGCGATTAGCCCTAACGTGAGAACTGCGAAGATGATTGCCAGTATACGTCCCATTACCGTGCCTCCCGGAGTACAGGTTCTTCGCTGGCGGTCAGCGGAAACTCAAGCGTTTCAAGTTTGCGGCGCCGGTCAGGAAACATCAGCATAAGAAGTAGAGCAAGGATGCTGCTCCCAATAGGAAGCGTTCCCCATAGAATCCCTTCCATTTCACTGGGCGGCGTGCCATAAGGAGTCTTGTGGGCCGGAGGGATTCCATCTTTCACCCACAGGCTGACATTGCCGCGGTCGTATGTCTCTGTTTTGCGCCATCCGGCAAAGGCAATCAGGGGTTCGTAATATGGATCGCGAACGAAGATGTATTTCAAGCCATATTGGTCCGCGTGTTTCAACACCGCGCGGAGAGATTCAATCCCGTTGGTCCCGTAATACTTTGAGTTGGTGAGCTGTGCCGAACCGTACTGCGTCATCTCCGGCAGCAAACGGGCGGAATTGTATTCGCCGTCCACGCTGCTGGCATTGGCGTAAATTCCCACTTCTGACATCTTGCTTCCAAAGCCAAGCGTTAGATAGCGGAACTTGTCATGGCCGTCGCGATTAAGGAACGAAACCACTTCGTCGGTACTGAAAGGCTTGTCGTGAATGGGATGGTACACCGGCCACGCGACCGCCATCGCCACGCTGAATGCGCCCAGCGCTCCCAGCGCGAATACGGCCTTCCGGCCGTAACGGTCAATCAGCACTACGGCCAGCAATGCCACTATGGGCAACGCCATGATGTTGGCCCAAAAACTGAAGCGCTCGAAGGTAAGAATGTCAAACGGATTGTGGACATTCGCCCCGGTAACCGCGTTGACGATTCCAGCGAGCATGCCCAGAAGGATTCGCGGCAGAGGCGTGGTTCCGCCCAGGCCGAAAATCATGGTGACCCAGAAGCCGATGAACAGAGGTCGCAGCCTGGCTTCCTTTAGCCCCTTGATGAAAATGAAGGGCAGGGCCAGCAACATGGCGCCCCATGGCACCACGATGTAATTCACCGCCAGCCATCCCTGGGAGAAGAAGTTCTCGCGGCTGCCGTGCGGAATTGGCATCTGCTTGATAGGATTGGCTTTTAGCGCGAGCCAGTAAGGTAACAGAACAAGAATGATTCCAGCCAGCGACAGGCCCGCAAACACGGCTGCGCGCACTACTACCCCGCCGACGGTGGCATCGTGGCCATCGCGCTTGCGGTCCATGATGGCCGTAACCAGCACTGGAATCGTGAAAATGACGCTGGCAAACAACAAAGTTACGTGGTGGGCAGATGCGGCTGCCATAGTGAGCGCCAGCGCTTTTAGCAGCGCCATCACTTTGCCTTCACGCGCCCATTCGTAAAAATACGCCAGCGCTATCAGATACAGCGGAGCGGCCCATGTGGTCGATAGCTGTCCATCTACGTACACCAGTGATGCAAGCGATCCCAGTAATACACTGCCAATAGCGGCATAACTAGCGGCCCGTTCACCCACCCATATTCGCGCGTACTTGTATACCCCGATCGGCAGCAGCAGGATGGCAATGAGTTGGACAAAGATATAAGCCAGGTTGAGGCCCATCACGTGCGAAAACAATGCCATCCACTGCTGCTCCATGGGCGGATACGTGGTTTGGGAGAAGCCCGTGAACCACTTTTCATTCCAGGGATTGAACCAGTGTTGAGCGTAGTGTGCCGCAAAAAATTTGTGAAAGTCCGCGTCGTAGGAATCGTTGGTGATCTGCATCAGCAACAGCGGACCGTGCACCAGCAGCGCCAGTAACAGCACCCAACTCAATGGGACCGCCCGGGTGGGCAATGTAACCGGCCTGCCCGGAGCGATGGATGGGGAACTCATGAAAACCTCCGCGAATGCAACTGCGTTGAGCGTCAATCGATGATGACTGGGATTGCCTTATCAAGGGATGCCGCTATCTGCAGCAGTTTTGCTCCAGCAGAGACTTCGATTCCAAAAAGGCCGGTAGGGTTTGCTTTGTGGTACTCGGATTCTCACATTCGGGCTGCAAGAACCTTACTGAGGCTAGGAATCCCTTGACTCAAAATTGGCATCTTGATTCAGGAGAACAGAGCTGCTGCCGCGGACGCGGTATGCCGCTTTCGCTAAATCCAACTAGCGTCGTGGTCCCTGGTCTGCCACGTGTTCCCGGTCCAACTCTTACTGACGGTGGTCCCGTGAAGAAGAATTTTTTGCGTCTCGCGTTTTTCTGCTCCCTGTTGCTGGCCAGTCGCGGCTGGTCGCAAACGTTTGACCTCAATGGCAAACCGCAAGATCAGGCGCAGAAGCCGCAGCAGAAGCAAAGCAACAGCAAGAAGCAATCCGGCAGCAGGCCGTCAGCCTCATCCATGGCTTGCGGCACATCCGGCGGTAGCGGCTGGGGCGGAAGCATTGAGGCCGGACGCTACGCCCGTGCCGCTGAAACAGCCCTGAAGAATGGCAATCCTGGCGCGGCGATGAACTATGCCGAGCATCTCACCCAGGCTGCTCCCAACGATGCGTGCAACTGGTTCCTGCTGGGATACACTGCGCGGCTGGCCGGCAAGTCCCAGATATCTCTGGATGCCTACCAGAAAGGCCTGAAACTCCAGCCCAACTCGGTGGAAGGTCTTTCAGGCATGGCCCAGACCTATATCCGCATGGGTAAAGCCGATGAAGCCAAGAAACTTCTCCTGCAGGTGATTGCCGCGAACCCGCGTCGCGCTACCGATTTGGCCATGGCCGGGGAGTTGTTCATGCAATCCGGCGATCTGCTTCGAGCACAGAACCTGCTGGAACGCTCTGAAAGCATTGAGCCTACATCGCACGCCGAACTGCTGCTGGCCATTACTTACATGAAAGCCAAGCAGACGGATAAGGCCAAGCAGCTTCTCGATAAAGCCATGAAGCGCAGCCCTAAGAACACTGAGATCTTCCGTGCGGTGGCGCAATACTACCGTGAGGCGCACGACTACAAGTCTGCCCTCGCCATTCTGCAAAAGGCGCCCGTGAAGAACGCTGACGTGATGTCAGAGCTGGGCTATACCTATGAACTTGCCGGCATGAAAAAAGAATCGGCGGATGCCTATGAGAAAGCGGCCGGCATGGCGCCCAAATCCGTGAACGTGCAACTGGCCTCGGCGCAGGCGCAGTTGCGCGTCGGCAACCTGGATAAGACACGCACCTATTTGACCCGGGCGGAGCAACTGGATCCCAACTACTACCGGCTCCATGCGATTCGCGCCGATCTGGCTAAGATCGAGCGCCGCGACACTGACGCGGTGCGTGAATACCTTGCGGCGCTGGCCGCCATGCCCGAAGGCCCCGCCGAAGGCATTCTCTATCCCACACAGCTGCGGCTCAACCTGATCGATACGTACCGCGACCTGGATGATGATGCCGCTATTCGCCAGCAGCTCGCCATCGCGCAGCAGGAGCTGGCGAAGATACAGGTGGAAGGTCCGGAGCAGGTAGAGTATCTGCGCCTGCGCGCTGCCCTGAAAGGGCTGGGGAACGATGTTGCCGGAGCTGAAGCCGATCTTAAACAGGCTTTACAACTGGATCCGCAAAATGACAATGTGACCTTGCAGTATGGCAGCTTGCTCTGGAAGGCCGGACGCAAAACCGAAGCGCGGCAGATGTACACGACTCTGCTCAAGCGCGACGAGAAGAACCGTTACGCTCTGGAAGCCCTTGGTTATCTCTCGCGCGATGAAGGCGATAATAAGGCCGCCGAAACTTTCTTCACCCGTATGGCGGCCGCCTATCCCAACGATTATGTTCCCTACATGGCGCTGGGCGATTTATACACTGCGACCAAAGAATATCCGAAAGCACAAGCCAGTTATGAGAAGGCCCACGCTCTGGCGCCGACGAATTCACAAATCATCGCCAGCGGCTCCAATGCGGCCATTGATGCGGGCAAGGTTGATCTGGCGGGAGAATGGGTAGCACGCGCTACTGGCGTGATGAAAAACGACCCGCGCGTCATGCGCGAGACCGAGCGCTATTTGTTCCTGAAAGGAAGATACGCAGAGTCGGCGCGACTGGGCGAACAGGCAATCGTGAAATTGCCTCATGACCGTGACGCCGCTGTATATCTCGGTTACGATCTCTACAATCTGGGCCGTTATGACGAGGTTTTATCCCTGGTCAGCCGCTATGAGGCCGTTCTGCCCAAGGAACCGAATTTCCCCCTTCTCGCAGGACACGTTCACAAGCAGAACCAATTGCTGCAGCAGGCCATTGACGATTTCTCGCGTGCGCTTGCCAAAGACCCCAACATGTTTGAGGCGCTGGTGAACCGCGGTTACGTTCGCAATGACATGCAGGATGCTCAGGCGGCTATCCGGGATTTTGAGCCGGCGCTCAAGATGAATCCCAACAGCGGGATTGCTCGACTCGGCCTTGCATTTTCCGATCTGCAGCTGCATCGCTCGCGCGAAGCGCTGGAAGAAACCAACAAGGCGGAGAAGCTTCTGGGCGAGATAGGCGCAACCCACATGGCTCGCGCTACTGCCTATCGCCAGATGCGCGTGCTGGACAAGGCCGTACAGGAATACCGCATAGCTTTGAAATACGCGCCTGACGATTTGAAGGTGCATGAAGCCCTGGCCGACGCGCTCTATCATGGCCGGCACTACGGCGAAGCCATCAACGAACTGCAGGCGGCGCTGCAGCTTTCACCGGAAGATCCGCTGATCTATGCCAATCTGGCATCCGCGCATGCGCAACTAGGGCATCGAGCAGAGACATTCAAGTACATTGAGGCAGCCGAACGCGAAGCAGTTGATCAGTCCGCGATCCTGCTGGCCACCGGCGACGCTCTGATGACGCTAGGCGACCGTGCTGCAGCCATGGAGCGCTTTAATCGCGCTCTTGATGCTCCTGACGCCAACCGCGTAGATGTGCGGCTGGAGTTTGCCAAACTGTTCGTTCGCCAGGGCAAACTGGCCGACGCCAAGCAGGAAGTGGCGCTGGCTTTCGCGGAATCGCGCATTGGTGAGGCTTCACCCGTCACTGCTGACAATCTGGTGGAAGCCGCCAACGTGTTTCTGGCCGCGCATGACTTCGATCTGGCGGAACGCTACTTTGTGAAAGCAAAAGACCTGGGCGCCTCAGACGATACGGTGGCCCTCGGCCTGGCGGATACTTACATTGCGCAGGGCGATGATCGCAAAGCGGCGCAGGAGTTGGCGGCTCTTGGCAATTCAGCCGATTACCAGCAGAGCTACGATTATCAGTTGGCCTGGGCCAACATCTATACGCAGCGGCACGACAATCCTCGCGCGCTCTCATCCTTCGCCCGCGCCAACCAGCTTGCAGCCGACGATCCCACTGCTGAGCGTGGTCTTATGCAGGTGGCGGGCGAGGAAGGAATGCCGCTTCCTTTTGAGCCAAAGCTGAACATACAGAGTGACGTGGCGACCGGAGCGATTTTTGAAGACGCCACACTGTATGAAATGGACAACAAATTCTTCGGCGCTCCCGTACCGCCCCGCTCCTCGCAAGAGACCGATATTGGAAGCGCTTTCCGTTATTACCCGGGGAAATGGTTCCCCATCAATGGCTACGTTGGAGAGCGCAACTACAGAGGAACGATCTCCATTCCCAGCCAGTTGTTAATTCTCAATCGGAATACGTATGACACCGTATTCAATGTGGGAACCACGCCGGTGTTGCGGTTGGGCAATGCGCACATTATCCTTAACCCAGGTATTGAGTTCACGCTTCGGCGCGACACTGAGTCGCCTCTGCAGATGAACCAGCAGCTTTTCCGCCAGTACCTGTATCTGAACACCTCGCCTTTCTTCAACTGGCTTACGGTGCGCGGCAGCGCCATCCATGAATCAGGTCCGTTTGCACTGCAGAACCTGCGTTCGCGCGACCTGGGAGCGACCCTGGAATTTGAAGTAGGGCGTCCGTGGGGAAGCAATTCTCTAATCACCGGGTATTCGGTGCGCGACCTTCTGTTCCGTCCCGCGGTGCGTGAGTTCTTTACCACAGCTACCTGGGTGGGTGTGGAACACAAGTTCGGGCAAAAGGCCGCGCTTACGGTCCTGGGCAAGTACATTCGTTCATGGCGCGTGCAGGAACTCACGTTTGCCACGGCGCAGATCATGGTTCCTGGCGCACGGTTTGAGTACAAGCCCAACGAACGCTGGTCCATCGATGCGTCCACTGACTTCACCCGCGGTGAAGGATTCCATCTTTATGACAACATCCAGAGCGGTTTCCTCATCTCCTATATGAGGCCGCTCCGTCGCAGTGTGAATGATGCCGCGGGTTCGCTCGCGGTCGACTATCCGTTGCGCTTCTCTGTGGGGTTGCAGCAACAATCGTTTTACAGTTTTACCGGGGCAGCAGGGAGCACTTCAACGCTGCGCCCAGTAGTCAAAATCTCAATTTTCTAGAATTAGCGGGCCCCATGAAGATTTGTTTTGTCAGCGGTTTTCCTCCGAGTAAAGTCGTGCTCAACGAGTACGGATATCATGTGGCCCGAGAGCTGCAAGCAGACCCTCTGATCAGCCTGACGATTCTTGCTGACGAGTATTCGGGTCCGGAACCGGAATTGCCGGAGTTCGATGTTATGCGTTGCTGGCAGGCCAACCGGCTGAGCAATCATGCCAAGCTTCTGCGTGCGATCCGCGCCTGCAAACCGGACATAGTCTGGTTCAATCTCGTTTTCTCCAGCTTCGGTAACAAGGAAAGCCCCCTGGCCGCGTTCTCCGGGCTCACGCTGCCCGCAATGACGCGCATGGCCGGCTACTATACGCACGTTACGCTGCACCACCTCATGGACCACATTGATCTTGACGACGCCGGCGTACGCAACAAGACGCTGTTTAAAATGGCCGGCAACGTGGCCACGCGTGTACTCCTGATGGCCAACTCAGTCTCTGTTTTGCTGCCCGCTTATCGCCGGACGTTAATTGAAAAATATCGTGCTGAAAATATTCACTTCCGCGCGCATGGAATCCTTTCCGCCCGGCCTGAATACCCGGATTTTTCCCGCCGCGGCAATCCGGAGCAACGCATCCTGGCCTTTGGAAAGTGGGGTACTTACAAGCGTTGCGAATTGCTGATCGAAGCGTTTGAAGAACAGGTTGTCAAGAAAGTACCCAATGCCAGGCTGGTAATCGCGGGCACGAATAATACTAATTCGCCAGGTTACATCGAGTCATTGCAGGCAAAATATGCTAGCCATCCCAAAATCGAATTTGCCGGTTATGTGGAAGAGGAAAAAATTCCGGAAATCTTTGGCACGTCCACATTCATGGTGATGCCATATACTTCTGCCACCGGCGCGAGCGGAGTCGCGCACCTCGCCGCGGAGCATGGAGTTCCAATCATCTGCTCAGACATTCCTGACTTCCGGGAGATGGGCGAGAGCGGAGGTCTGGCCATTAAGTTTTATCCCGTGGGAGACAAGGCCGCGCTGGCCAAAAACATGATTGACCTGCTGCAAAATGAGCAGGAGCAGCACGAAATGGCGGAGCAGAACTTTTCCGCAGCATTGCGCATGACCATGCCTCAGATCATCCGCCAGTACGTGCGCGCCTTTGACCGCCATCAGAGGGCACGTGCGCTGGAAGCCGCGTCGCGTTTCCGTCGCATTCCGGCATGGGTTCCCTCGCGTTCGGCCATCTTCAGAGCGTCGCGCTGGGGAAGCTGGAGCTAAGAGCTGGCCACAGGCAAAGTCAGATCAAACAGGCGTTATGTTGTCATAGAATAGCCGGCAATGACCGAACCGGCCATACGCGAGTTGCTGCGCATCACGGCACGAACCACTTTTGTTTTCTTTCTATGTGCGTTCACCGGGAACGCCCTGCGCGATCTCTGGCCGGGCAGATTCTCGGTTTGGCTGGCCAAGAGACGAGACTGGTTTCTGCTGGCAACTGCGCTATCGCACACCGTCCACCTCGTCGCGATCATCGCTTTATTTCAGGTTGTTGGCTGGTCGCATCTCCAAATGGTCACTCTGCTGGGCGGCGGCCTTGTCTATTTGCTGATTTATGCCCTGGCTATTGCTGCGGCGTTGCGGCTAATCAGGGGCACAGAAACACGTTTCCTGAGTACGCCAAAATTTGAAGGCATTGCCCTGTATCTGATTTGGCTCATCTTTGCGCTGGCCTTCGTTCCGCGCATGGTCTCCGGATGGCCTGTCTATTCCTTCTTGGGTATAGCCGCGCTTGCCGCCCTTATCGTGCGTATCACGTGCAGAGTGCGACACCGGCGTGCCATGACTTCCGCTGCTTAAGCTGAACGTTGGGGCTTGATCCCGATCGACTCAAGCGCTTCCTTTGCTACGCGCTCTCCGGTGGCAATCGCACCGTGGACGGTCCCATTGTACCCGTCAAAATTTGTAGCTTCTCCGGCGAAGAACAGCGTTTCCGCGATTGGAGCGGCGAGAGCTCGGGCTGCGTCAATTCCACCCACCGCCGCGTAACTGTAAGCTCCGCGGGAAAACGGATCAGCCTGCCAGTCATGCATATAAGCGCCAACCACTTGGCGACTAAGCGCGTCAGGGCTATTTCCCATGGTTCGCGCCAGGGCCTGGACCGTCAGATGGATGATCTCATCATGGCTCTTCCCTCTGAGTGCCACTGCGTAGTGTCCGGCGGCCCAGCCCGTGAGAATCGGATAAGGAAGTGGATTGCTTGTCCACCACGTAGGAAACTGCGGGTCATCCGTGAAAAGAAAGCTCAGGTTCGCCATTTCCGGTTTGTTCTCCCAGAACTTTGTCGCGAAGCACAGGCTCACGTGTATGACCGGACCCATCTCCAGGAACTGAATGGCATTTTGCTTTTCCGGGAGGGCTGGCGCAAAAACAACGCTGTTGGTTTTAAGCACGCCCAGCGGCAGCGTGATGATCGCGCGTGCGGCGTGGAACTCTGCCGTTGCAGTTCTGGCCACAGCCTCGCCCGGACGCCAGTAAATCTCTGTCACTGCGCTCTTCATGATAATTTCACAGCGTTTGCGGTCAATGCGCTCAGCCATAGCATGCACCAGGCTGTCATAGCCGGTGGCAATGCGGAACTGCCGGTCGCCCTGGATCGCCTCTTCCGCCCGATTGTCGCGTATAAGAGACTGCACGCTGATCAGCGAGGGATCAGCGGCGTGAAAGCCCTCAACATATCGTAGCGCCTGCTGTCTTACTTCTTCGCTGGCGCTGGTGTGGTCTAAATAGTGTTGAAAAGACTGGTCAGGCTCTTCCGCTGGCATCCGCGCGAAAAGCTCTTCGACTTTTGTCATCAGGCGACCGGCATCGGCCCATGAGCCATTAATCTTTCGGCGAAAACTTCCCTCCACCGGGACGATGGGCACCGCAGCCTCGGCTGCGAAGGCAAGAATTTCCTCCGGACGGCCGTGAACGAACTCAGCGCCCAGTTCCACCGGATAATCTGGAGTATGGTGCGTGCAGATGCGGCCGCCGAGGCGATCCCGCGCCTCCAACAAGATCACACCCAGCCCAGCCTCGGTAAGCCGCCGCGCCGCGGTCAGCCCGGCGATGCCGCCGCCGATCACCACAACGTTCGTTGCACCCTTCATAGTTTTGCTGCGGTTACGGGCTGTTGCTGCTTTGCGCCGTCCACTGGCATAGGATAAATGCCTAGCGACCGGGCAGCGCCGACATCGACGGTGAGAACTTCACTCTGCGGTATTTTCTTGAGCCATTCTTGAGCGCGCGCGGTCGCCGCCGCAAAGGTCCCCTCGGGTAGGACAGTCAAATCGAGATAGAGGATTTCCTGTGAGTTGGGCCCCAGGCGAACGCCCGTGAACGCGTGACCCGGAACAATCACGATCACCGGCTTCATTCCCAGGTTTTCCACTGCGGAAGCAAAAGCGACACTCACGTCAATACAATTGGCATTGCTCAGCTCCAGCGTTTCCCGCGGCAGACGGATGCGCTGCGTTTCCCCGGGGTAGTTCCCAAAAGTGTAGATGCTGCTGACGTAGCTGATTCCAGACCGTCGCATGGCCTGAAACACCGCTTTCGCCTGGGCGCGGACCTGGTTTTCCATCGCCACATTAGGAATAGGGTTATACCCGCGCAGCCGCCCTCCCGGCACCAAGCGCTCCGCTTTGGAAACCAGCTGCAGAATTTTGTCGTCGTGGGGCGTGACCCAGCGGGCAAGCAACTGAGCATTAGAAAACTTCCTGCCCCAATAAAGGTCCGAGGCGCTGTGCAGGAATACTGGACGCTGCTGGGCAAAAGTGTGCCCGGTAGCCGGGTCCTGCACCTCGACTACCAGTGTTGCCGGACGCATTTCGCCGTTTTCATACGCTTTGGGAAGCAGCTCCGGATCAAGGTCAAACGTTCGTACCTCATGCGGGCCGATCACGGCGGTAAGGCGCAATTCTTCACTCCAGCCTCGGACTTCAGCGGTGATGATCTGGAGGACCGGCTTGGTGGCGGTATTGGCGATACTCAGCACCCCGAGCGGCCAGTAGTCCGCCGCGCGTGCGTCCGCGAGAGCAGGAAAGATTTCGCCGCGCCCCGGCATGTTCAGTTGATATTGAATTTGCAGAGGAGAGGCTGGCCCGGAACTCGCCTGCATCTTATCGGGCAGAGGTGGATCTGGTAGCGGCCTGAGCGCCAACTTGGATACGAACATCCAACCCCAGGCAAGGGCTCCGGCGAGCGCGATCGTGGTCAGGAAAAACACCCATGCCATAACCCGCGCAACTCTGCCCGGCCTCTTCGCTTCGCTCATCTCATAAATTTGGTGACGAAGAGAGCTGGTGGGTTGCTACACTTTTCGTCCGGCATCGGGCAACACCTTAGTTATGAGTAGAGTCATCGCGGCGAGGGTTCAGGCTTTCTAGGCGCGGATTGCCGCTGCAGCGTTGGCGACGATCTCCAAAACTCAGGGTCCTCAATAATCCACTCGCCCGCAGGATTGCTCATCGCAGGGCTCACGGTAAACAGCCACGTCTCAGAGTTCATCACCGAAACGCGCGTGTATTCATCCAGGCGATTGCGGGCGGCATCATCCACGTCGGTAGAGTAGTCATCCACGGAGGGATCAAGAGCATCCCCGGCATTCTGGAGCGAGCGGTGTGCGGAAAAAATCAGGTAGACGTTCTTCGGCATGCCGGAAACCACTTGATACACCACGCGATTGTCCTCTGCGTTGGCCCGCTGGCGCACGGATTTCAAAGTGCGATGAATTTCTTCAAACTCGCGTTCATGACCGGGACGCACGGTCACCATGGTGACGGTAAAGAAGCGCGTCCGCGCCTGGATTAGTCCAACGTTACTTGATAGATCGTTACGGTAGTGCGCCAAGGCGACGCGTGCATCGCCAACCAGATTGGCTTTGGCCTCCATCATCCGGTTCAACTCCGCACTCAAAGCCGCGTTCTTGTTGAACGTCTCGCCGCTGTGCTCCATGACCGCGTAAGAATCGAAGCCTTCCATGTACCAGACCTCAATCTGCGGACCGGAGATCGTGTGCATGGTGAGATACGGCCAGGTGCTGGCGCGAGCGCAGGCCGTGGCCGCCTCTCCTTCAAGCCTGGTGTACTCCGCCATTCTTGCGGGCTTTACCTGATCGCGATAAATCTCCAAAATGGCAGGTGGCGTGGATTGTGCCTGTTGAGCATGGCTAGATAGGGACAAAGCCGCAAGGACCAGGCAAAGGGCATTACGCAGGACAGTCATGATGCGCCCATTTAAGCAAACAACGAACCGCCTGTCATGCAGAAACGCTTAATCGACAGTCACAGCCCGTTTGGCGCAAGCAATCAGCGAGTCGCGGCGGGCACTTTGTTGTCAACGAATGCCACCGCTTCTTCCAGCATTTCCTGCACCAACTCCGGTGAGGAAGCTTCAGCATAGATACGCATGAGCGGCTCAGTGCCAGACGAGCGCAACAGTATCCAAGCATCCGCGCCGCGGTCCTTGATGGGCGCGTCAAGGAAAAACTTGATGCCGTCGAGGTTTTCCTTGCGCAATATCTTGTAACGGCCCAGTGTCTTGGTGTCCTCTGCGGCAGCGCGCGCTATAGCGGAGTCTTTCACCTCATTGGAGATGCGAAGGTCCCTGCGGGCATAGAAATGCGGCCCATATTCTGACTGAAGCGCCGCAACCAGTTGGCCCAGGCTCTTGCTTTCGTCGGCCATCACGTTGGCCAGCAGAAGTGCGTTGAGTATCCCATCACGTTCGGGCAGATGGCGTTGAAAGCCGATGCCGCCTGACTCTTCACCACCAATCACGATTTGCCGCTCAAGCATGAGGTCACAGATGTACTTGAAGCCAATGCCGCACTCCAGCAGTGTGCGTCGGTGTTTAGCGGCAATGCGGTCAAGCATGCGGGTGGTATTAAACGCGCGTACCACGTCGCCGGGCCAGTCTTTGTGGCGCGTGAGCACCCACTGCAGCAAGATAGAAAATATCTTGTGCGAATCCACAAAGCTGCCATCTTCCGCCGCGGCGCCGATGCGATCGGCATCTCCGTCGGTGATGAACGCAGCGTGGCACTTTTCCTTAACTACGATCTCTTGTGCCGCTTTCACGTGCGGCAGAATGGGCTCAGGGTTGATGCCGGGGAAAAGAGGATTCACTTCGCTGCGGATTTGCACGTACGGAATACCGCGTTTGTCGAAGATCTCTGAGAGAACGTTGCGCCCAGCGCCGTACATGCAATCGATGGCGAATTTGAAGTTGGCTTTGGCGATTTTGTCCAGGTCGGCAAACTTGCAGATCGCGTCAACGTAAGGGATTTTGAAATCAGCTTCTTCGATCTTGGCTACATTGCCTTTAGGCATGGCGCCTGCCCGCACATAACCCTCAATCTGCTTGATGATTGCCGGCGTGGCCGAACCCCCGTAGGTGGCCTTGAACTTTACTCCATTCCAATCCCATGGGTTATGGCTGGAGGTGATCATCACGCCGCCGGCGGTGCCCAGGTTCTTTACGGCGTAGGAAAGCGCCGGCGTGGGCGTGTAGTCATTCGCAATTTTGATCGGAATCCCAGCAGCGGCCAGCACCTCAGCCGTGGCCTGGGCGAAACGGCGCGATCCGAAACGTGTGTCATAGCCAATAACAAGCCCGCGCCTGGGATCTTCGCTCTTTAAGACGTACGCGGCAACGGCTCCAGCTACACGACGTACGTTCTCAAATGTATAGTCTTCCGCGATTATCCCGCGCCAGCCATCGGTGCCAAATTTAATTTCATCCATGTGTTCTGTCGCTTTGCTCCACACGTGAGGTGTTTAACAGGGTTAAGCCTGCTGCCGAAATCCTGAGCCAAGCGAAGGAGCTGCTTTTATCATTTTTCGTCCGCTCGGTTGTTCCTGTACTCGTGTCGCTGAGCCAGCGCGTGACTAAACCAGCTCAGTCATTTTTTTGTCGTTCAAGTATTTCACAATTTTGCCCACGTCCTGGGAGTGCTCGCGCGTGGTCACCAGAATTGCGTCTTCGGTTTCGACCACGACCAGGTTATGCACGCCTACGGTAGCGACAAATTTCTCCGGAGCATAGACGTAGTTGCCGGTGGCACTGGCCGCATAAAGGCCTTTGCCTTCCACCACATTCCTGGCCTCATCTTTGTGGCGGATGGCCTGGTGCTCATACAGAGCGGCCCAGGAACCCAGATCGTTCCAGCCGAAGTCAGCGCGCAGGCAGAACAGGTTGGAAGAGTGCTCGCCCTTTGCGGAACGCGGCTCCAGCACCGCATAGTCAATGCTGATGTTCTCGCACTTGGGATAAAGCTGAGCGAACTTTTTATCGAAGTCCCGTGTTCCCCAGGCGGAAGCAATCTGTTCGAGATACGGTGCGGTTTCTGAAAGGTGTTCGCGCAGCGCGCGGGTAAGGGTCCGAGCGCTCCAGACAAAAATGCCGCTGTTCCAGTAATAATTGCCCGCGGTCACGAACTCTTCTGCCCTCTGTTGGTTGGGCTTTTCAGTGAAGCGCCTTACTCGAAACAGTTCTGATTCGAGCTTGTCACCGGTCTCGATATACCCGTAACCGGTTTCGGCGCGGGCAGGCTGCACTCCCATGACCACAATGTGGTCTTCCTTGGCGGCGATTTCCATGGCCCGTTGCAGCACTTTGCGAAATTTCTTTTCATCGCCGATAACGTGATCGGCGGGGAACATGCCAATAATGGAATCAGGCTCCATCCGTTCCAGCAAAAACGCGCTCAGTCCGATTGCCGGCGCGGTGTTGCGCGGCTCAGGCTCAATGACAATTTGCTCGCGCGGGACCTGCGGGAGCTGCCGCTGGATTTCTCCGGCAACAAATTCATTCGTGATGACCCAGAAATCCTTCTCTGTCCCCAATGGCAGGAGCCGCTCCATGGTTTTTTGGATCATGGTCTGCTTGCCGTCCAGCGCGAGCACCTGTTTGGCCAGCTTACGACGGCTGCGCGGCCAGAAACGCGTGCCGCTTCCGCCGGCCAGAATTACGGGATAGAACGGCGGTTTGCTCACAAGCTTGCTCCTGTCTTGAATCTCATCTGGAGTTTGCGGCGACTGTTTCAAACAAGACGGTTGCGGGGTGGCCAACCGGTTCAGCGGGCAGCGACGCGCACAAGAATTCCAGTTCCCACTGTGGCTTCAGCATAAACCTTTCCACGTTGGCAGGGACAATCAGGGCTTCACCGCCAGTCAAAGTGATTGGGGCGGCGCCCTCGCTTTCGATTAAGCCATAGCCGCGCGTTGCCGTCAGGCACCACACGCCGCCTTTGGCGTGTCGCGGCCGGCGGAACTCCCACGGGCGATTGAGGCTAAATTTGTCGACGATAAAACACGGCGAGGTCACAAGGTTCGTCTGAGTCTTGCCGTTCTCAGACTGTGGACGGCCGCGCACCACTTTGCCCGCGTGTGTGTGCTCCTTGATCGCTTTCAACCCAGCTTCGATATGCAGTTCGCGCGGACGGCCGTAATCGTACAGGCGATACGTGGTGTCAGAGTTCTGCTGGGTTTCGACGATTACCGCGCCGGGGCCGATGGCATGTACGGTGCCTGCGTCTACATAAATCATGTCGCCTTCACGCACATCCACCCAGTTGAGCAGTTGTTCCATCCGGGTCTCGCGGATAGCGCGTTCAACCTCGGTTTTGCCGGTTCCAGGTTTTAATCCCAGGCCGATTTGTGCTCCAGGTTCGGCCTGCAAGATGTACCAACATTCGGTTTTGCCGCATGACTGGCCGATGCCCGCTGCGAACTCATCATCGGGGTGCACCTGCACGGAAAGCTTGTCTTTGGGAAAAAGAAACTTGATGAGCAGTGGAAAGCGGTGAGATTTCCCGTTCACCTCGCCCAGTAGCTGTGCTCCGAACTCACGGCTCACGTC
>JBARMK010000255.1:0-8614 GCA_049802395.1 Candidatus Angelobacter sp.
CCCGTGTTCATATCCGCCTGGCCGTACCACAAGCCGGCACGAGTATCATCGGCCAGATACTTATTCACCGACTTCACGCTTGCTTCCCACATTTTCTTGCAGTCTTTGTCCTGAAACAGCAACCATGCCTTCAGCAGGTATTCGTAGTAGGAATCGATTCCACCGCTGATGTGGCTGGTGGTATCAATCCATTTGCCGGTTTCCACATTGATAGTGGATCCTACCAGGCCAATTGCCGATCGCCGCGTGTAAAGTTCCACAACGGCGCTCTTGGCTTTGTCATAGTAAATCTGCTTGTTTGTAAGCTTGCTCAGGGTGCCGAACTCAAGCAGCAGAGTGCCAATCTCGGCAGGATTGCTTTCTGCGCCGCGAGTCTTGCCCGTCTTGAGATTTACAAACATATATGGCATGCCGGTGGGCGAGTTAAAGACCGGCAGCAGGCGAGTGCCAAGGTCGTCTGCCAGTTGCAGCAGGCGCGGGTCGCCGCTAAGCTGATAG
Organism: Candidatus Angelobacter sp.; assembly: GCA_049802395.1. Classification (GTDB taxonomy): domain Bacteria; phylum Acidobacteriota; class Terriglobia; order Terriglobales; family Acidobacteriaceae; genus Angelobacter. The sequence goes on from JBARMK010000255.1 coordinate 499, forward strand.
CTGCTCAGCAATCCGCCCAGCAGCCGGATCGTGATCTCAAAATTCTTGACCTCAATGTCCTGGTCAAATGAAAGATTCTTGTCGATAAACTCGCGCGTCTTGTTAGCCTCGTCGTTGAGCCCCATCAGGACCATCGTGTCCAGCGAGTCGACAGGTGTCATCAGAAGGGTGTGGCTGTGCCAGTCATGATGGCCTTTGCTCAGCGGCCTCAGCTCGTCATGCCCCCACGCGTATTCCTTGTAAGCATTCCATGCATAAAGGAATTCGCCCCTCACCTGCAAAGCCATGGGCCCAGGTGAAGCAGTCTGGGGTGTTTGGGCAAAGCCAGAAACGTGCGCGGCCACCCCGACGGCGATCAAAAGGACAATGCTGGACCATCTGCGCATGACGCGAAAATCTCCATGAAAAGGTTGCAGAATCGCATCCATGATAACGCAAGCGGCGGGCTTGACGGGCTCAGAGCACGTGTCCATTTGCTTGTAGCCGCTCGATCCGGGCGATGAAACAGCCAGCTTCCGTGTTGCGAACATGGATATAGCGGACCCCCGGGAATCGCGAAGCATCGCTGGATTGCCGCTTCAATATCCTGTGGACATGGCCGTTCACCTCGAAGGATCCAGCGGTCATCGCCAAAGGCCTCCAGCGTGAGTGGGAGATCTCTCAATTCGTCTGGGAATTTGTCAGGGCTCTGAAAATATTCGCAGGAATCCGCATGAATGAAGATTGGCCCCGGTGAGGGATAGCCGTCAAGCCCCGCAAATGGATCATAGGTTAAAGAGAATACGGTCTTCCGCGCCCACATGAAACTGCTTCAGGTAGGAGCGACAAGGGCCATATCCTGCGGCGGGCTCGCGGTGCGCCAGGATGGCGTATTGAGGAGACTTGAGCGTGCTGCGAACCGCAGCGCAGATTGCTGGGTCAACCGAGATAGAACGAAATCCGGACATTTTTCCTCCACCACGCCTGATAGGCGCTGGTACCACGAGGTTAAACACGTGCCGGATTTCGTACACTCCGCGGTTTGCGTTCAAATTACTTGTTAATGTCCTCTTTGGCTTCCAGACGCTTAGTGATTCCATCAAGAGGGCCTTTGAACTGGTCCGGAGCCACGGCTGAAGCGAGTTTCATCTCTTTTACCGCAGTATCAAAGTCGCCTTTAGAGCAGGCAATCCGCGCGGCTTCATTGTGCGTGGTCCAATGATTCGGGTTCTTCTTGATGTTGGTGCGAAAGACGTCGAATGCCTGCTCCTGCTTGCCTTCCTGCTGAAGCTGGCGGCCATAACCGTGGAGCTGGATCACGCTGGCCATGCCGAGCGCCTTGTTGCGCGCTGCGGTAGCTTCTTCTTTGCGATTGAGGGCGTCAAGAATGCGAGATTTATTCATCACATTATCGAAGCGCTCTTCCACGCCGATGGAGCGATCTTCGTATTTCAGGGCTTCTTCCAAATTGTATTTGTTAGCCAGGAAGTAACTGGCGGCATCGTCCCAGCCATCCCAGGTGTACTGTGGCAGGCCGCGAAGCTGATCGTGAAGGCTCTTTGTGACGATGTCATGCGTGTTTACGTCTACTTTGAACGGCACGGCCAGTTTTTCCCACCGCAGCGTCACGACCGCTGAGTCCGGCGTGACACCGTCAACTTCATAGGCCAATGCTTCTTTCATCTCAGCGGCCTGTGGTTTCACGGTCACACGCAGGGCATCTTCCGCCTGATTGTAAGTAAAGCTGCCCCATGCGCTGGAGTTTTTGGAGAAAATCACACTCCACTCATTCTCACCGGGTAGCATGTGCAGGCCGTAAATACCCTTCGCCAACGGCTTGCCTTCTATGTTGACTGGATCGCTGAATTCGATGGTGGTGTTCTCGTTCGCGCCCGCGCGCCAGACTTGCCCGTAGGGAACCAAGCCACCCCAGATTTTTCTGCCTTTTACCAGCGGACGATGGTAGTTGATTATGATATCGGTAATGCCGACCCGCTGTACGACCTTGGCGTGCTGGCTGTCCCGAGGCAGATCCAGCAGGGCGGACTGAGCGTGAGCGACGTTTACGGTGGTGACACAAGCTGCAATCAGCAAAGTTGCGATCGCGAGATATTTGCGCATGGCGGAAGCCTCCATGGGACGAAATGTAATGAACAGAGGAGTTGACGAAAGGTTAGACGAGAAGCCTGTGCTGTTGTTAGCGGCCGGCTTCCCGTCACCTAGGGAGGGGATCAGCTTTCCAGCTGTACATCCATGGTTATCTTGGCATTCAGCAGTTTGGAGATTGGGCAGCCCTCTTTGGCGTTTTTGGCTGCTTCATCGAACTTGGCCTTGTCCGCGCCTGGGATCTTCACCTTCACTTGCAGGTGGGACGAGGTGACGGCAAACCCCGAGTCAAGTTTTTCCAGCGTGACAGTGGCCGTGGTATCGATCGATTGCGCTGTCATTCCGGCATTACCCAACTGTGCGGAGAGCGCCATGCTGAAGCATCCCGCGTGGGCAGCAGCGATCAACTCTTCCGGGTTGGTGCCGGGCTGGGACTCAAAACGAGTCGCAAAAGAGTAAGGCGTGTTCTTGAGAACTCCGCTGGGCGAACTCAACGTGCCTTTGCCGTCCTTCAATCCACCGCTCCAGTGTGCGCTTGCATTCCGTTGCATGAGTTTGTTTGCTCCTCTAAATCAAGATGCAAGAATTGTATTACGGGCAGGATGAGACACGTTGCGCCGGAGCTAAAGCCTTGCCGAAGACGCTCAACTTCACCCGCTGGCGAATCTTTGTACAATAGTCGGCGGCCTTACGCATAAGGAAGACCCAATATTCGATCGATACACCGAAAAAGCGCGACGGTTGATATTTTTTGCCCGCTATGAATCCAGCCAGTTTGGCAGCCCCTATATCGAGACCGAGCACCTTCTGCTCGGGTTGTTGCGCGAGGACAAAGCGTTCACCAATCGTTTTCTGCGCAGCAGTGCTTCCGTGGAAACGATTCGCAAACAAATTGAAGATTGCACTACTGTCAGGGAGAAGGTTTCCACCTCAGTCGATCTACCTTTGAGCGATGAAAGCAAGCGCGTGCTCGGCTATGCAGTGGAGGAAGCGGAACGGCTCTCCTACAAACACATTGGCACGGAGCACCTGTTGCTCGGCCTGCTGCGCGAGGAAAAGTCATTCGCAGCGCAGATATTAAATGAGCGCGGCGTTCGCCTCCCCGCAGTACGTGAGCAACTGGCCTCATGTCCAGAGTGAATATGTCGGCACCGTGACGCCAGAGCACGTTGCAGAAATACTGTTCCGCTGGTAGAAGTGCCAGTCGACGCAATCCGGCAACCTTCGCAATCGCCGGAGAGCAAGGTCAGGGGGCAGGGACCGGACGCTGAGAAGCGCCGCAAGAAAAGAAGAAAAAGCTAGGCGCAGAATTTACGGACAGTGGTCAGCTTCGCGGGCTGGCCACGGCGCTCAGGCTCAGTTCAATCATTTTTCTCCGCAACTCGGCTTTTACGTCGTCGAGAGAGGCCACAATAGCATCAGCAGCATGCAACTCAGTCACTGGGTAGGTAGTCTGGAGCGCCACCACCTTCATACCCGCTGAGCGAGCTGCGGCAATCCCTGCAGGAGTATCTTCAAAGACCAGGCAATCAGCAGGAGAGAAGCCAAGCAGTTCCGCGCCCTTCAGGAACGGTTCTGGAGACGGCTTGCCCTCGATCACGTCGTCGGCGGTTATTATGTGCTTAGGAACGGGAAGGCCTGCATATCCCAGGCGCGCCAGGGCCAACGGGCATGTGGCCGAGGTGACAATTGCAAATCGCTCTGGAGGCAGGGTACGCAAGAGTTCAGGCGCTCCAGGCAAAGCTATTACACCTTCGCGGTCTTCGACTTCCATCTGCTCCAGTATGACGTTCTCTGTTTCCGCGTCCATATGAGGCGCCACAGCGCGGATTGTCTCGATACTCCGGCGTCCATGCGCCTGCTCGACCACGCCGTCGGGGTTTAACCCGTACTGAAGCGCCCATTTGCGCCAGACTCTCTCAACCGCCGGCGCCGAGTCAATAAGCACACCGTCCATATCAAACAGAATAGCTTTGATTGAGAGATCATTTTTCAGAATAACAGGGGAAAGACCGCTGTCGCGCCGTATAAGCAAACGAATCTTTACATTCCGCACCTGCCAGATGCGTATATTACAAAAGGAGGCATTTAGCACCTTAGATGCAACCACCTTGATACCATCGGCTTCTGGACATCGATGCACGGTGGGTAGGATAATCGCGCTTGTTGGCCATAGATCGCGTTGGACTGGTTTGCTGCTGGAGCTTGTTCAACCTTCACGTATTGGAGACTAACTTGAAAAAATTATCGTTGTTCGTTGCGTCCTTTTGTTTGTTTTTCCTGTTGGGAAGCGCTGCCCAGGCGCAGCAGTTCGACATGTCGTTTGGCGTGGACGGCCTGACCGGTCCCTCTGCCACCACCGACTCATTCGGCAATGTCCTGCCTACCATTGGCGGCGGAGCTTATCCGACTATTGGGCTCGATTTCCTTTTTTTTCATAACCTGGGAGTTGGTTTCAATGCTTCATTTCGCGCCAAACAAAACCTTTATCTCGGGTTCCAGCCCTTCCGCCCGTTTTTTTATGACGTAGATGCGGTTTACGCGCCGCCGCTGGGCAAGCGTGCACAGGCGGAATTGTCCGCTGGGATTGGCGCGGAGAGTGTCCGCTTTTATACACCAACCTTCACCTGCAACTTCGTGGGGTGCACAAACTTTGTCAGCAGCAACCACTTTCTGGCGCAATTTGGCGCCGGGCTGCGGGTTTATGTCACGCGCGCCATATTCGTTCGTCCGGAAGCGCACGTGTATCTAGTCCACAACAACGTGGAGTTCAGCGGCTCACGGGCTACGCGTTTCGGCCTTTCCATCGGCTACTCCTTTAAGAACCGGGAATAACTTCCGTTTCATAGTGTTAGCAACATTTGAATGTTTTAAGGCCCGTCGCATCAGTGATGGGCCTTTGTATGCACTTCGGCCCGTCCACCTCTGTTGTTACCAGCGCGTGGACCATTATGGTTTTTTCTATGCTCGTCCAACAGAGAAGCTGCTCGGGAACATCCAATACTTCTGGAGTTAACCAAAATGGCGACCCGGATTTTATTCGTTGACGACGAGGCGGGCATACGCAAGACCCTGAAAATGATCCTCGAACAACATGGGTTTGAGGTGACCACGGGCGCCACCGTTCCTGAAGCTCTGGAACATATCAATCACGCACCCTTTGACGCGCTGATTTCCGACTTAAACATTGGCCAGCCCGGAGACGGATTTACTGTGGTGAGCGCCATGCGCCGCGTGCAGCCGGAGGCGGCAACTTTCATCCTCACCGGCTACCCGGATTTCGATACCGCGCTGCAAGCCATTCGCAGCCAGGTGGACGACTACTTGATCAAACCCACGGACGTTCCCACACTGATTCGCGTGATTAAGGGACGGCTGGAAGAGCCGCGTCCTGTGCCGCAACAGCCCGCATTGAAACGCGTTTCAGAACTCATGACGGAGAGCTTACGTGATATCTCAAGGGAATGGCTGGGCCTGGTGAAATCTCATCCAGAACTTGCCACCATACACTTGCGCGACAAGGACCGCATTGATCACTTGCCAGACTTGATCAGGGAACTCGCCCGAAGGGTGGACGTTCCATCAGAACAAACCACCGAAAGCGGCAAAATTGCGGCGGCCAAGCATGGACAAGAGCGCGCCCGCCAAGGCTATACCATCCCTCTCATTGTGATTGAAATGCGATTGCTTCAGCAGGTCATTTCCTCAGTCCTGCAGCGCAATCTGATTCGCATGGATTTAAGCACGGTGATTGGAGATATGGTGCAGGTGGGCGAAAGCCTGCAGGAACAACTGGAGTTTTCTATCCGCGGGTTCCAAAAAGGTTCGCGCGAAGCCGCCTGAGTTTCGCAGGGACCTATCGTTTGGACGGAGTGATATTGGGCTGCGGAATTACCGGAACTTGCCCGCGTTTATAGATCATCATAGTGCGGGTAAACTCAATGACCACGCTGCCATCCTGCTTATAGCCGATGGTCCTTACTTTCACGATTCCCACGTTTGCCCTGGATTTCGATTCCCGTTTCTCCAACACCTCACTCCGGGAATAAACCGTGTCGCCTTCGAAAAGCGGGTTGGGCAGGCGCACTTCGTCCCAGCCCAGATTGGCCATTGCGTTTTGAGAGACGTCCATCACCGACTGGCCGGTGACCAGCGCCAGGGTGAAGGTTGAATCAACCAGAGGCTTGCCGTATTCCGTCTGCGCGCTGTATGCGGCGTCAAAATGAATGGGATTGGTGTTCTGGGTAAGCAGGGTAAACCAAATGTTGTCGGCGGCAATGACCGTGCGGCCGAGCGAATGCTGGTAAACATCGCCTACCTCAAAATCTTCGTAAACGCGTCCCGTCCAGCTTTGCTTCACGGCCATTGTTCCTTCACCTCAATAAGAACGCGGCAGTCCCAACACGTGTTCGGCGATATAAGCAAGAATCAGGTTGGTGGAGACGGGCGCTACCTGGTACAACCGCGTCTCACGAAACTTGCGTTCCACATCGTATTCTTCGGCAAAACCGAACCCGCCATGGGTTTGGACCGCCGCATTTGCCGCTTCCCAGGAAGAATCGGCTGCCAGGAGCTTGGCCATGTTGGCCTGCGGCCCGCAGGGTTGATCCGAGTCGAACAGCGCTGCGGCTTGCCCCACCATGAGCGACGCTGCTTCCACGTTGGCATATGCACGAGCCAGAGGAAATTGAACACCCTGATTTTGCCCGATAGGCCGGCCGAATACCACGCGCTCTTTGGCGTAGTAGCAGGCACGTTCCAGAAACCAGCGGCCATCACCAATACACTCCGCGGCGATCAATATCCTCTCGGCGTTCAGACCGTCCAATAGATAACGGAAGCCCTGTCCTTCCTCGCCTACCAGATTTTCGTTCGGGACTTCAACGTCGTCGAAGAAAACCTCAGTTGTGGCATGGTTCATCATGGTGCGGATCGGGCGGATCGTCAGACCCGGTGCATGGCGCAGGTCCACCAGCAAAACGGAGAGCCCTTCACTGCGCTTCTTGACCTCATCCAGCGGTGTGGTCCGGGCCACCAGCAACATGAGGTCAGAATGTTGTGCGCGCGAGATCCATATTTTCTGCCCTTTGACCACGTACTTGTTTCCCGCACGACGCGCAAAGGTTTTCATCTGCGTCGTGTCGGAGCCGGTTGTTGGTTCGCTTACGCCGAAAGCCTGAAGACGGAGTTCACCGCGAGACAGCGCAGGCAGATATTTTTTCTTCTGTGCATCTGATCCGTGGCGCAGCAGCGTTCCCATGATGTACATCTGAGCATGGCAAGCGGCCGCGTTGCCGCCGGAACGATGAATCTCTTCCAGAATGACTGCCGCTTCAGTAACGCCAAGGCCCGCGCCTCCGTATCCCTCAGGAATCAGCGTAGCCATGTATCCGGCTTTGGTCAGCGCCCGAACAAACTCTTCTGGGTAGCCGCGTCTGGCGTCTAATTCACGCCAGTAAGCGTCAGGAAAATTGCGGCACAGATCAGCGACAGCGTTCTTAAGTTCTTTGTGCAGGTCGGCATGGATGGCTGGTGACATGGAAGAAACCGCGCGAGCGCCGGAACTGGAACGGCGTATTCTAATCCCACGGCACCGGTACAGCAATACGCTCATGCTTTCAATGCAAGTGGGCGTATGGGAGAGCCGGTGGCGCCGCGAATTTTCAAAGGCGCCGCGACAAATGCGAATTCGTAAACGCGGTCCGCAGCCAATTGTTCCAGGTTGAGGCACTCGATAATGTGAATGCCGCTCTCCACCAGCAGATGCACGTGCACAGGCATGGTCCGCGATGGCACCGATTCAAAATTAATGGTGTCAGCTCCCGCGGCAAAAATATTTTTTCCGCTCAGCCATCGGGCGCCTGGTTCGCTAGGGCCGGGGCCATGCATCTGCGACTCAAATCGAGCTACATCCTCAAAGAACGCTCCCCAGCCCGTTCGTAAAAGCACCACGTCACCGGACTTGATTTCCACGGCCTGTTCGCGCGCAGCCTGTTCCATGTGTTCTGGTGTGATCTCAAACGATGCCGGC
>JBARMK010000256.1:0-1674 GCA_049802395.1 Candidatus Angelobacter sp.
GCGTGAAACTGAGGCGGCGAGTTCTGTGTGTCGTCTTGTTCATGGTACGTTCCACCGTGGCAGGCCATGCACATCCGCGGGTTGGTCTTGCCACCCTCTCCATCGAGCGCCGCAAATCTGCTCAACAGCTGATTTCCGTGATCATTCGGATCCTGCGCGAACACGTAAAAGGCGATTTTGTCGCCGTTGGTCCCTATTCCGTTGGGATCATAGACCATCGCCACAGTCGCGAAGGAGTTGTGAATATCGCCGCCGAGAGCGTCACCCACGCCCTGATCAAGATTTGGCCAATTCGGATTCTCCTGATCTTTGCCACCGTCAAAGGGCGCGGGACCGTAGTTCGTGACATAGCACACAACCCTTCCAGTGTCAGGAAACTCTACGCAATTCATATCCCGGCCGAGTTGCAGATCCAGCTTGTTCGCGTAAATCGCCTGAACCGGTGTGTTAAAGGCGATGCCGAACGTTTGTTTCCATTGATCAAAGTTCTGAATAATCACATTGCCGTTTGCGTCTTCCGCTCCGATGGCGCGATAGTACTGGTCGGCCTCGCCTCCGTCCCCGATGTCCGTAAGATCCGGGCAGGACTTCAAATCTGTGCAGACCGACTGGTATTTGAAGCTGAGCCAAGGGTCCGAGTGATCCGGCGCCTGGGCGCAGCCTATCAGGAGCACCACTAGAGCAAGAAGCGGGAAGAGTATTTTGCGCATGCGCGTGCCTCTTTTCCGATCCGGCCTGGCCAAATCGAGATTGGGATGGAAGCTCGTGTGTAACGTTGGAATCATGTCGTTTCTCCCCGCCTATTTCGTTCCCAGGACGACTGTGTGAACGGTGCCGTCATCGAGGCGCGCTTGAAACTGCCAGGTTCCGACAGTGAGTGGTTTCGTGCTGAGGTTGTAGATGTACTGAGAGCCATCAAAGCGGAAGAGGTTCCCGACGTCCGCATTGCCGGAAGCCGTGGCATCAATCGGTGTACCAACGGGAGTTCCGTTCGACAGCATTTGAACAGTTAAATGCGCCACTGCGGTGGACACGAGGTTGCCCTTCGCATCCGTGAGCTGAAATTTCACCGGCACGGTGCTTCCTAACTTGAACACACCGCTTCCGTTATTTTTGATGGGTGGCAGGAAACCGATGAAGTTGTAGACCACTGCGAAAGTCGCTGTCTGCGTGGCGGAGTTTCCCGCGACATCGGTGGCCGTCAAGGTAAAGGTGTTCGTCGCCAGGTGAGTTAGCGTTACCGTGGTCCCGCTGGTCACCGGGCTGCCATTGAGCGTAGCCTGCATGCTGGCCAAGCCTGAAAGCGAGTCGCTGGCACCGAATGTGAGCGTGAGCGACGAGTTCAACAGGTAGCTCGATGCCAGAACCGGCATGGTCAGCGGGGGAGGCGTCTTGTCGAGGTTGATGGTGCGTGACGTAGTGGCGGAGTTCCCGGCCATGTCGCTCGCCGAACCCGTTACCGATTGGCTCGCGCCTTCTGTGCTGACTAGGATCGGCGACGTGCAACCAGCAACGCCGGAGAAGTCGTCGGCGCAGGAAAAGCTTACGGTTACATTGCTGTTGTTCCATCCAGCCCCATTTGCCGGCGGTGCTTGCGAAGAAGCGATCGTCGGTGGCGTGAGATCAATCTGAACGGTGAGAGCGTGGGCGGTCTCAACGTTGCCCGCATTGTCC
>JBARMK010000257.1:0-5398 GCA_049802395.1 Candidatus Angelobacter sp.
ACCCAGCACCGGGGCCATGCGGGGACTGATTCCGATCTGCTGCGCGCGCAGCACCAGGAACATGTCACTCGAATTACCGAGAGAAAAGATCAGCACCGCAAACAGCATGTAATAAAACCGGCGGGAAAGCCGGACCGGCCCAACCGGCGACGTAGCTGGCTCCCGCCTGATTCGCTCATGCCGCGTCTCTTTCGCCAGCAGCACAACCAATACGGCGATTGCACCGGGGACCGCAGCCAGCCAGAATACCCAGCGCATATTGCCGGTACGAGCAATCACAAGCCACGCGATGAGCGGGCCGGCAATGGCGCCGGCCGAGTCCATGGATTGAAGCAGGCCGTAGGTGCGGCCAATGGTTTTTGGGTCCACCGACTCCGCCAGCATCACGTCACGCGGCGTGGCGCGCAGCCCTTTGGCCGTGCGATCGGCAAAGCGGATGAAAAGCACCTGCCACCATCGCATGCTCAGGGCCAGAAAAGGCTTCACCAGATTTGCCAGCAGATAGCCGAACACGACGATGGGTTTGCGCCGCTGAACAGTGTCAGTGAGATAGCCGGAGAACAGTTTGCCCAGCGACGCGACGCTTTCAGCAATGCCTTCAATCAACCCTATGGCCGCGGGGCCTGCGCCCAGCGAAGCCAGAAACGCCGGCAAGATCCAATATGCCATCTCGCTCGCCGTGTCATTGAAGAACGAGACTGTGCCAAAAACACAAACGTTGCGCCTGACGGCGGCAGAGCTGTCGTGTATAGAAGGCGAGGCCATGCAAGTTTCGACAATACGTTACATGAAAAGGCCCCGGCGCAGCACCGGAAAGGAAAATGCTGCTGCCCGGGGGGGCCCGCAAGGGCGTAAAAAGCAAATAACCCCGCACATCAGTGCGGGGTTATTCGGTAAGCTGTTGGGATTGGCTGAAGGCGCGCTGGCCTTGTGCGAATCGCAGCTTCGCTTAGGACTTAAAGACTCACGCCTTAAGCCTCAGCCACCTCACGTATACCACTACAATCAGAATTCTTCATATAATTTGGATCGCCCTCCTTTCCCGTGTAAACGCAGAATATCGCCACATTACTTAAAAGTCAACAGTGGCGTTATTGAGCCCTTTTCGACCGCAATCCTATTGATCGCGACGCCGGCTCCGCGCTTATTTCTTCTTTGCAGCTTTGCCGGATGGAGTTTCTGCGCCGCTGGTGAGCGCATCCGCGGTCACAAACTTCGGCTCGATGTCCGTCGGCACTTGCTTCAGCCGCTCCAGCGCCTTCTGCACCTCCGGACGCAGCACCATCATCTCGCTCATCAGCTTTTTCGTGCCCGCGTAATCGCCGGTGGCTTCCAGCGTGAGGAGCACCCGGTCCAGCCCGGCCACGGCGTCTTTGATCTTGCCCAGGTCAACGCTGAACGTGCCGTCAGAGTTCGCGACGAACGCGCCTTTATCCAGAAAATAATTGAACTGAACGGCCATGCCCTTAGCGTGGGAATCCTGCAAGCCAAAGCGCAGCGTGCGGAATGACGAAGCGAGATAGGTGGTATAGAGTTTGCGCTCCGCGTCCGGGCCGTGCGGCAGCGGCGCAGGACCGCCGCCGGCGTTTTTGTCCGCCTGGGTCATCAGATATTGCAGCGCGAAGAGACCAGTCACGTCGGCCTTGGCTTCTTCAATGGCGCTGTAGAGTTCTTTCAGCTCCAGGCGCGGGTTGGTGTCGCGGCCATTGATCTTGATCTGGTGCGGACCAAGTCCGTGCGTGAGCTCATGCGCCACAATGTGGGTGAAGAATAATTCAAAGCTCAGGTCCTGCTGTGCCGACGGTTGCAATACCACCTTCGATATTGGTTGCAGCGTGGATTTAAATTTTGCCTCCTGAATGTTCTTGAGCATCACGCGCTTGCTGCCCTTCTGCTGCACCACTTTGTCGTCATTGGGCAGGTTGTAAGCTGCGGTCTGCACGCCGTGGTTGCCGTCACCGGCAGCAAAAACTTCATTCACCACGCGGATCGGCGCCGCCGCTCCCAGCTTGGACACGCGATACTGCGGATCTTCAGGCAAGTTGTCTTCGATCTCCTGCAGGTGCTGGCCCAGAAACCCCAGCCGCGCCGACTCTTTATCGTCGCGAACGTTGATGTAGGCCTCAAACGCGGCTTTGTAGCCAAACAGCTCGTCGTTATAGGTCTCATACGGGCCGATGGTCACATCCACGGGCGCGTCCAGGTCCATCCACGCCATATCGCTTTCAAAATAATTGTTGGTACTGAAGGCGGCGGCGCGCGTGGCAAGGAATTTTTTGAGGCTGGCGTTGTCAGTGAGCGCGGCGGCTTCGCGCAGCAGCCTGGCCGCCTGGTCCAGATCGGCTTTGTATTCCACGCTGTAGGGAACAAGCTTCAGCTTCTTGTCCGCGCCGCGACGAACCACCGTAAAGAACCCTTCCGCCTGCTCTTTCGATTCCGGATAGAGCGTCTTTGCCCAGGCTTCAAATTCTTCCTTGGTCATGTCTTCAGGATAAAAATTCGCGCCCTCGGGCTTCTTCGCCGGCACTCCGGGCAGGAACGCTTTGTGCTCGTCAATTTCCGACCACGGGCCTTTGTTGATCCAGAAATAATGCAGCCGCGCTTTGCCCAACGCGGACTTATCCAGTTGCAGCTTCCGGTAAAGCGCCACGTCGCCGCTCCAGAACTGCTGCATAAAGAGGTGGTTCACGATCCGTCCGGCCTCAATCAGCTTGGCCAGCGCTTTCTTGTCGCCCGCTGAGAGGCCGGAGAGATCGACTTCCAGACGCACGGGCGCAAATCGCGCAGCCATCTGGTGGAGTTCATCGGCGTTGGGAAATGAAGGCGGAGCAGGAGTTTTCTGGGCAGTAGCCATGATGGTAGATACCAGGAGAAATGTTAGGAGTCGGCGCATGCGTAGTCGGATCCTCAGTATTCCGGTATCAATATTAGTGCAATGTCCCTGTCGAAGTAATCATAAAGATAAAACCGTCATCCCGAGATCCGTAAAGCGAGCCCGCGCTTTTTCCCGCGGGCGAGTAGCGGACTCAATAATTCAGCCCCGCAGAGCGGGGCTGTGCTTTGTGGTTTCTGGAATTTTGCGTGATGGCGTATCTCAATGGAGCACACCCCACGAGCTGCTATTTTTATTCTAATCCAGGTTTCGCGTTCTTACCCATCAGGGTTTCACACAGAAACATCCGAACTGGTTACACCTATAGACAAATCCGGGCATGCAGAGGATCACGTTGGCGCCGGCCGAAGGACCGGATGAAGCGCGCGAACTGCTGGCGGGTTGCCCCTGAGCACCCAACGCGATGATTGTGGCGCACAGTAGTGTACTGGAGATGAAGAGCTTTCTGAGGCTTAGCATTTTGATAAAGTCCTCCTGTGGCGAGAGAAGCTGGCGGATGGCCATCTTCCCTCGTTTTCTTGAATCACTCTATCGTGGGTTCCATAAAAACGAATGTCAAGAGAATGTGAATGTTGGTAGTTGCTGATTTCCCAAATCAGAACGCTCACCAGAATGCTTTCTGAGACAGAGGCTGCCCAAAACACAAGATCCCTGGCGATGGCAATGTGTCAACACGGCCATCGGCGGGGTTGGATTAATCGTTCTACCGGCGGCCCTGGCTGTAGATAATCGGCCAGCGCTTAATGGGACGCCAGTTACCGGTTTTCCAGTCAGCGTATTCGGTTTCCAGGATGAACCCGGGATCGATGATGAAGTGGAGCGCGGTTTTATCTTGAAAGCGGACGTCAATCGCATGGTATTCGCCGGCAGTGAAGACCTCGACAAAATCGACCGGCTTGCCTTTGATCTCTTCAAAGCGGTAGAACGTGCGCCCGCTGTAACGTCGGACTGTAGTCTTGCCGCGTTTGGTTTCGGTGAAGCGCAGGGAGGGCGGGAGGCGCTTTGGTTGTTTTGGCTTTTTAAGGCTGCTGTGTTTGCGCGTTGGAGTTTGCGGTTTGGGTGAGGCGGGTTTGGTTGAGGCGTGAACGCCGCGGCGGGAGCCTTGCGTCCTAGAAGAGGAGTGTTTACCTTGAATAGCAGCCATGGTTTGCCTGCCCTCGAGCAGGTGAACTGCGGTTAGGGCGCGTTCGGTGTTGATAGCACCGGGCGCTGCCCGTTAAAGTTTTTAGCGACTCGCAATTGGCAAAATAACAATCGGGCCTTTTTGCAATATCGGCGACATATCTGATGTTGTCAAGGGGCGGCGGAAAAAACGAAGAAAGTAAAGCGGCGGGTTAATTTTGTTAGGTGCGTGCAAGCGGGCGTGGACTACTCCGCTTTCCCCTTCGCGCGTTTCTCCAGCGCGTCCGCCTCGGTAGTGCGGCCTTGTTGGCGATAGAACCGAATCAGGTTGTTGCGGACCCGGACGGTGTCTGGGTGCTCTGCCCCAAGCGCCTTATCGCGGATTGCAAGTGCACACCGGAAGAGAGGTTCGGCATCCTCGTTTTTGCCTTGAGCGAAATACAGTGCCGCCAGATTGGCCAAGTCAATAGCGGTGTCCGGATGTTCCAGTCCTAGTGTCTTTTCATCAATCTCGGCGGCGGGCTGACATATTGATCGAGGATCACGTCAATTCCGTCATCAACCAGGCGGTCAGCAAACGCCAATACGCTTTGCTCATGCTCAGGGCTATCGTGGCTATAGCTGATGAATACTTTGGGTGGTCTTTCGGGAGGCATACTCTGCGCTGATTGTAAGCGGGATAAGGCGGTTTTCAACACAGGAAAACTTTGTGCGCGCTCCGCTGCGCTGCGCGACGGGCCTTCGGCAGAGCGGAAGTAATGCATTTGTTTCGTTTCCCGGCACTTGCTCCTCAGCGCGATGCGCGCCTCGGAGGCCGTGCCGGGCTATTATCATTCGTCCCTGACGGGACTCCTGACACCCGGGCGCAATGCCCGGGTGTCTCCTTTTTTATTTTGTGCAGAGGCGGCGCGATAAAGGGGGCCCGCCAGGGCTTCCGCGCGGCGGGTCTGCACGGCGGGCCATGACAAAAGGCAAGAGGAAGAGAAAAACAGTTTGGGAAGAACTCCCTGAAGCGGCATGGTACAGGGAAAGATTGCCGGGACCCTTCGACTGCGCGCTTTAGATCGATGTTGTCGACAAAATTGCGTTGGCGCTTCGCTCAGGGTGACAGACGCACGCGGGCGGGAAGGAAACAGACAGTGCGAAATAGGCCGCGCGAAATGTATATGGTTCCGCAGGGTGGCTTTGTCAAGATGTACTAGTTCGCAATTGATTTTGAAACAGAAATGCCCTACCCTCTAGCACCGCCTCAGGGTTGGGAAGCGTTAAAACGATCTTTGAAAAAATAGCAGCCAGCAATTAGCAACTTGGCAATTGGCCAAAGCAAGAGCCTCAACCACAAAGGACACCCGTTCGACTCGCCCGAGGCCCGCTCATAACAGG
>JBARMK010000258.1:0-16042 GCA_049802395.1 Candidatus Angelobacter sp.
CTGCCACCATAATCTTGCACCGCTTCTAATTCGCAAATAAATCTGCCTTTCTTTTTACAAGTAGTACCACTGACGGTTAATAAAATCAACAAACTCGACCGTAACTTAATGACAATATTCGTCAATCATCTGGCAACCAGCAACTGAAGGCCAAGCGTCTATATTGCCTGTAGTGCTACTACTACCGACCTCATGTCTTCATATCACTGGACTTCTACCTCTCGCTCGACCAAAGACCCAATTAGGAGAAACCATGACTATCCCTCCCTCTATGCAAAAAAGCGCCTCCTCGGCAACAATGTGGCTCACCTGGCATGTAGGTTTGGCGGCCATCGCCAGTTTATTGGTCGGTATCACCTTCCTTTTTAATGCGCCGTTAGTGTGGGCGCAAACTTCGGGTACTTCCATCAGCAGTACCTCAGGCGCGGTCTCATGGGATTTTGGCCCAGTCGTGGCGGGCACAGTGACCAACGTCGGCATTCAGGACACATGTCCTCCAGGCCTGTGTGACAACCACGATCTAACTGTGGTCCTCCCTGCTCCGGCAGCGACTTTCTACCAGACCCACACAGTGCAGCTCGCTCTCAAATACACATGGAACAGCACTGTCCCCACGGATCTGGATATTTTCGCCATCAGTCCTAACGCGGCTGACCATGGTCCGGGCTCGCCTGATGTCACTTCCACAGGGCCGGGTGAAGAAGATTTGACGTTAACCGATCCAGTGGATGGGGTCTGGCACATTCGTTCTGTCGCTGCAACAGCGCCCATGCCCACTGCAGCACATCTTGTGGCGACCATGACGGTTTCACCGCGGCCCACGACGCCCCAGCCTCCACCGCCTTCACCGGGTGCACCGGCGTTTGTAAATTATCCTGCTCCTGAAAATATTCCGCCTTCGCTGGGGTCGACTTCAGCGGGACAACACGGCGCAGGCGAACCTTCGATTGGCGTGGACTGGCATTCCGGAAGGGCCTTCATTGGAGCCGGCAACCATACACTTCGCGTGACCTTTAATGACGCCGCCATCCCTGCTACCGCCGGATGGGAGGACAAGCGTTCTCCATTCGCACGAGTCAGTCTCGATCCAATTCTTTTTACCGATGACGGCCACTTCGGCGGAACAAATCGCACTTTCTCCTCGCAGCTCAACGGTGTGACCAGTGAGCTCTCATTCACCGATGACGATGGTGATAACTGGCTGCCCACGCAAGGTTCAGGACAGCCCGCAGGCGTTGATCACCAGACGGTAGGCGGCGGACCTTACGCTTCTCCTGCGCCGGCGGTGCACACTTATCCGCATGCCATTTATTACTGTTCTCAGGATATCGCCACGGCATTCTGCTCACGCAGCGATGATGGCGGCGTAACTTTTGGTCCTGGCGTGCCCATCTATATGTTCACCACAGTGAATGGCGTCAACCTACCCGTGGCGCCCGGAACCTGCGGCGGACTGCATGGCCACGTACGCGTTTCTCCTGACGGCACGGCCTACGTTCCTAATGAGAATTGCCAGGATGCGGCCGGCGTGAGCCGGCCAGGCGTTGCCGTTTCCACCGACAACGGCCTGACCTGGGTCGTGCGTACTGTGCCAGACGCGCAATCTCCGGGCAGAGGTGGTGATCCTTCAGTCGCCGCTGGCAGGAACAACACGATCTATTTCGGCTATGTGAACGCTGATGGTCACGCCAAGATCGCGGTATCCCACAACCGGGGCGTGAGCTGGTCGAAGTCACAGGATGCGGGCACACCTTTCGGAATCCAGAACACGGAATTTGCTGAGGTAATCGCCGGCGATGACAATCGTGCTGCGTTTGCTTTCCTCGGTACTCCGTCCGCGGGTGACGATCAATCGGGAGATTTCCTGGGTGTGTGGCACCTCTACACAGCTTTTACCTATAACGGCGGACGCACCT
Source organism: Candidatus Angelobacter sp. (assembly GCA_049802395.1). Lineage (GTDB taxonomy): Bacteria > Acidobacteriota > Terriglobia > Terriglobales > Acidobacteriaceae > Angelobacter. The sequence continues at coordinate 1,917 of JBARMK010000258.1, forward strand.
GGATTACTGCCGATGCTACGCCGTCAGACCCGGTGCAGCGCGGCTGCATCTGGAATGGTGGCGGCAGCAATCCATGCCGCAACCTGCTCGACTTCAACGACATTACCGTGGACAAATTCGGGCGCGTGCTGGTTGGCTATGCTGATGGCTGCACCGGTACATGCGTGAGTGATTCCACGCAGAACGCTACCACCGGGCCTGCCACGGCGCAGGATGCTCTGGCGACTATTGCACGGCAGACTGGCGGCCGTGGATTGTTTGCGGCGTTCGATGGAACGCAGTTTGGCACTCATAACGGCAACGATGAGGGCGGAGGCAAGTTGTGCTTTGGCGACGCCGCGAGCGGTGTGCACGGAGATCCTGATTGTGATGACAACAGGCGGCACTAATTAACCAAACGATTTCCTGAGGCCCGCGTACGTTATGAATTGCGCGGGCCTCGGCGTGTCCATGCCGTAAAATCCTTTTCGGGGAGATACCACTGTGAGCCACAGCTTTGTTCGGTTCTTGCTTTGTGTAGTGCTGCTCACTTCAGTCTGTGAGGCACAAGGCTCTCAGTCAAAAACGGCAAAAAAGACCGGAAACACAGCGCCGGTAACTGACCAGAAGAAAGTAGATGTCTGCAAGCTGCTCAACAGCGCCGATATCGAAGGCGTGCAGGACGAGCGTGTGGAAGAAGCCATACCCAGCGCGCAACCGAGCAGCGGCCTGTTGATGTCACAGTGCTTGTTCCGCACCAGCACGCCCGCAAAATCCGTCAGCATCGCTCTGGCCGCGCCTTCCACACAAAAACCAAAAGACTATTGGCGGAAGCAGTTCCATGGCGAAGCCGATGAAGAGAAATCCAAAAATGGCGTAACAGGAAATCAAAAGAAGGGCGCACAGGAATCGGAACGAGAAGAAGAATCAAAACCACGCACTATCGCTGGCATAGGCGACGAAGCTTTCTGGGTGGGCGGACCAATTTCCGGCGCGCTCTATGTGCTTCGCGGTAATACTTTCATTCGCGTTAGCGTCGGTGGAGTGCGTGCCGAGTCTGCGCGCATTGAAAAATCGGTCAGTCTGGCACGGGCCGCCCTGCGTCATTTATGAATCTATCCGGATAAAAAACCAGCCCTCCTTTTTCCACAGGAAAATGCCGCAATCTAACTCTTTATTTTTCCATCACTTACGTAGCTGATGTGGGCGTCCCATCCCAAATTAACGCTTTTAATATTTCTCCAATGAAAGCGTAATCTCGCAATCATAAAACGTCGATTAAGCAAGAAAGGTAGTCCCGAAACGGATGCGTCATACGGACCACTACCTTCAATGTGGACTTTCGGGGGCATATAGCCAGGAAGGATTTCCGCCACCATGGAACTTTGTTATTTGGTCAGCATAAGCATTCTCGAAGAGATACTGCAGTCCCAGGCAGAAAACGACACCTTGTACTCTCTGGTGGCGCACGGCGAAACAGTTACCGTGATCCACTACGGCGCCTCTGGCCTCATCGACCAATTTTCTTTTCCTATCGTTTATCGCATTCCGGAAGTCCCGGAAGACGAAGGCACAATGATGCTGATGGTGGCCACGGAAAGAAGCCGGGAGTTTGAAAGCTTTTGGGTCCCGCTGGAAACCAAACTTCTTCATTGCTGCTCCACCACGCCGTTAGCCTAAAAGGCTGGACAGCAGAGCCGGCCAACAGGGAGTGTTCGCCGGTTAGGAGCTGTGTCTCTTCCGCTGTTCGAGAACTGCATTGACAATTACCGTCAGCTGGTCAGGTTGGATTGGGTAACTGAGGAACTCATACGCTCCAAGATATTGCGCGCGCCGCTTCCCGTCAGCGGGATCGTGCACGGACGATAAGAAAACGACAGGAATGTTCGCGGTGGCTGGATTCTCCTTGAGGCGTCGGCAAATTTCAAATCCATTCAAGTCAGGAAGCTTGACATCCAGAATAATAAGGTCTGGCAAATCCTCTGCCAGTTTGAGGGTCTCACTGCCGGACATGGTTTTCTTTACTGCAAATCCCGCATTGCTCAACACATGGCTAACGAAATAAAGTTGGGCATCTGTATCATCTACCGCAAGGATTGTTGCCGGCTGAATTGCTTTCATCAAGGAGCAGTATACCCTCTTACACGTGCAGGTGGGACTGCCAATTTCCCTGGGGTTTCAACAATTTACCTAGACTTTTCACGCACTTGGGCGACCCGGTCGAGAAAGTTCGTCCTGGGCATGAAATTCAAAATGCGCTCTGGCGTGAGCCTGGGCCTTAGCTGCGCGGGCCATGAGATCTGTCCCAGAAAATAAAGGGCGGTCAACCGCTGACCGCCCTTGGAACGAATGCCTGACAATAACCCAACTTTTACGCTGCCTTTTCAGCGTACGGATTTACCCGGTCTGCAATGGAGGTGAGCAGCTGGTCGGCGTGACCCTCCTCTTTGATTGTCTTGTCCAGTATCTCTGCCTGCTGAGTTTCTCCAAGAATGCGCGCCCAATTGCGCACCGCACCGTAAAACGCGATTTCGTAATGTTCAACACGCTGCGCCGCTGCAATGAGGGCCGCATCGCGCACCGATGAATCGGTTGCGTCTTTAAGCAAAGCCTCGGCTTCCTCGATCAGGGCTGCGGCCGTCTTACATTTCAGGGCTTCTGCCCCGCCGGGTCTGTCCATGAGAAGCTGCTGCAAGCGTGTAACGTGAACGCGCGTTTCCTGTAAATGAGATTGGAAAGCTTGTTTGAGTTGAGTATCGGTGGCCTTCTCGACCATTTTCGGCAGAGCTTCCGCTATTTGCTGTTCAGCGGACAATAACATTCTCAGTTGGTTGAAATAGAGTTCGCGCAAGCTTTCAATATTGGCAGAGAAAAATTTCATGCTTAGCTCCTTTGTGAATTGATATGTAAAAGCGTTAATGTGGCCAAACGATTGGCCTGAAGGTTTGCTGCCGCTCCGGCTGTTTAGTTCAAATCTCTTGATCCAGCCGTGCACGACGATTGAAAATGCCGATCTTAAAGATTAGGATGACAACAATTTCCGCAAGGATGGGTGAAATCGTGTTCTGAATTCGCTACTTCTCACGCATAAATTTTTTTCTGCGCCGGCAGCAGCTTTCGTAAGTGAGCTGCGGGTTTGCTTGCGGAGCGGGCCCCTAAGCGGCCTTGCGTCGGGCTCGCTCAAGACATTTGATTGCCGCCCCGGGGCCCTTACAGGCCAGAACCTTGAACGTTTCTCCATCATTGGCGTGATAGTTCTCAAAGAATTTTTCCACTTCGCGGAGAAACGCATCGTTAAGGTCTTTGATGGACTTCACGTCGGAATGAGTGTGGCTGGTTTCCGCAACGGCAAGAAGGCGATCATTGCGTTCTGTCTTCCCATTGACGGTTTGCTCTCCCTCAATCACGCCCACTAGTCGGGCTCGCACTACACATCCCGCAAACGCCGCCTCATCCATCAGGATCAAGACATCCACGGGATCTCCGTCCTCTGCTCGCGTGGATGGGACGAAGCCAAAGTCGTGAGGGAACACCATGCCTTCAGGAAGCACTTTCTTTAAGGTAAATACTCGCTGATCGGGATCAAACGCATATTTGTTGCGGCTCCCCTTGGGGGTTTCTATGACGACTTGAAGGATCTGGTTCTTCTTGTCGTCAAAAGCCAGCAGTTTGGTTGGATCTGCGATCGATCCCTTCTTTTTGGGCATGTCTCGCGCTCCTTGAGCAAATCACTTAGAGGTGCGATGCGTTAGAGTCTCACAATTTTGCCTCTGCGATAGCAGCTGCTCTCGAATGCGCGCTTGTGCCGTGACTCGGCGCAATGGGCAGCTCTGTTCTGCAATAGCTAAGTTTTTTGAAATATAAGGCCCGATTTTTTCTTTGGGTTAAGCACAGAACAAATGGTGTTCTCAGAATGAGAGCCAACCCGCTGCTCTGGAGGGTTCATCGAAGTTATCTTAGTAGTAACTGGGGTTTTCTTATGCAAAAAATGGTGCGCTCATTTGTCCTTGGCGTTATCTTATTGGTCAGCGCCTTAGTCAGCGCCGGTTGCGCTGGGCTTGGCGCCACCACGCCGCAGCCGACTCCCACTGCGACTCCGGCCCCGAGCCCGACTCCAACCCCGACGCTGCAGAGTTCTGTCAATCACATCATTATCATGGCCCAAGAGAACCGTTCTTTCGACCACTATTTTGGTCACCTGATGCAATACTGGCAGAAGAATGGTTACCCACAGGCAACTAACGGTACCATCTTCGACGGCATGCCAGATACCGCCACGAACGTAGGCGACCCGCCAGGACCCGGCCAGCCAGCACCCACCATTACCGCTTACCCTCTTGCCACCATGTGCGTGGAAAATCCGAGCCCTTCATGGAACGAAAGCCATGTGGATTTCAACAAGCATGATCCCGCTTCAATCACATTTCAGGGTGATGGCTACGCGCAAACTGCAGGTCATGAAGGCCCTATCCATGACGTAGTCGGAAAGCGGGTCATGGGTTTCTATACGGGGGACAACCTCAATTACTACTACTTCATGGCGTCGAATTTCGCCACCTCTGACCGCTGGTTCTCGCCTGCAATGTCGCGGACCCAAATTAACCGCATGTACATGCTCGCGGCGACTTCGCAAGGCCATGCCTATCCGCTGGATTCCACCACTGGGCCCGTTACGGCCAAGCCCATCGTTCAGCTTTTGGATGAGAACCACATCACCTGGAAAGATTACGTCCATCCCGCGAATGCGGCAGCCGGGCAGAAACCCTGTACTACCGCAACCTGCCTGATGGGACAAAGCTATCTGAATCAGTTTTCCTACGCAGGATTCATTCTCAAGAATGAGCCGCAAAATATTGCTCCCGTAGATCAGTTCCTGACTGACGCGGCCAATCGTACCTTGCCCCAGGTCGTATACATAGATCCGGCATCGGAAGAGGGTTTGGACGAACACCCGACCGATATTGGCCTTGGAGGTAACGATATCCAGACAGGCGCACAGTTTGTCAGCACCCTCATCAATGGACTGATGAATAGCCCCTCATGGAAAGATTCTGTGTTTATCCTCACCTGGGACGAGTTCGGCGGATTTTTCGAGCATGTGTCTCCACAGCCAATGCCCAATCCTGATGGCATTCTTCCCAAAGACCTTCGCCCCGGCGATACTTGTACAAATGCGGATGGGAGTATCAATTCCAGCCCAACATGCCGGTTTGAATACACGGGCTATCGCTTGCCGCTGATCGTGATCTCGCCCTTTACCAAAAAGAACTTTGTCTCCCATACCGTGGCCGATTACACGGCAACCTTGAAACTCATTGAAACACGTTTTAATTTGCCGGCTCTGACCGCGCGCGATGCTGCCCAGATGGACATGACGGAGTTCCTCGACTTCGCCAATGTGCCCTGGAAAACGCCTCCGACACCGCCCGCGCAACTGACCAACGGGCCCTGCTACCTTGATCACCTGCCCTAGTCATTAAAGATTAGGCGCTTGGGTGAAGATATAGGTGCTTGGGTGTTCGCGTTCTGCCTGGCTGTGCCCAAATTGACTTGCATGGGCCCTGGGTAAATGGTCCTGGATAAATGTCAAAGGCCCCGCTCAACAACGGGGCCTTTAAATAATACAGTTCGGGCTTGCCACTCAAATTTTCGTCCAGCGTACAGTCACGCGAGCAACTGAGTCTCCTGCGGGAACATTCAGAACGCAGCTAAAGCCGAGTTGAGTAGTTCCGTTGAAAAGCAGAACGTTGTTGTCGGATGGACGAACATAGGGGACCAGAAAATCACCGTCAGCAACAGGAGCTGTCGCCGTGATGTCTGCACACCGAATTTGCGAGCCGGAAGCACTTCTACCAGTAACCACCAGTTTTTCGGCGGTCCCTGCATGGAAAGCGGGCTGCGCGTTTTTGAGTAAGCCATTTCCTCCACCAGGCGCAGCACTGCCTGTAAAAGCCGTACATTGCCCGGTTGGGTCCCCGAGGATCGGAATTATAGAACCGGGAGGCGTTACGCCGAGCAAGCTGGGAGAGATATCACACGCGGTCTCGAAACTCTCTGGAATATCGGAAGGCGTTGGTGTGGCCTGAAACATCGCCGCTATCAGAACAGGTAATTTGCCGGGCTGGAATACATGGCTATGCATACCCTGCTCTGAATTGTGACTGAGAAAAGCCGTAAAAGGATTTGTGTTTCCACCTCCTCCGCCAGTCCCCCCTCCTCCCCCTGTCACGGCATTGCTAGTGCCTCCGGCGCAGGCGATGATCATGCCAACAATGGTCGTGCATAGTGCCGAAGTAATAAGGTGTTGCTTGAAAGTCAGCTTCATCTCTTCTCCAAAAGATCTGGTATCGCAAATGCGAACCGCGTTATACCACATGGAGAAAGAAGTCGCCATAAAGAAAAAGCCGCTCCTCCAAATGAGTCTGTCGCGATAGCTGGCCTTGAAATCTGGAGGTCAGTGAAAGACTTGGTATAGATGTACAATAACGAACACAAATTGGGTGCTATAGGTTGTGTTTTACGCGGGCACAAGCTAGGGATTCACTCACAAGAGGTAGCAGATGGCCGAGCAACCACATGTTGCACTAGTCCCGCAAGAAGAGCCGATCCAGGCATTTCCGAGTCAAGAAACTCAACAGGAGACCAAGCCCTGGTCTCCAGCGCTCCGCCTCGCCTTCCGCTTCTCCTTTGCCTATTTCATTCTTTACTCTTTCAGTGATGCGATCATCCGCGGACTACTTATATCGCCCCATGGTGGCGTGCCTTCATTGGGGGCATATTGGCCGTTGGCCCACCTCACGACATGGACGGCCCAGCACGTCTTTCGCATCGGCCATCCCGTGAAGTACGCCTTGAGCGGCAGCGGGGACACGGCCTTTGATTGGGTACAGAACTTTTGCATCCTGGTGATCGCCATTGCGGCCACCGCGATTTGGTCGTTCCTTGACCGTCGCCGAGAACAGTATGTGTCCCTACACAAATGGTTCCACGTTTTTATGCGGTTTGCCCTCAGCTCGGAGTTGATCGCTTTCGGCGCCAACAAGTTCTTCCTAGTGCAGATGGGGTTCCCCTCTCTGACTAAGTTGCTGGAGCCGTATGGAAACTTTTCTCTCCGGGGGGTGCTTTGGTCTTCGGTGGGCGCATCACCGGCCTATGAAGTATTTACGGGAAGCGCAGAGCTTCTTGCCGGCATCCTGCTGATTTTTCCCCGGACTGCGACCCTTGGAGCACTTGTGGCCCTGGCCGACATGATTCAGGTATTTACGCTGAACATGACCTATGACGTGCCGGTAAAACTGTTCTCATTCCATCTGATCTTGTTCTCCCTTTTTCTGCTTGCTCCCGAAATGCGGCGGCTCGTGACGTTCTTCTTTACGGACAGTTCCACACTACCCTCTGAAAAGGTCCCGTTGTTTCGGAGCGTCAAGGCAATGCGTATTGCTGTGGCCGCGCAGATCATCTTCGGACTTTACCTCTTAGGTGTGAATTTTTACGCTAATGCGCAATATTGGAAGTTCGTCGGCCCGAACCGCCTAAAACCGTCCCTTTATGGGATTTGGAACGTTGACCGTATGTGGATTGACGGCGTGGAACGGTCTCCACTGCTTACCGACTATGACCGGTGGCGGCGGGTAATTTTTGATTCACGAATCAGCATGCAATTTCAGCGGATGGACGATGCCTTTGGCGCGTACCGATCGGCAACCGATGACAAGGCCAAAAAGATCACCTTGACCAAATTCGATAATACCTTAACCAAATTCAGTAATAAGGAGTGGATTGGCGAACTCATTTTTGATCGCCCAGCCCAGGACCGACTCATGCTCGATGGCACCGTCGGTGGCCACAAGACGAAAATGGAGCTGAAACTTGTTGAGCTAGACAAGTTCATGCTGGTCAATAGCGGTTTCCACTGGATCAACGAAGAAAAACCGGTTGTACATTTATCGAATTCCCTAGACTAGAGGCGCTGGTGATGCCGAGTTTCCCACAAAGTGTGAGCCACCACGCCAACGCCTTCGGCAAGAAAGTTTCTACGCCCAGGCCAGCCTTCTTTTTTGCACTCGCCAACCGATTCAACCGCCAACAACTTCGACAAATGCGAGAAGTCGATGAGGAACGGGCCAGGACGATCCAGAAGCACTATCCGACCCTGCACCTCGGCTGCTAATAAGGATCGTCACGGTCGGGTGCCACTTGCTCATTGCTACAAGTTGATAAAATTCCTTGCGTGCAGCAGTCGGGCCGATCTGATTTGGCTACCCGCCTGAAGGCCCATGAAAAAGCAGCTTACTTCCGCTCTATTTCTTACCATTCTTCTGACGGTCCTGAATTCCACGGCCAAAGAACCAGAGCAGCGCGTGCTGGATTTGACGGTTATAGACGTGAGAAGTGCAGGAAAAATCAGATGATGAGAGGCGGGGTTTGGTAGCGCTACCGGGAATCGAACCCGGGTTTTAAGATTGAGAATCTCACGTCCTAACCCCTAGACGATAGCGCCAGCCGTCGAGCGATAAATGCAGTATATCAAAGAGAAATATTCCAAGGTAAGCAGGATGGAATCGCCAAGCGAAGCCGAGAGCGCATGAAGCGCAAACACGTTCGGACCGCGAGCACGCAGGATAAAGAGAATTACCTTAGTCACCCGTTTACACGGAGAAATTGCGCGGATTTCGTTGCCTTTCGTCCCCAATCGGCGCGATATTCTCTATAATCTTGATAACGCCGCATTTCGTCGAGTTAGAGGTACAGGGAGAGTTTCAGTAGATATGGCAGCAAAAACATCTGGTAAGACCAGCAAGAGCACATCAAAAAAGCAATCATCGGCCCAGCCGGGGTCAACAGTCACCCCCATTAATCGCGGAGACCTTGTTTCCGGAGGAATTCGGACGGCAACCAACCAGAATGAACCGCGAATGGCGGAGCCAATGATCGTGGAACAGATTCGCTTGCGCGCCTACGAACTTTTTGAGCAGCGTGGCCGGATAGAAGGATTTGACCAGGAGGACTGGGCCCGGGCTGAAGCAGAGGTGCTGGCTAAATTTCGAAGGGGAAAAAGCGCATAGACGAATGAAACAGGCCCTTCTGCTGGATGACAATATCTCCCAACTTACCATGCGTGAGCTTGTGCTACGCAAGGGCGAGATTGAAAGCCACGTTGCCACCAGCGCCCTAAGCGCCCTGGCCTTGCTGCGGAGCGACATGGGGCGGGCCAAAATTGGCGTCGTTATCACAGATCACATGATGCCGGCCATGGACGGGGTCCAGTTCGTGCAAGAGCTGCGGACCTTCAACCCGGAGGTCCCGGTGATTGTGATCAGCGGCCTTCCTGACGCTGACAGCGAATATGCCGGCCTGAATGTCATTTTTCGGGTAAAACCCTGCGATCCTGACGACCTGATCGCTCTGGTCAGGAATGCCCTCCAAGACCCCAAATATAGGGCTTCTGCCTAATTGAAGCATTGCAGCGGGTGTGAAATGATATTAAGCTCCTCCTTACAATGCCTTTACTTGGAAGTTTTTGTCTTATATTCGCTTTAGTCCTGGCGCTCTACTCTTTTGTAGTAGGGATCATAGCCGCCACGCGCAAAGACGCTGTGGGCTACCGCCTGGCCGAGACAGCGCGTCGCGCGGGCATGGCAACTTTTGCCGCCGTTTTGCTGGCTGCGGGCGCTCTGGTGTATGCGGCGATGACCAATGATTTTTCTGTCGCTTACATCCTGCACCACTCCAATCGCGCGCTACCTGCACCCTATAAATTTGCCGCGCTGTGGTCCGGGCAGGAAGGCTCAATCCTTTTCTGGTGTCTCTTGCTTTCGGCCTACGGATTTGTGCTCCGGCTGCGTCACAAAGTCGATCAACGTCTGGTGGCAACGGCCTCCATGGTCCTGGCCGGAATCCAGGTCTTCTTCCTGATCTTGGTGAATTTCGTCGCCCGGCCCTTTGGCATGATGGCCAGCACCGCGCCGGATGGCAACGGCCTGAATCCGCTGTTGCAATATCCGGAGATGGTGATCCATCCTCCCATGCTTTACCTCGGATACGTGGGAGTGGCAGTCCCGTTTGCTTTCGGGCTGGCCGCGCTCATCATGCGTTATCCGGGTGAGAAGTGGATCCACATTACCCGCCGCTGGACCATGGTGGCGTGGCTCTTTCTCACCTGCGGCATCTTTCTGGGCGCGCACTGGGCCTATTCCGTTCTCGGCTGGGGCGGCTACTGGGGCTGGGACCCGGTTGAGAACGCTTCCCTGCTTCCCTGGCTTTCCACCACAGCGTTTCTGCATTCCGTCATGATGCAGGAAAAGCGCGGCATGATGAAGATGTGGAACGTCTGGCTCATTTTCACCACTTTCATGCTCTCGATTCTGGGCACCATGCTGACGCGTGCTGGCTTGGTGAGCTCAGTGCATGCCTTCGCGCAATCCAGCATTGGCCCGTGGTTCACCGGCATGCTGTTGACGATCGCCGCGGTGTGCGTGTTTTTCTTCATCAAGAACTTCGATCACCTGCGTTCGGAAAATCGGCTTGAATCGCTGATATCCCGCGAATCCAGCTTCCTGTTTAACAACCTTGTATTGCTGGCAGCGGTCTTCGCCATCCTGAGCATAACTTTGTTCCCCATCTTCTCCGAGTGGGTGGAGGGACACAAGATCGCTTTTGGCCCCACGTTCTATAACACTTTCACTATTCCCATTGGCTTATTTCTGGTCTTCCTGACCGGCGTGGGACCGTTGCTGGCATGGCGCAGCACGTCTTTCGGCAGCATCAAGCGAAATTTTGCCGTGCCCGCAGCTGTGGCCGGGTTGGTAGGCGCGATGCTGGTGACATGGAGCTTGCCAAAATGGCTGGGCTTTGGCCAATTCAGCGGGTGGCTCAAGCAGTTACCGACATGGGCGAAGAGCTGGGATTTGGCCCACTATTACGCATGGCTGGCTTTCGTTCTCGGCGCGCTGGTCATAGCCACCATTTCTTCTGAGTTCTTTCGCGGCGGCCGCGTGCTGCAAAACAAGCTGAACATCAACATCGTATTTGGCATGTATCACCTGATGCGCCGCAATATGCGCCGCTACGGCGGATACGTTGTCCATATCGGCATTGTAGTGCTGGTGATTGGATTGGCCGGACTGGCCTTCAATCAGGACAAAGAGCAGGAAATGGGCAAGGGCGACAAGCTGGCTATCGGGCATTACGTGCTGGTGGGAGAAGAGTACACTCAGGACGATAACGCCAACTACACATCGGAAGCGGCGCTGCTCGACGTATATAAAGACGGCGAGCACCTTGGCACCATGAATCCCGAGCTGCGCTTTTATAAGGCCAGCGGCGGCCAGCCGGACCATAAGGTCGCGAACCACTCAACCTTGAAAGAAGATCTCTACGTAATCTACGAAGGCAAGAACCCGGATACGGGGCATCCCATCATCAAGGCCTTTGTGAATCCGCTGGTGAGCTGGGTTTGGATCGGAGTGCTGACGGTGATCTTCGGCACTGGCCTGGCATTGGTCCCGAATGCCGCGCAAGTAACCGCACACGTTCCCAACGCCGTGGCTGTAGCCGCCATGGAAAAGCAGGGTATGCAGCCTGCCGGGGTAGGGAAATGAAGCGATTTGCCTGGGGAATGATTGTGCCTTGCATGGTGGTGCTCCTGATGGGCGCCGACAATCAGGAGGCCCGTTACCAAAAACTGGGCAGCAAGATCATGTGCACATGCAGTTGCGCCCAGATGCTTTTAAAATGTAACCACGTGGGCTGCCCAAATTCCGCCAGCATGATCCGTGAGCTGCGGGCCAGCGTCCAGAACACCAGCAATGACAACGAAGTCTTGAACGGATTCCGGCAAAACTGGGGTGCGATTGCGGTGGTGGAGCCTGCCACGCATGGTTTTGAGTTGCTGGCCTGGATCCTGCCTCCAGCCGGCGCAGTGCTTGGCATATTGACTGTATTGTTTGTCATTCGCGCATGGAAGATGCGTACCGCGCCGGTGGCGGCCTCCGATCTTAACCTGAGCGCTGAACTTGAGGCGCTGCGCCAGCGCGCGCACCGGGAGACCGAGGTATGAACCCGCAAATATTTACCTTTGTGGTCCAAATTTTTTGCTGCGTATTTGCCGCAGGCGTGCTGATTTACGTCTTTCTTCCCAGCCGGGATACGGACACAGGCGCGGACAAAACTCGAGTGGTATATCTCTACGAACGCAAAGACGTAGTCTATGAGAACCTGCGCGACTTGAATTTTGAATTCAAGGCCGGCAAGTTCACCCAGGCGGATTATGACAGCATGCGTGTTGGCATGGAAGCTGAAGCGGCACGCATTCTTGCTGAAATCGATATGCTGGAATCCGCTGGAGCCTGAAGGAGCCCATTTCATTGAAACGCATTGCCATCATCATTTTTATACTTGCCTGTTCCATGTCCGCAACGGCGGACCCGATCAAAGGCGTGGTCAGGAACAATACAACCAATAAACCATCCGTCGGCGACGAGGTAACTCTTAAGAAGATCGGCAATGGCATGGAGGAAGTGGGCAAAACCAAGACCAACGCCAAAGGCGAGTTCAGCTTCAATGTTCCTCCCGCACAGCAGCCGTATATCGTCTGGATCCAGCACCAGGGCGTGACCTACACGCAACGTGCAATGGCCGGTGGTGACATGGTGGTGGCCAGAGTTTTTGACGCCGGCCCGGATGTGAAGGAAATCAGCATTCTTGAGCACGCCATGTTGTTTCATACCGGCGACTCGCTCAGCTCTCTTACCGGCGAAGAAATTTACACCGTGGGCAATGCTTCTCTGCCGCCCCGCACTCTGCTGAAACCGCACACGCTGGAAATCTATCTGCCCGAGGGCGCAACCATCAGTGAATCGAGCGTGCGGACCGGCAACGGCGTAGACCTGAAAACCGCGGTTATTCCTCAGGGAGATAAGAACAAGTACGCGTTTGTATTTCCCATACGGCCTGGCGAAACCCAGTTTCACGTTGTTTATAGCGTGCCATATTCGGGAAGCCTGAAGATCGATCCCAAGAGCGATAGCGCCGTTCAGACGTTAGTGGTCGCTGTGCCGGCATCCATCAAGGTTTCCCCGGTGGAAAACTCATTGTGGGAGAACAAGAATAATCCTCAGTTCAAGAACCTGAATTTCTATGTGGCAAAGAACGTTACGCCCCAAAAGTCCACAGCGTTTGAGATCGCCGGAATGGGCGAGATGCCACAAGCGCAGGAGCAGGCATCGGGCGGTGGTGCTGGCAGACCGGGCAGACCGGACAATCGTCCCGGTGGCGGACTGGGCGTACCCAATGAAATGCCTGACCCGCTGCACTCCGGCCAGTGGCTTTTTCTGGGAGTGCTCTCTCTGTTCCTCGCCGCAGGCGCAGTGTACGTATACACCTCAACTCCGCAGTCAGCCATGGCGGCTGGGGTTCCGGCCAAGCCGCAAAACCGTACCGCAATGCTAATGGAAGCCATGAAAGAAGAGGTTTTTCAACTGGAGTCAGACCGGCTGCAGGGAAAGATTTCTCCGCAGGACTACGAGACAGCAAAAGCGGCGCTCGATAAGACACTGCAACGGGCGGTACAGAGGCAGTCATCGCCGAAGCAAAAATGACGCTGGCGGATAATAGCTGGCCCTCAACAACTACTTCATCAGGAAACTACAGGCTTGAATGAGTGTAATCGTTAAATCTTCCTCACTCCACGGGGCAGGGGTGTATACCACCGCCGCGATCAAGAAGGGCGCGAAAATTCTGGAGTATACCGGTCCGCGACTGGCCTCCAAAGAATGCGAAGGCATGTACGCCGACACCGAAGTTACGTACCTGTTTGCCATGGACGATGGAAAAACGATCATTGACGGGTTCGGCATTGCCGCATTCGTGAATCACACCTGTGATCCGAACTGCGAGACTGACCAGATTGACGATCAGATATGGATCCTCGCGGCACGTGATATTGAGCCAGGTGAGGAATTGACATACGATTACAACCTGTTCGATGGCGAACCGGGCGAACAAGCACCCTGTTACTGCGGATTGAAGGGCTGCCGGCGAACCATGTTTTCAGAAGAAGAGGTTGCACGGCAGAAAAAGATCTTGCAGCAACGAAAAAAACGTCGGGCCGCCGCCAGAGCGCGAAGAGAGAAAGCCCGCAAAAAGAC
>JBARMK010000259.1:0-11315 GCA_049802395.1 Candidatus Angelobacter sp.
CGATGGGACGATCCGGGTATTCGCGCGAAGCCGAGCCGGGCTTGCGCGATTGGAACTTCAGCAATCTGGGTTTTGTCAATAAGACCTCATGGCAGAGAGAAGAATGAGCGTGGCTGAACGTCAATAAACTTCCAGCTTCCGCCCACGTTGACAGCCACAAAATTCAGCCGCTCGTTCCGTCGCCACACCGGAGAGCCATTACGCGGCTCAACTTCCATCTCGGCGTCGACTGCCACGGTGGCCTTCTCGCCCTCAACGTGCGTCTCGGCCACGTTCAGGTGAACGCGGATCGATTCGGCCTGGGAAAAGAACGCTGTGATCTGTTGTTTGAACAGGGCTGCGTCTTTCATGCGTGAGAGATCGAATATCGCGAGCAGCTTTTTCTCGCTATGTCCCTGCAACGCTTCCGCGAGTTGGGCCAGAAGAGCCGAGGCATCGCGGTCAGTGAAAGAGTTCTGCGGAGGCGGCGGTTGCTGCGATGTGTCCTGGGCCGAGGCAGTGCCAGCCAGCAACAGTGTCGCCGCGATCAGCACCAGCACGGTTTGCCTCCGGCTATCGTGCACGCTCACCGCCTTCGGGGCCGTAGAAGATAACCCAGACCAGAAGATCGTCAGTGAAATCTTCGAAGCGATGGACCTCGCCGGCAGCCGCAAATAATGCGTCCCCAGGAGAGAATTCCACCCGCTTGCCCTCGACAAAAAACCACCCACGGCCCGAAGCCACGATATAGAGTTCGTCGCGGGTGTGGGGCTGTTGCAGGTCCGATCCTCGGGGAGCGTAAATCTCCACCGCGAGACTGCCATGGCGGAACAGCTCGGCGTAAAGCTTGCCGTCCGGAGTAGGGATGGCATCGATGGCGTCGACCAGTCTGATGTTACGCGAGGAAGAAAACTCCATGCTTTGTATGACCCTCGTTTTTGATTTTAGCCGTCGTCATCCCAAAAAGCCGAGATGCAGTGGATGCTTCATGATGAGAGATCCGCCACAAGTCTTTCGTCCCTATGCGGACACCGATGACATCGCGTCCTCACTTACGGCCTCGTGATGAGTTCTTATTTAGAACTCAATGCTCTCGCCCCAGGCTTCGGCAAAGACCGTGCGCGAAACTGGGAAACGGCCAGCATACGGCTTATCTGGGCCTTTGAGCCGGCCGACAGCCAACATGCCGACAACGCGAACACGCTCTGGAATCTTAAGCAGAGCTTTTACCTGGTCTTCAATGAAGCCTTCCATCGGTGCAGTGTCATAGCCCAGGGTTTCGGCCGCCCACATCATAGTAGTGAAGGCGATCATTGTGTGGCGATTGGCCCACACGGCGAAGCCCGGCTCAATGCCTGCGGCCTTTCCCGGAGGACTGCCCAGAAATCCGGTGACCGCCTGACGCACGCGTTCCTGCTCGGACGGGTTGAATCCGTGCTCCGCGCCGATACGGAGCATCTCTTCCAGATCTCCGTCTTTCCAGCCCTGCGGGTCGCCGCACGCGACAATGACAGCGCTGGCCTCTTCTACTTTGGACTGCCCGAAGGCGGCCTGGCGCAGCTTCTTTTTCTGCTCGCGGTCGCGCACTACCACAAAGCGCCATGGCTGCAGGTTGTAACCGCTGGGCGCCTCCAACCCGGCGCGGATGATTTTCTCAAGATCAGCAGTATGAATCGGCACGTCCTGAAAAGACGGGGTAGCCCGGCGTTCTTTGATCGCTTGACTCAGCGGTTTTTCAGCGGCAACTTTGGCCATGACACGCCCTGGGTACAATTAGATCGCAAGTGTTCAGATCGCAATTGTTTCACACCGGGTTCAAAGTTAGCCAGAAGGGGCCGCACATGCGGCATCCAACAATCGTGGCCTTAGAGCAATACAACAAGAAGCGCCGATTCAATGACACGCCTGAACCAGAGGGCAAGGTGGCGCGCGCGGGCCAGTATCGCTTCGTGGTGCAGAAGCATCGCGCCTCGCATCTGCATTATGACTTCCGCCTGGAGATGGATGGCGTGCTGAAGTCCTGGGCCATCCCCAAGGGACCATCGCTCAATCCAGGTGACAAGCGGCTGGCGATGCAGGTGGAAGACCATCCGGTTTCGTATTTTCATTTTGAAGGGAAGATTCCCGAAGGAAATTACGGCGCAGGCACTGTGATGGTGTGGGACACCGGCGCCTGGGAACCATTGGGTGATCCCAACGAGATGCTCAAAAAGGGCGACCTGAAGTTCCAATTGCACGGGAAAAAGCTGAACGGCGAATTTGTCTTGGCCAAAATGCGTTCGTGGCGGCCAGGATCAAAAGGCACGGAGTGGCTGTTGATCAAGAAGAAGGACGAGGCTATGGAGCCGAAGTTCGACGTCGACAAGCTGGATTACTCAGTACTGACGCAACGCAGCTTGAACGAGATTGCCGGCGATGAAAGCTCGGCCGAGTGGGAAAGCAATCGCAAAGCCTCCGTGCGCAAAGGCGCTGAGTGGTTGGTCAAGGACACGAAGAAGCCAGACAAGAAATCCGCAAACAAAAACGCGGAGACGGCCAGCAAAAACGACGAGAGTGCAGCGGCGCGAAAGAAAGCCACCGTCAAGAAAGTTATCACTAAGAAAACCAGCGTAAAAAAAAAGCCTCACCGCGCAGCATAAACGGGAAGCAATCTGAACAAACGCTAGCCGATCGACTGGCACAAATTCCCAATGCGCGCCGCGGGCCCATGCCGCGTGAAATCCATCCCATGCTGGCGACGCTGGTGGAAGATCCATTTGACGATCCGCAATGGCTCTATGAGGTCAAGTGGGATGGCTACAGGGCTGTGGCATTCAAAAAGGACGGTAACGCCAACCTGGTTTCGCGCAACCAGAATGATCTGACCGGCGAGTTTCCAGAGATCGCTGCGGCACTGAAATCCCTGTCCGTGGAAAATGCCATCCTCGATGGCGAAGTGGTCGCGCTGGACGAAGAAGGCCGGCCGTCATTCAGCCTGATGCAACAGCGCACCGGCATGACGAGCCCGGGCAATCGCGGCGCACGCAACCGGGCAGTGCCTATCGTTTATTACGCATTTGACCTGCTCTACCTGGATGGCTACAACCTGATGGCAGCCGCGCTGGAACAGCGCAAGGAATTGCTCAGGCAGACCATACCGGACGACAAAGGCTTCGTCCGCTTCTCCGATCATTATCCCGAGCACGGAACAGCGTTGTACGCGGTGGCCCGCGACAAGGGACTGGAAGGCATCGTAGCCAAGCTGCGCACGGGGCCATACGTGCAGAAACGTTCGCGCGAATGGCTGAAGATCAAGATCACGCGCCGCCAGGAATGCGTGATCGCCGGCTATACCGATCCCAAAGGCTCGCGCCCAAACTTTGGCTCGCTTGTGCTGGGGCTTTACGATCCAGAGGGAAGGCTGGTCCACGTGGGCAATGCCGGCAGCGGGTTTACCGGGGCCACGCACGCCGCTTTGTGGAAGAAATTGAACGCGCTTAAGACAGAGAAGAACCCGTTCGGCGAAAAGATTGAGAGCACGCGCAAACCGCATTGGGTGAAGCCGGAGCTGGTGGCGGAGATTAAATTTTCCGAGTGGACACATGAGGGTGAGCGCGGCGGCTTTAAAATGAGAGCTCCGATTTTCCAGGGGTTACGCTTCGATAAAAAGCCGCGCGAGTGCGTGTTTGAGTTTCCCCGACGCACACACGCTGAAGTTCGCAAAGCAGAAGAGGAAGCCGCCAACTGACTCAAGTGTCCCGCTCCATCAAAGCCCATGTGCTGCTGGCGCTGATGACCCTGATCTGGGGAAGCACGTTTGTCCTGATCAAAGAGGCGCTCAAAGATTCGTCGCCGCTGGCGCTGAATGCTGTACGCATGGGGCTGGCCGCAATTCTGCTGGCGCTTTACTACCGTAAGCATCTTGCTACCATGACGCGGGAATCCCTGCTTTGGGGTGTGTCGGTCGGAATTTTTCTGTATTTAGGCTATGCGTTTCAGACCGCCGGGCTGAAGCTGACCACGCCATCGAAATCGGCATTTCTCACCGGAACGTCCACGGTGCTGGTGCCGCTGGTGCTGGTAATTTTCTGGCGAAGCAGAATCCACATTTGGCGCATGGTGGGAATTGCGCTGGCGTTAACCGGGCTCTTTCTGATGACGGTTCCAACAGGCCGCCAAGGTCTGGCAGATTTTGCCAACGTGAATATGGGCGACATCCTCAGCATCGGATGTGCGTTTGGTTTTGCTTTTCAAATCATCTTTCTGGGTCGTGTCAGCCAACGCTTCCCTTTCGAGCAAATCGCGGTCTTGCAGATCGGGACGGCAGCGATCCTCACGGCATTGACTACGCCACTCCTGGAACATCCGCGCTTAGAGCCATCGACCACGGTGCTGGCTGCGGTCCTTATTACCGGAATTCTGGGAACGGCGGTAGCTTTTACCGTCCAGGCCTGGGCACAGCAGTTCACACCAGCCACCCACACAGCACTGATTTTCACTTTGGAGCCGGTTTTTGCATGGTTGACGTCATTCATCTATCTGAAAGAACGGCTTGGACTTCGCGCCGGGGCTGGCGCGTTACTGATCCTTGGGGGAGTGCTGTTGTCCGAACTTCTGGGGCAAGTGAGCCAAGCGGGCTCGGATGCCGCTAAAGGTGAGTTGCAGGCCAGCTCACACGGATAACGCTACCCTGGTTTTATGCGTCTAAACCATTGCGCTCCACTGAGCCCAAAAAGATGCTATCTGCACGGCGGAAGTGTCGATTTATAATCGTGGAGACAAATCCCCGGAGGAAGAATTCAGTATGAACTGGCGTTTTGCCGCTTTAGTTGCGCGTATTCGGGCCCAGCGGATGGTATCGGCATTGGCGATTCTAGTTACGCTGGCGGTGGGCATCCTGATTGGGACGGTGTTGAGCCGGAGCGGGGTAAAAGGCAATTCATCAATGTCAGATGCCGCGCTGCTGCCCCCAATGCAGTCACCGCAGCAGCTCAGCAATACTTTTGGCCAGGTGGCAAAGGCTATTGAGCCCGCGGTAGTAAATGTGAGCACGGAATCCTCTCCCAAACCGCGCACTCGTGGCAACAGTCGGAACCCCAATCGCGGCAGAGATAAGAGCGGTGACGATCCCTTTCAGGATTTTTTTGACCGCTTCTTTGGCGGTCAGCAGCAGGGACCTGGCGACGACGATGATCAGGGCGGCCCGAATCCCTTTCAAGGGCCGGGCGGCGGACGGCAGCGCTCGTTGGGTTCCGGTGTAATTCTGAGCCAGAACGGCTACATTGTTACCAACTTTCACGTAGTGGATAAAGCCGACCGCGTCCGGGTAAAGCTGTTCGACGAGCCCGCAGGCATGCTGCACGACGCCAAGATCGTAGGCGTTGACCGCGAAACCGATCTCGCCGTCATCAAGATTGACCCACCCAAGGACCATCCATTAATCCCGGCGAGGCTGGGCGATTCCGAGAAGATGAGCGTTGGCGATTGGGTGCTAGCTATCGGCAGCCCGTTTGATCTGGAAGCTACAGTCACCGCTGGCATTGTCTCCGCCAAAGGCCGCAATCTTCCCGGTGGACGCCAGTTCCAGTCATTTATCCAGACAGACGCGGCCATTAACCCCGGCAACTCCGGCGGGCCACTGGTAAGCATGAACGCCGAGGTCATTGGCATCAATACCGCCATTTATACGCAGTCATTCGGCTATCAGGGCGTAGGTTTTGCCATGCCCTCCAATGTTGTGCGCGATGTTTATGAGCAACTGACCACAGGCGATCATCGCGTGGCGCGAGGTTCCATCGGTGTGGAGTTCAGCGCCGCGCCAAACCCCGCGGTGCTGCGGATGTATGGCGTCAAAAATGGCGTGACCATTTCCAATGTGCGTCCGGACAGCCCAGCGGCCAAGGCCGGACTGCAGGGCGAAGACACTATTACCGCCGTGAACGGCAAGCCGATCAAGAGTGGCGACGAATTGGTGAATTTGATCTCGGCCACCAAGCCCGGCAATAAGCTGAATCTCACGTTCGTCCGCAATGGTCAACAGAAGGAGGCGAACGTGGCCGTGGCAGATCGTGCCAAGCTGTTTGCCGATCGCACCGACCAGACTTCAGACGATACACCTGAAGACAGCCAGCCACAACCGACCAAACTGGGTGTAACCGTGAAGGCAGTTACACCGGAGATGGCTGAACGCATGGGCACACCTGAAGGCAAAGGGGTGCAGGTTGTGGACGTTAAACCGGACTCATTTGCCGAAGATATCGGCTTGCAGCCAGGGCTGGTGATCATGAAGGTGAACAAGCAAACGGTAAACAATGAAGAGGACTTTCGGAAAATTACCTCCCAGCTCAAGAGCGGCCAGGACGTGGTGTTCCTGGTTCATTCCGGCCGGGGAGCTAATGGCGGAAACGCCTTTATTTCCGGGACGCTTCCCTAAAGAACACGATTTTTCGCCGGAGCCCAGCTTGCGACGCTGCTCCGGCGATGGTCTTTTTGGGCCACGATTTCCGGGCTAAAACCTCTGTTCGACGGGGAATCTTGCTGCAATAAAACCCGGAAGAGCCTGATTTTATTGCACTTCCGTAATCCAGAGCCGGATAACAAACTGCTGGCTTACCGGCATCCAAACGTGGGATGATGTTCCGGCATTCCAACAATGCCGGAATGCACCGAGAACCATTTGTTCTTTGAGGTGAGTTTTTGCTGTTATCGGTGAGAAAACTCGTGATCGCGAGCACTTTTTTAGTGCTTGCCGCCGGCTATGCTTCGGCCAAGCCGGTGAAGCCGGCCTCTGCGAAACACGGCCATGGGCACAGCAAGCGTAAAGCTTCATGGAAGAAAAAAGGCCAGCAGGGCATTAACGCGGACCGGGCTAAAGAGATACAGACGGCGCTGATCCGGGAAAAATACCTTACCGGCGAACCTACCGGCGCATGGGATGCGCGCACTCAAGCAGCCTTGGTAAAGTATCAGGCTGACAACGGCTGGCAGAGCAAAGTGGTCCCTGATTCCCGCGCACTCATCAAGCTGGGCCTGGGACCGAACTACTCCGCTGAATCTCTCCTCAACTCTCCCGCCAACACAAGCCAGGGCAGCGTGACCAGCGCAGCCTCGCGTAGCGCCACCAGCTCAACTGAAAAGTAGGCAAAGGTCTATTGTTTGGAAGCTTTCTGAACCTGTGCTTCCGCCAGCGGTAGAAACACCAGGAAACGAGTATCTCCCGGTTTTGAAATGACCTGAATAGTGCCCTGGTGTTTTTTCACGATTCTCTGCACCGTATCGAGCCCCAAACCAGTTCCCTCGCCTACGCCTTTGGTGGTAAAAAAAGGCTCAAAGATGTGCGGCTGCACGTCGGGCGAAATGCCCGGACCGTTATCCCCGATCTCCACCACCACGCAACCGTCTTCGCGATAGGTCTTAACACGAAGCTCACCCTGGCCGTGCATAGCGTCAATCGCATTATCGATGATATTGGTCCAGATCTGGTTCAGTTCGCTGCCGAACGAATCAACCATCAGCGGCACAGGCTGGTAATCCCGCTCCACAGCAACGCCGCGCTTGAGCTTATGGTGCAGGATGGTCAGCGTGGTTTCCAGGCTCTTTACGATATCAACGTTCTGCACGGGCGACTGATCCATAAAGGTGTATTCCTTGATGGCACGAACCAGGTCGGAGATTCGGGCAGTGCTGCTCTCGATTTCATTCAACAGGCCGGCAACTTCCAGCGATGAGGAAATTCGCACCAGCGCCGCGCGTGCCGAGTCCGCATCCAACGATGCGAATAAAGATTCCAGCACCTCCGGCGTGGCGCCTTTGCGGGCAAGATTGGCCGCCAGTTGCCACAAGTCATTTTGGCCGTGACTGCGCAGTAAGGCGTCGAGCTGGTCTTCCAGAGCGCTCATGGTCAGGGTGTCGGGCGGCGGCTCATCCCGCTGAATGAGCGAGGATTCCAGCTTTTCAATCTCGGCTTTCTGCGTGGAGGTAAGCTCCCGTGCGCCCAGTTCGTGGCTGGCGTCCTTGATCTGCTTCAGTATCCCGCGTAACTGGTTCGTGGCACGCCTGGCCGCCGAAGCGGGATTGTTCAGTTCATGCGCCAGGCCGGCCGAAAGTTTACCCAGAGCAGCCAGACGATCGCGCTGCTGCTCCACGCGCGTAGCTTCGCGAATGCGGTCTGACATTAGCCCCACAAGGCGCTGGGTCAGCTCCGGCATCTTCTGGACCAACTGCGGAAAAAGCGAGGAGGGAAAGCGCAAGAGATGGCTGTCAGTTATGGCGCGCCCACTTACGGTATAGAACTTCATTCGGGAGAAAGGCAGCAATCCGCCGATGTCGCCCGTCTTGCTGGTAAAAATGATCGTTTCGCCGCCGAACTCGCCCCGACCCTGCAGTTGTCCCTCTAGGATCACAAACATCGAGTCAGCGGGATCGCCCTGGTGCACGTATGTATCACCTGCTGTAAGCGAGATTTCCTGACACTGGCTAAGAAACCAGTCAATCTGGTCCCCGGGCAGGTCAGCAAATACCGCGAGGCGAAGCAATTCAGATTTTTCAACCATGGTTATACCTTGCTGAGGTACTGATGAACGAACTGCACCGCTACAGAGCCTTCACCCACACCGGAAGCGACCCGTTTGACCGAACCATGGCGAACGTCGCCGACGGCAAATAGGCCGGGAACATTCGTCTCCAGCAAAAACGGATCACGGTCAAGCGCCCATCCCTTAGGACGGGTCTTTTCCCACAGGAGATCAGGACCGGTGAGGATGAAGCCGCGATCGTCGCGCTCAATTACGCCGGCCAGCCAGTCTGTACGGGGCAGCGCGCCGATAAAGATGAACATGGCACTGGCCGGTACGCGCTCCAACTTGTTTGTGTCCGAGCAGAGAACGGAAATCTCTTCCAGATGAGTATCGCCGTGCGCTTCCGCGACGCTGGCGTGCGTCCACAGCTGGATGTTTGGCGTCTCCTTGATCTGGTCGATCAGGTACTGCGACATGGTGCTGGAGAGAGACTCGCCGCGCACCAGGATGACAACGCGCTCAGCATAGCGGGCAAAGTTCATGGCCGCCTGGCCGGCGGAATTCGCGCCACCCACCACGTAGATGATTTCGCCTTTGCAGGAAAGCGCTTCGGTTGCGCCGCCGCCATAATAGATGCCCGCGCCTTGCAGGCGGTCAATCCCCGGAGCTTCCAGCCGGCGCCATTGCACGCCGGTGGCGATCATCAGAGCATGGCATGAAATTTCATTGTCGTCGGCGAGCTTGATTATGCGGTAAGAACCCTCGGTGCGGATGCCGGTCGCTTCCTGCGAAAGAATTTCCACGCCAAAGCGCTGGGCTTGCACCACAGCGCGCCGGGCAAGATCGCCGCCGCTGAGGCCGTTGGGAAATCCCAGATAATTTTCAATCCGCGAGCTCATTCCCGCCTGGCCTCCGGGGGCCTCGCGTTCAACGATCACGGTATGCAGACCTTCTGACGCGCCGTAGACCGCTGCAGCCAAACCCGCCGGACCGCCGCCCACGATAGCAAGATCGTAAAAGTCAGTTTGCGCGCGTGTGCGCAAGCCGACCTTCTGCGCGATCTGAGCCGGAACAGTCTCCAGGAGTTTGGTGCCGTCCGGGAAGAGCACGACAGGAAGACTGGCTCCATCCGGTCCCAGGGCCTCCAGAAGGCGCTTGGTTTCCGGGTCATTGGACGCGATCTCCACGTCGATCCACTGATACGGGACTCGATTGCGAGCGAGAAAATCGCGCAATTCATAGGAGCGCGGCGACCATCGCGTGCCCAGCACGCGGATTCCTTCAAAGGCAGGGCGATATGAGGCCTGCCAATCGTCGAGCAGGTCGTCAAGCTGCGGATAAAGGTGCTCTTCCGGCGGGTCCCAGGGCTTCAGGAAAAAATAATTGATATTGACTTCGTTGATGGCGCTGATGGCAGCGCTGGTGTCGGCATAGGCGGTCAGCAACGCGCGCTTTGCGTCAGGGTAAATCTCCTTTGCTTCCTGGAGAAACCCGACCCCATCCATCTTGGGCATGCGCTGGTCGGCCAGCAAAAGAGCCACACTGTCATTGCGGACCTTCAACTGCTTTAGAAGATCGAGCGCAGCCTGGGGAGAGTCGCTGGCCAGCACGCGGTATTCGGCGCCATAGTGCGAACGCAAGTCGCGTTCGATGGCGCGCAAAACATCAGTATCATCGTCCACGCTAAGCAAGATCGGTTTCGCCATGGTTCACTTCAGCCTACTGAAATCCAGATTGACAACTTTACTAGAAAAGCAAAGTAGACGCGTTTAGATGCTCGAAATTTCATTTGGTCGCAGTGCCAAGCAAAAGGAAGTACACCAGCTTTGCTGTTGGAAAGATTTTAATCATTTGCTTGATACCGCCTTACCCGCCGGCGCAGACTCTCGTGCGCGGCGGGCTTCATAAGCTTTCAGGTGAGCATAGGCAATGCGCAGCAATGGGGTGCTGACAGAACCCTCGCCGGCCCGGCGAAGAAGATCGCCAATGACGTGGTCTGCTTCAATCGGGGCCAGGCGTTCAATATCGCGCAGCATGGATGCCGTCAGCGTTGATCCAGCCTGCGTAAGCATGGAGCGGCTCCTCTCCATTGAAGGCGATCGTGGCGGAAAGCCTGCATGCGTCGCGATGGCCGAGCACTCATTCAGAAGAGTTGCCGCCAGATCGGCTGCGCCCGCACTCACGATATCACCCACCGATGCCCTCATCAGACAGGTAAGGCCCGCGCCGGAGGCAATGAAGACCCACTTCTCCCACATTTCCTGAAGAATGGCCGGGCTGAAGCGCGACTGAAAGCGGCCGGTTGAAAGCACCGCCTCAATGGCCGCAATGCGTGGTGTGCGGGAGCCGTCAAGTTCTCCGAAAGAAAGGTTGTGCGTGTCATTAAGGTGAACGATCTCGTGCTTCTCATTCAGCGTTGCGGCAATCAGACATTGGCCGCCAAGGACGCGCCCACGGCCGAACCGCTGTTCGAGAACGTCAATGTGCCGCATGCCGTTCAGCAGAGGCAGGATTGCAGTATCCGATCCAACCGCGGCGGCGAAAGAAACCATCGCGTCTTCCAGGTCATACGCTTTGCAACCGAGCAGTACGAGATCGAAAGGTTGATTGAGATCTTTTGTCAATACAGCCGGAGGGTTCGGGATTGAAACCTCGCCAAAGCGGCTGCGGATCGTCAATCCTGAAGCAACGAGTTGTGCGGCACGCCGCGGCCGCACCAGGAAGGTTACATCCTGATGGGCTTCCAATAGCCGGCCGCCAAAATATCCGCCGATGGCGCCGGCCCCTACCACGAGAATACGCATGCAAGATCCTCACATTCCAGATGAAAGCCGAGAGCAA
>JBARMK010000260.1:0-14638 GCA_049802395.1 Candidatus Angelobacter sp.
CTGATTCCCAGTGGGCCAAACAGGCCACGCAGTCGGCCGCGCGAGCTGTGCAATTGAACAATGATCTTGCTGATGCCCACCTGGCGGCGGGCGTAGCAGCCATGCTCAACAGCCACAATGACGAAGCTGAGCGCGAGTTTCGCAAGGCCGCTGACCTTGATCCCAAAAGCTCCAAGCCGCACCGCTGGCTGGGGTACATGCTTACGCGTGCAGGAAATAGCAAACAAGCGGAGGAGGAATTGCTCCGTGCCGTTGCTTTGAATTCCGACGACAGACGCGCCGGTATGGATTTAGGCCTGCTCTATTACAAGACCGCTCGTTATACCGAAGCCGCCACTGCCTGGGAGAAAGTCAGCAAGCTTGCGCCGGACAATTTCATCGTCCTGAACAACCTGGCCGCCGTCTACCACATGATGGACCGGTACGAAGATTCAGCCGCGGCTTTGCAGCGGTCGCTGGAGATTAAAGGGAGTGCCTACACCTACGGCAATCTGGGGACACTGCGTTTCTTTCAAGGACGCTATGACGACGCGGTATCTGCTTTTGAAAAGGCCGTAAAGATGCAGCCCAACGAGTATCTCTGGTGGGGCAATCTGGGCGACGCCTACCGCTGGGCGCCCGGGCAAGCAGCTAGGGCTAAACCTGCCTATGACAATGCGATTCGCCTTGTTCGCGAGCACTTGTCTCTGCATCCGGACGATCTCGATGCGCGAACCCACATGGCCCTCTATCTGGCGAAAAGCGGCGATAAAAAATCTGCCCTTGCAGAGATTGCTGTGGTGGACCGAGCCGCAAAGAAAGAAGCGGAAGTATTGTTCGGGGCTGCCGTGGTTCACGAGCTTTGCGGAGAACGTAATGTGGCCATGGATACGCTCTCCGCTGCCCTCAAACAAGGTTACGCCCTGAGAGAAATCAAGAACGAGCCCGAACTGGTTGCGCTCCGCGCAGACGCGCGCTACCAGTCCATCCTGGCGGGCTTGCCGCCGAAATAGCCCTCAGCCCTCGACGCCCATGCTGGGATCGTGGCCGTAAGTGTAGAGGTTTGCCCCTTGCCAAAATCCTGCGCCAACAATGAATGAATAGATGCACTTGCCGCCGGGGCACCTGCTCGCGCCTCGGCCAGGTGCATTCTGGTGCGTTTTGTCGAGATAAAGAATCCAGGATTTGTCTGACAGCGGAGCGATGGTTTGGTTGGCTGGCGTAATCAAGCCAAAATAGCTGCAAGGCGAATTCTGCCCTTGTCCTGTGCCGGTCCCCAGGATAAATGGTGACGCGATGGAATCTCCGTCATGGCGATGTCCATTGGGCCGGCCAAAGGTGGCAATCAATCCATCCAGATTATTTGGCAGCGGGTTCCAGGAACTGTCTGCCGCTACTCGAATGAATATGTCACTGCCCAAGGCGCAACTGAACCCCGCCTGTGAGGGATTCTGCGGCTTATCGGGGATCGGTGCTACGGCAGCCCCCCAACTCGCTAAAGGGGCAACTTGCGTTACCTGGTGGTTGGGCTGAATGCTGCCGGCAGCCGGCCAGCCCGCTGGAACCGTGTACCAGGCCTTGGATTGAGCGCCGACCGGATCGGTGCTGTTGTAGTCGTTGAACAGGCCAGTGGCCGACGTAGTCGCCGCAGGGTATGCAAAAATGAGGTTAAGCAGATATGCTGCCATCGAAATTCCTCCATCCGTCGTGCTTCGCACGTGTTGCAGTTTTTGGCTTTTGGAAAGTGCGCGGAGTATAACTGACACCTTGTTGCCTGTCAAAAGAATCGAGTGACAACTTATTTTCCACTGCTCGGCGGCAGCGTTCCCATGTATCTGTTCACTGATCTTCTTAAGACTCCGGTAGTCGGCCTGCCGATTGTGAACCAAGACAACAACCAGCACGGCGCGAACGAGAATCTTCGCTTGCAAAACCTATGGGACGGCATTGAGGTTTTTGCCGGAATACTGGCAGGGGAGGAGAACAACTGGAAGTAAGGTCGCAATTAGACGCACGACCTTGAAAAACGTTAGGCCTTTTATTTTGTGTACAAAAACGTATTTCCAATGTGTGTAGCTCACCAGAGACCCTGATATGATTATCCCCAGACCCCAAGCTTGAAGATCGCTTAGCCAGTTGTCGCTGCTCGTGTGGCGAGTGCAAGGCGGCAATCTGCTGGAAGAACAAACCTTGATTCGTCAACACACTTCGTCCATCCCGATCTTCGCTGGTCCCGAAAAATTCTGGTTTCATCGTTGGAGGCACCTTGAAAAGCAAGTTTATGCATAAGCTGGCCGGCACAATGCTGGCTGCAGTCCTGGTAAGTTTCAGTGGGTTGAATTTGAACGCACAACAAAAGCCGGCGCCAAAAGCTAAAGCGCCCGCGGCTGCGTCCGCCGGCAACCTCAACATTCCTATTCCCGATATCAAGTACACCAAGTTCGTTCTCAAAAACGGACTGACCCTGCTGGTGCATGAGGACCACAAAGCGCCCATCGTTGCCGTGAACACCTGGTATCACGTCGGCTCCAAGAATGAGAAGCCGGGTAAGACGGGCTTTGCGCACTTGTTTGAGCACCTGATGTTCAGTGGCAGTGAAAATTTCAACTACACCTACATCACTCCGATGGAGCACATTGGAGCCACCAATCTGAACGGCACTACAAATAATGACCGCACCAACTATTTTGAAAATGTGCCGACTTCGATGCTGGACTACGTCCTCTTCGCCGAGAGCGACCGCATGGGCCATCTCTTGGGTGTGCTCGACCAGAAGAAGCTCGACCTGCAGCGCGGCGTGGTGCAAAACGAAAAGCGCCAGGGTGAGAACCAGCCTTACGGCGTGACCGAAGAGCTGATCGTCAAAAACACCTATCCGGTCGGCCATCCTTATTCCTGGACCGTCATCGGCGAGATGGAGGACCTTGACGCTGCTGCCATGAAAGATGTGCAGGAGTGGTTCAAGACCTATTACGGTCCCAACAACACCACGCTGGTTATCGCCGGCGACATCACGCCGGAAGTGGCGCGGCAAAAAGTGGAAAAATACTACGGCGAAATTCCCGCCGGCCCGCCCATCGCCAAGCAGGAAACATGGATTTCCAAGCGCACCGGTACGCACCGCGGATGGGTGCAGGACCGCGTTCCGCAGGGACGTATCTATCGCATCTGGAATGTGCCGCAATACGGTTCTCCTGAAGAAGCGCAGCTCGATCTCGTAGCGCAGATTCTGGGCCGCGGCAAAACTTCGCGACTCTACAAGCGCCTGGTTTACAAAGACCAGGTTGCCACCAGCGCCACCGCCACAGACGACACCAACGAAATTGGCGGACAGTTTGACTTCACTCTCACCGGCAAGCCGGACAAAGACCCGGAAAAAGCCGCCGACAATCTCAAGAAAGCCGAAAAAGCCGCCGACGAAGAGTTGGAGGCCTTCCTCAAAAACGGTCCCACGGAAGCTGAGCTGCAACTGGCCAAGACGCAAATCTTCGGCAACTATGCGCGCATCGTTGAGCGCATTGGCGGCTTCGGCGGCAAGAGCGATTTGCTGGCCCGCTGCCAGACCTTCACCAACAATCCTGACTGCTACAAGGATTACCTCGCCTGGGTCCGCGGCGCTACGCCGGCATCGGTGAAGAAGGCCGCCAATGACTGGCTGCGCGACGGCGACTACGTCCTTGAAGTCCAGCCGTATCCTTCAACGCTGAAGACTGATGCCAAGCTCGATCGCTCCAAAGAGCCGGCGCTCGGCTCGGCTATGCCGCTGAATCTTCCGCCCATGCAGAAATCAAAGCTCTCCAACGGGCTGAAGATCGTGCTGGCGGAGCGGCACACCGCGCCGGTCGTGAACTTCTCCCTGCTGGTCGATAGCGGATACGCCGCCGACCCAGCCTCGGCTCCCGGCACCGCCAGCTTTTCACAGCGCATGCTGGAAGAAGGTACTCCCACGCGCGACTCGCTGAAGATCGGCGAAGAACTGGAGTCATTGAGCGCCAACTTCAACGCCGGCGCCAACCTTGACTGGAGCCTGGTCAACCTCAACACGCTCAAGCTCACCATGGACAAAGCCCTGGACATCTACGCCGACCTGATCCTGCGCCCGGCGTTCCCGCAAAAGGAATTCACGCGCCTGCAGCAGGACCGCATCGCCACTATCAAGCGGGAAAAAGTCCAGCCGCAAACCATGGCGCTGCGTGTGGTCCCGCAGCTGCTCTACGGCAAAGGACATCCCTACGCGCTGCCTTTCACCGGCAGCGGCACTGAAGCCAGCGTGGCCAAGCTAACGCGCGAAGACCTGGCCAAGTGGCATGACACCTGGTTCAAACCGAACAATGCCACGCTGCTGATCGTCGGCGACACCACCCTGGCCGAGATCACGCCCAAGCTGGAAAAACTGTTTGCCGGATGGAAGCCCGGCGACGTTCCTAAAAAGAGCATGTCGCAGGTGGCCGAGCCGGACAAGAACTCGGTGTACCTGATTGACCGTCCGGGGTCTGGGCAGAGCATCATCTTCGGCGCGCAACTGGCGCCGCCGCGCAATGATCCTGACTCCATTCCGCTGCAGCTCGTCAATGACGTCTTTGGCGGCAACTTCGGCTCGCGCATCAACATGAACCTGCGCGAGGACAAGCACTGGTCGTACGGATCGTTCGCCGTGATTCCCGCGGCGCGCGGCCAGCGCCCATATCTGACCATCGCGCCCGTTCAGACCGATAAGACCAAAGAGTCGCTCGAGGAAGTGGTCAAGGAATACGCGGCCATCAGCGGCGGTAAGCCCATCTCGGAGAAAG
The DNA here is from genome assembly GCA_049802395.1 of Candidatus Angelobacter sp. Lineage (GTDB taxonomy): Bacteria > Acidobacteriota > Terriglobia > Terriglobales > Acidobacteriaceae > Angelobacter. The sequence goes on from JBARMK010000260.1 coordinate 4,770, forward strand.
AGCTGAAAGACGAGCAGGATAACGCCACCCTTGGCCTGCCCGGAACGTTTGAGACCGTGCAGCAACTCGCCGGCGCGTATAGCCAGATCCTCCAGTACGGCCTCCCGGAGGACTACTTCAACACCTTCACCCAGAAAGCCATGTCGGTCACGCCGGATTCGGCCAACTCAGTCGCTAAAAAGTTTATCCAGCCGCAGCACCTGGTCTGGGTGGTGGTCGGCGACATGAGCAAGGTGGAACAGGGCATCCGCGACCTGAACCTGGGCGAGATACATAAGATCGATGCGGATGGAAATCCAGTGCAATAGATTTAACTGGCCCAGATACTCGCGTTTGACAAACCAAATGATTTACGTGGGGACCGGAAACGGTCCCCAAATTTTGCCAGTTAACCTTTTTGGTAATTTCAGCGGTCCCTTGCTTCTACCGCGCCAAAATTGGGATGGCCAGGGAAAGGAAGGATCATCCTCCGGCCGTCGATTCACCTGGACCCGCCAGCGGAACGCTCTTTTCTCCTTTGCGCTTGTTGACGGCTTGGCGAAGGATGTATTCGATCTGGCCGTTGATGCTGCGCAATTCGGCCTGCGCCCAGCTTTCCAGGTCGTCCCATAGCGCGGGATCCATGCGCAGAAGAAATGATTTGCGTTCCGCCATTGGTTACCTGTTCGTTTGGTTCGTTATTGCAAACGCTTACGTGTACAACGTTCCGGTGTTCACCACAGGATGCACCTCGGATTCGCCGCAGAGCACCACCATCAAATTGCTGACCATGGCGGCGCGGCGCTCGTCGTCAAGCTGGACCACATGTTTTTCCGCCAGCTCTTTGAGCGCCATATCCACCATGCTCACCGCGCCCTGCACAATCTTGGTTCGCGCCGCGATCACTGCTTCCGCCTGCTGACGGCGCAGCATGGCCTGTGCGATTTCCGGTGCATAAGCCAGATGCGTGAGGCGCGCTTCGTCTACCACCACGCCGGCTTTGCCCAGGCGCTCCTGCAATTCATCGCGCAGGGATTTTGAAACCTCGTCCACATTGCTGCGCAGCGTGATCTCCGTGTCTTCTTCAGAATGGTCGTAGGCATACAGGCTGGCCAGATGCCGCAATGCCGACTCACTCTGTATGGGAACATAGTTCTGGTAGTTGTCCACGTCAAACATGGCTTGCGCCGTGTCTTCCACGCGCCATACCACCACGGCGGCAATCTCAATCGGGTTGCCGCGTTTATCGTTGACCTTGAGCTTGTCGCCGTTCAGCGTGCGCGCTCGCAGCGAGATTTTGTTGCGCCCCATCGTCTTCTGTTCGGACGCAGGCGCGGTGGCTATGCCTTTGGCCGCGGCAATCCTCGCCTGAAAAGTGCTGGCTGACTGCGGGCCGTTACTGTAAAACGGATTGCCCCAGTGGAAGCCCGGCGTGCGCACCGTACCTTTGTAAGCCCCAAACAGCACCAGCACGCGCGCCTGATTTGGCTGCAAGCTGAAAAGGCCGGTCAACAGGATGATCAACACCGGTAAGGCAAAAGCGGCAAGCAGCACCAGGCCGATGTGCGGCTCGCCGGTGGTTTCAACACCATCCTTGATAGCGAAGACCATGAGCGCGATGTCAGCGACGATGGCGACGAGCAACAGGATCAGCATCACCCATCCATTTTGTACGCGGACCACTTGCTCATGAGCGGCATTTACTTTGTTGGTATTCATGGGAGCTTCCTTTGATCTACAGCCAGCTTGTTCTCTGTCTGTTATCGAAATGATATCATATTGATATATATATGAACGACATTATATTTGCCTTGAAATCAAAGAGTTAGGGAGAAATGCCCATTTAAGCGGTTCGATTTCCCGTTGATCTCGTGCTCTTTCGCCGAAGCGCAATCTCCATTCGATTGACGCTCATTCGCACTGGCAATTAAGATTTTCCCTCACTTCCCTGAACCTGAATGGTGCCAGATGAGCCTTGGATCGATTGCTTCCCGCACGTCAGTTTTGCGACTGCCACTGTTAATAGCTTTGTTCGCGGGCACGTTGTTTTCGTCGCCAGCCCCAGCCAAGCCTGCACCCGACGATATACCGGCGGCAAGCCGGATGCAGCCTGAAGAACTGGCCCGGGCCATTAAGGCTGGAGGCGCGCAGAAACCAGTAATCCTTTATGTGGGCCCACAGATGTTCTACATTCAGGCTCACATTCCCGGTGCTGAGTTTATCGGGCAGACGGGCAAACCGGAAGGCATGGAAAAGCTGCGTGCTCGCGCCGCTTCTCTTGCAAAAGACGCGCCTATTGTGATCTATTGCGGTTGCTGCCCCTGGGACCACTGTCCCAACATCCGGCCCGCATTTGCTGAACTGAAGAAGGCGGGCTTCACCCGCGTGCGCGTCCTCTATCTTGCCACCAGCTTTGGCGCGGACTGGCCGACGAACAAGGGATTTCCCATCGCTACGGGCGAGTAGGGAAGTGCAGGGCTTTTTAATCGAATGGCCGCCACATGAAATGACGAATGAAGAATGATGAATGACGCTCAGCTTCATGTGCGCCGGCTGGCTTTGCTCTTCGCGATTGTTGGGCTGGCTCTGGGTATCTATGCCGCGGTCCGCATGCATAACCGGCTTCATGCCGGTGTTTCGCTGCCCAGGTTAGCTGTCGCTACGGATCTTTCCCTCACGGACTTGAACGGCGTCGCTTTGCAGATATCAAAGATGAAAGGCAAAGTTGTTCTGGTCAACTTCTGGGCGGCATGGTGCACACCCTGCGCTGCGGAAGTGCCGCAATTTATTGCGCTGCAGAAGAAATATCAGGACCAGGGATTTCAGGTGATTGGCATTTCTGTGGAAGATGACCCGGCGCAGCTGCGCGATTTCTATCGCAAATATCAGATCACCTATCCTGTGGTGCCCGGCGATCTCAAAACAGCCGACGCCTTCGGCGGAGTCCTTGGCCTGCCCACCACGTTCCTGATTGGGCGTGATCAAGTGATTCACGGCAAATACAACGGTGCAACCAACTTTTCTGTGATCGAACGGGAAGTGGTCGCGCTGTTGCACGCGCCACCTGGATAAACAGGATTTTCTGCTCGCCTCTTGCGCCGTTGATCGCCATGTTCGGCCCTCGGCAACGCGGTATTTGACCGGCGGCAGTTTGACACATTCAGCAAACCCTTTAAAATAGATGAGTATTCCAGTCGCAGCGCCGGGGTTGGTCTGGCGCATCATTCATTGCCGAAGTGGCGGAATTGGCAGACGCGCATGGTTCAGGTCCATGTACTCGCAAGGGTGTGGGGGTTCGAGTCCCTTCTTCGGCACCAGCTTGATAATCCAAGACTTCAATATCGGCCCATTTTGTAAATTCCTAGAGTAGAGGCTTGAGTGCTGATTCGACAACGTCAGTGTACTCAAAACCTATGATCTTTTCGCGAAGAATGCCCTGGCGATCGTAGATCATCGTTGTCGGGAAACCTTCGACTCCGTCAAACTACTGCCTCACGTCTTCCGATGCCACGGCCAGAGGCGTCTGGAAAGATGGTTGATATCCGGGCGAGTCAATGTGTTCCTTAGTCTCGCGGTTGGGGCTAATGTGGAGCGACCACTGAAGTTATAAAATTAGCCCAAAGGTCGGGTGGCTCGCGGCATACCATCTTAAACGGAGAACACAATGTCCAACAGCATATCGAACTTGCTGCTTCGTAATCTGAGCGACGTTTTTGGCGAAAATGACCCTGTGCGTCGTCGCGCTGCAATCGATGAGATCTTTCACGAAGACGCAGTGTTCTATGACCCCAAAGGCGGTATATTTCGTGGCCGTGACGAGATTGATCGTATTGCTGGTGTGCTAAAAGCAACACATCCGGATTTCGAATATCAGCCCCTCTTCCCTCCCGAGGAATTAGGTGATGCCGGACGGGTTCGATGGGTATCTGGCGCTCTCGGCAAACCACCAGCTTACGCGGGGACCGATTTTATTGTCGCCCGGAACGGTCGCATTGCTTCGCTCTATCTCTTTTTCGATAATCTTCCTTAAGGCAAAATGCGCGACCTCGATGAGATCGAATGCTTTGTTAAAGCAGTTGAGTTGAAAAGCCTGGCGGGTTTCAAGCCGTCTTCTGCTTAGTGTCCAGCGAACATTTCTTATCTTACCGTCCAGCTAGCTGGCGCCAACAAACTTGACATTTGAATGTGTACGGTGTACACATAACAGAGACGAGGGAACCTTCATGCCGGTCGCCCATAGAAACTCGGTCCGCATACGCAAAACATCGGCGCGTCCGCGCGTCTCGCTGCGGGACCAGGTTCGCGACACCGCGCGCGACCTGTTTGCCCGCGAAGGCTATGAGAGCGTCTCCATGCGACGGATTGGCGCCAAGGTCGGTTGCTCGCCCATGGCCATCTACCGCCATTACGCCAACAAGGAAGAGCTGCTGCTCTCGATTTGCGAAGAGACATTCAATCGCATGATCCAGCTTCTGGACAAGATCAGGGCGAAGCCGGGAACATCGCTGGAGAAGCTGCGCAGTTGCGTGCGTGCGGTAGTGGATTTTCATATCGGCCATCCCAACCACTACAAAGTTACGTTTATGACCGTGCTGCCGCCGGGACCTGTGGCGGAGCGCAAAGTTGCAATCGGACAGAATGTGATGGATCGCCTGCGTGCCGGCGTGCGCGAGTGCGCTGAAGCCAAAGATCTGAAGATTGACGTCGAGATGACGGCCCAGATTATCCGCGTAGCCATTCACGGCCTGGCCAGTTCGTTGATCACCACCGGCCGGTGTTATCCGTGGAAAGAGCCGGAGCGCATGAAAGATGAGCTCATCGCCACCGTAACGCGGCAGTTCGAGTAGCCTTTTTTATTTTGCGTCCATGCGTACAGCGTACGCATCTTTTTAGGGCAGCAGGTATACGACGTATACAAGGAGCCGGCAAGTGAGCACGCAAGTTCTTTCTGGACCGTTGGCTGTTGGCGGCGCGCAATCCGCGACCAAACCCGCCATCAATCCCTGGCTCATTGCTGTCACCGTTACGTTAGCGACCTTCATGGAGCTGCTGGATACCAGCATCGCCAATGTTTCCCTCCCGCACATCGCCGGCGGCATGGCCGTGAGTTACGACGAGAGCACATGGGTGCTCACCAGTTACTTGGTGGCGAATGCCGTCGTGCTTCCGCTCAGCGCCTGGCTGAGCCGCGTGTTCGGACGCAAAAACTATTACATGACATGCGTGGCTCTTTTTGTGGCCAGCAGTTTTCTGTGTGGCATCGCGCCCAGCCTGGGCTTGCTCATCTTCTTTCGCGTCCTGCAAGGCATTGGCGGCGGCGGGTTGGCTCCCGTCGAGCAGGCCATCCTCGTGGACACTTTTCCCGGAGCCAAACGTGCCGCTGCGTTCGCGCTCTACAGCATGGCCATCGTCACCGCGCCCGCCATTGGGCCCCCGCTGGGCGGTTGGATCACTGACCATTTCTCCTGGCGCTGGGTATTTTTTATCAACGTGCCCATTGGACTGGTGAGCCTGGTTCTCACCAAACGGCTGGTCTCTGATCCGCCCCAATTCATTGAAGAGGTCAAGGCCGCGCGCAGCGGCGGAAAGTTGAAGATCGATTACGTCGGCATCTCGCTCATCGCGCTTGGCTTTGGCGCACTGGAAATCGTGCTCGACAAAGGACAGCGTGAAGACTGGCTGGAAAGCCACTTCATCGTTACATTCCTGTGCGTTGCGATTACCGCGCTTATTGTCGCTGCCATCTATGAGTGGCGGCACCACGATCCGGTGGTCGAGATCAAGCTCTTCCAGGAGCGCAACTTCGCGCTGGCCAATGCGCTTTATTTCGGTTTCTTTTTCGTTCTGTTCGGCAGCACAGTGCTGATCCCTCAGTTGCTGCAATCGCTTTATGGCTATTCGGCCACCGACGCCGGACTGGTGCTGGGGCCGGGCGCATTTGTCATTGTGGTGATGGCCCCTGTCGTCGTCCGCCTGATCCCTAAGACCGGCGCGAAGACGCTGATCGTCCTCGGTGCGATCTTCCTCGGCTTGGCCATGTGGCGCTTTGCCTCGCTTGATTTGGGTTCCGACTATCGCAGTTACGCGCTGGCGCGGGCCTTGCAGGGTGTGGGATTGGGCTTCTTCTTTGTGCCCGTAAGTTCGCTGGCCTACTCCTATCTTCCGCTGAACAAGAACAACAAGGCTTCCAGCATTACCAACTTGTTCCGCAATCTCGGCGGAAGTTTTGGCGTGGCGTTTGTCACCACGCTGCTGGAGCGCCGTACACAATTCCACAATAGCGTGATGGTCCAGCACCTCACGCCGGAAAACCCGCTTTTTACGCAGAGACTGGAAGCCATTACGCAACAGTTGATCGGCGCCGGATCAAGCGCCGCCGATGCGGGCCAAAAAGCCTATGCGATGTTGTCCGGATTGGCCAATCGACAGGCGGCGTTCCTTGGTTCGCTTGATTGCTTCAACGCGCTCGGATGGATTGCGCTCGTCGCCCTGGTGCTGGCGCTGGCGACTAAGCCGTATCGCAGCAATGTGCCTGCAAGGGAGCACTGAGCAAATGGGCAGAGGAGCACAAAGTAAGGAGCAAAGAGTGAAACGCATTCGTATTTTTATTGTGGTTGCCGGCATGGCCCTATCCGCTGCGGCGCAGCAGAACTCGGCTTCTTTTGAATTGGGTAGCATTGCCACTCCCCGGACCATCAATCCGGCGGCAAACAGCACCACGCCAAGCTCACTTGCAGGTCAACAGCAGAACCCTTTCCTGGGCAGCGTTCCTCAAGGGACTGTTACTGGCGCTCCGATTGCGCTTTCACTGGAAGATGCCGTCTCGCGCGGGCTGCGTTTTAACCTGGGTGTAATCGAAAACCAGGACACGCTGCGTCAGGCGCGGGCGCAAAGGCTGCGTGCTCTCTCCGTCATGGTCCCCAGCGTCTCCGCGCTGCTGCGCCAGAACCTTGACGACCTTAACCGAATCGCCATCGGGCTAAAGATTCCGGGATTGCCCGCCGCCACCGGCCAGTTCGGCTATCAGGAAGCGTACATGACGTTTTCTGACACCGGTCTGAACCTTCCATCGATGTATCAGTACCGCGCTTCGCGGCAAACGGTGGAAGCGCAGAAACTTTCGCTCGAAGACGCTGGCAACGTAGTTGCGCTTGCGGTGGGCACTGCCTATCTTCAAGTCGAATCGAGCGAGTCGCGGGTCGAAACCGCCAGAGCTGAACTTGAGTCTGCGCGCGAACTGGAAGCGCAGGCGCTCAATCGCTCCAGCTCAGGTCTGGCGGCGGAGATTGAAGGCTTCCGCGCAACCGTGCAACGGCAAACCAGCGAACAGCGCCTGACTGTGGCCGCAGCCAACCTGGAGAAAGACCGGCTGACGCTGGCGCGCATTATCGGCCTGCCCAATGGCCAGCAGTTTAACGTCACCAGCAGAGCAACCTATCAACCGTGGACGGCCGGTGATCTGCAAGCAGCGCTTCGTCAGGCCAGGAATGATCGCGCCGATGTAAAAAGCGCGGAGGCCGCGGCCGCAGCCTCGCAGCTCAGCAAACGAGGAGCACAACTGGAACGCATTCCCGGCATCAGCCTGAACGGCTACTACGGGAGCATCGGCACAAACCTTGCGCGCTCGGATTCCACCTATTCGTTGGTGGCCACCATTTCTCTTCCCATATTTACCGGTGGGCGCATCCGTTCAGACATTCAAGACGCCTCCGCGCAGCTTGATCGAAGGCAATCAGAGCACGCAGACCTGCTGGGCCGCGTGGACTACGAAGTGCGCAACGCGTTCATTGATCTGCAGGCGGCCGATAGCGCTGTAAAGGTCGCGGAAAAAAACAGCCAGCTGGCGCAGCGCACGCTGGAACAGGCGCGCGACCGCTTTCTCAACGGCGTTACCAACAATCTGGAAGTCATTCAGGCGCAGCAGGACGTGGCTGCCGCCAATGAAAACTACATTTCCAGCCTCTTTGCGCACAATCTTGCCAAGCTCACGCTGCTGCGCGCGCTGGGCTCGGCGCAAAAAGACCTGAGCAAGTACCTTGGAGGAAACTAAAATGGCCAGTCAACTATTGCAACCGCCAAAACCTGAGCTCATCGCCAGCGAAGAGTTCCCTGAGCCAGAGATGGAAGAAACGCCTGCGCCGAAAAAATCCTTGCTGGGATCCATCAAGCAACATCGCCGGTTACTGATGCTGGCGGCGGCGCTTCTTCTCCTGGTCATCGGCACGGCTGCGTGGTCATACTTTGGCTCCTATGAAGCCACTGACGACGCCCAGGTTGACGGCCATCTGCACCCGATCAGCGCGCGCATCAGCGGGACCATTCTTCGCGTGAACCCGGAAGTGGAAGACAGCCATTATGTCCAGGCCGGAACCGTACTGGCGGAAATCGATCCTGCCGACATCGAAGCGGAGCGGGAGAGGGCCCAGGGCGAGTATGACCGTCTGAAGGCAAGTTCTCTGGCCGCAGAAAAAGACATTGCCGTAATTTCCTCTGGGAGTAATGGTCGTTTGGACCTAGCTACCGCCGCTGTGAGTGAAGCCGACGATTCCATCGCTTCAGAACGCGCGTCATTGCAGGCAGCGGAAGCTCGTCTGGCGCAGGCGGAAGCGAATTTCAATCGCGCGGAAGATGATCGCAGGCGTTATGAAAATCTGCTGGCCAGGCACGAAATTTCGCAGTCGGAATACGACCGCGTTTCAACTGAGGCCGCGACGGATCGTGCCGGTGTGACCGCCGCTCGCGCAGAAATCATAGCGGCGCAGAAACGGGTCGCTCAGGCGCAAAGCCGGGTAATCGAACGCAAAGCTGACGTGCTGGCTGCGGGATCGGCGCCACAGCAGATTGCCTCATCGCGCCTCAAAGCGGCAGCGGCGCTGGCGGATGCAAGTCGCGCCAAAGCGCAACTCACCACCGCCCAACTCAACCTTGGATACACTCGGATCATCGCGCCGGTGAGCGGCATCATCGGACGCAAGACCGTGGAAGCAGGCCAGCGCGTGCAGCCGGGTCAGCAGTTGCTCACCATCATTCCCGTGGATGACCTCTGGATTACCGCCAACTTCAAAGAGACGCAACTGCGCAAGATGAAGCCCGGACAACCGGTCACCGTGCATGTTGACGCCTCCGGGCACGACTACAGCGGCCATCTGGACGCGCTGGGCGGAGCCACCGGTTCGCGCTTCAGCCTGCTGCCTCCGGAGAATGCGAGCGGCAACTATGTGAAAGTGGTGCAACGCGTGCCAATTCGCATTGTGCTGGAGCCAGGAGAAAACTCAGATCATCGCCTGCGTCCGGGCATGTCCGTTGATGCCAGGGTGAGACTACGATAATCAAATGTGCCGATGCGGCCTTGAACTTGAATCTGGGATGAAGAGATGAATCAGACAATCGAGAAACAGAATGGGCTTTATCTGGAAGACCTTCATGTGGGCCAGCGGTTCACCTCCGGCAGCTACCGGATGGACGAAGACCGGATCAAAGCATTCGCGGCCGAGTTCGATCCGCAGCCGTTTCATCTGGATGATGCAGCGGCGCGTAATACGATCTTTCAAGGGCTGGCTGCAAGCGGCTGGCATACCGCGGCCGTTGCCATGCGACTGCTGGTCACCGGAGGTCTGCCGCTGGGGAACGGCATTATCGGGTTGGGAGGCGACCTGGCGTGGCCCAAGCCAACCCGCCCGGGCGATACGCTCCACGTGGAGAGTGAGGTCCTGGAGATTGTGCTTTCACGCTCCAAGCCGAACCAGGCTGTAGTCAAAATAAAAAGCACAACATTGAATCAAGCGGGCGAGGCAGTGCACACGTTTATATCTAAGTGTCTGGTCTTCAAGCGCCCAGCCGCGTAACCCCAGCGAAATGTTTGTTGCCCAGGAAAACAACCTCGATCAAGA
>JBARMK010000261.1:0-2330 GCA_049802395.1 Candidatus Angelobacter sp.
CAGGCGCAGAGACTCATTGATGCTCTGGGCGAACTGGATTCGCTGTCTTTGTAAGCGGCGAGCATAGACTGAAGTCACCCGGCACAAAAGAAAAGGGTTGGCTATCGCACATTCTGCCGCAAAAACCTTTGACGAGCGCGTAGTCTTATCGATTTTCATAGGCCTCCATCGATTCTTCCTCTTCGCGAAACTGACGTTCCGGGGCTTCTTGATCCCGCTTGTCATCTTCGGGCGGTTCATTTAGAGCGCCGGACTTTGCCTGAAAGGGGGAATTCGGGACAGACATAAATGCCCTCATAGAGAATGGAACCGCTAAGAGAAGAAAAACTTCAGAGTTACTGACTTAGTTTCAGCAGGCCTGAAGAGTAAGGAAGGATGCTTGCTCATCTTTCACGCTACTCTGTTGAGCGGAGCCTGTCAATTTTATTCGCCCATTTGTCGCCGAAGTCATTGTTCATTCCTCTTAGAAATCACTCATAAAACCAGGATTATGTTTGGTTTTCGGCTGCCGTTTGACCATATCCCTGTTTGTCCCGTAGTCTAAAAAGTTTGCTATGACACGACTCCGATTGGCTGAAAACATCACCGAACTGGTTGGCCACACCCCGCTCCTACATTTCCGGCGGATCGTGCCCGCCGGATCGGCTGACATTTTTGCCAAACTGGAATACCTGAATCCGGGCGGAAGTGTGAAAGACCGCGCTGCCATTGGCATGATCAAGAAAGCCGAGGAGCAAGGCCGCCTCAAGCCTGGGGCCACTATTGTGGAAGCCACGGCAGGGAACACCGGCGTCGGGCTGGCGCTGATTGGCGTAAACAAGGGCTATCGTGTGATTGTGTGCGTGCCGGAAAAATTCGCCGAGGAAAAAGTAAAGATCATGCGTGCCTTGGGCGCCGAGGTCCTCCGTACTCCGGACGAAGCGGGGATGCAAGGCGCCATTGAGAAAGCCAAAGAAGTCGCAGCAAATATTCCCAATTCGTTCATCGCCCTCCAGTTTGAGAATCCCGCCAATCCTGAATTTCACTTCGAGACCACCGCTGCTGAGATCTTTGAACAGATGGAGGGGAAAATCGACGCAGTGGTGATCGGTGTGGGCACGGGTGGAACATTTACCGGCGTGGCGCGATTTATGAAAGAAAAACTCGCGCAAGTCCATTGCGTTGCTGTGGAAACGCAAGGATCAGTCCTGGGCGGAGGCCCGAAAGGGCCGCATAAAGTTGAGGGCATCGGCTCCAGCTTTATTCCCAAGACTTTTGATCCCAAAGTGTGCGATGAAATCATCATGGTGAATGACCAGGACGCTTTTGATACCGTCGCGCAGCTGGCTCGGCTCGAGGGTGTTTTGGGCGCCTCCAGCGCAGGAGCCAATGTTTTTGCCTCTCTGCAGGTAGCCAGAAAGCTCGGCAAGGGTAAACGAGTGGTGACCATCATTCCCGACTCAGCCGAGCGCTACATGTCGAAAAATATCTTTGAAGGCGGTACGGAATAGCACACGGGTTGTGAACCGGCTCGCCTGTTGCGAAGCCAGGACCAGGAGCATAAATCGAATGGCAAAGAACAAGTCCTCAAGCGCTGGCAAACAAAACGACAAAAAAATCGGCTTTGCCACCATTGCGATTCACGTTGGTCAGGAGCCAGATCCTTCCACCGGCGCCGTGGTTGTGCCGATCTTTGCCACCTCAACCTATGTGCAGGAGGAATTGGGCAAGAACAAGGGTTATGAGTATGCCCGCGTCTCCAACCCCACACGCACGAAGCTGGAAACAAATCTCGCCGCGCTCGAGGGCGGCACATCGGCCCATGTTTTTGCCAGTGGCATGGCTGCCGTGACCGCGGTGACCCAGTGCTTCCTCAAGCAGGGTGACCACCTGATCTGCGGACACAACGTTTATGGCGGCGTGCCGCGCCTTTTCAACCAGGTGCTGGCAAATTACGGCGTGGAGTTCAGCTATGTCGATACCTCAGATCTGGATGCAGTCAAGAAAGCCATGCGCCGGAACACACGGATTGTCTGGGTGGAAACGCCAACCAATCCTCTCATGGTGCTCAGTGATATTAAAGAGGTGGCGAGGATCGCGCATGCTGGCGGGGCTGAATTGGTGGTCGACAACACCTTCATGTCGCCCTATTTCCAGCGGCCGCTTGAGCTGGCCGCTGACATGGTGATGCACTCCACCACCAAGTTTCTCAACGGCCATAGCGACGGACTTGGCGGCGTGATTGTCGCCACCAAGCCAGTACATGCCGAAAAGCTGGCTTTTATGCAGAAAACTTCAGGCGCGATTCTTTCTCCCTTTGAGTGCTGGCTGGTGCTGCGTGGTGTTAAATC
>JBARMK010000262.1:0-11192 GCA_049802395.1 Candidatus Angelobacter sp.
ATGCTGACAATAATTAGGGTGCTCTTCTTAGGAGTCCTCGGAGAGGTAATCGCAAACGGCGTTGCAGCCCAGGATACGACTAGCAAATCGAAGCAAAAGAGAGCGACTGGGTTTTTCGTGAGACTGCTTCGCTCACTACTCACTCGGACCAGGTATGTTTCTCGACCTGCAAATACAAGGGCGACTCGGGAACTTATCTCGGAATGTCGGATAAAGACGATGAGAGCTGCAGTACAGCATGTGGAAAGGCGTCGAAAGCGTGTAACGACGCAAATGATACGAACTGCACCTATATAGACCGAAGTTGCAAATACACCAACTGTCCTTAAAGATATTGCCGGGTGCCCCATCCTTCGCGTTCTTTGCGAAGGGTGGGATGCGAAGCACCTCAAAGGCTTTGAATCTGCGCGCTCCGCTTCGCTGCGCGCGGGCCTCCGGCGCAAGGAGGTTCTTATTCGGTCCTTTGCTGTGCAATAGCGCCCATGGTCCAAGCGCCGTAGGCCGCGACCACAGGTTAGCCCAGCGCGGCCCGAGGCGAGCTAGCGCGCTGAAGGGGCAAGCGCTGGGAAAGGATTGAAGAGAAAAAAGAGCGCCGTAGGTGCGGCACAATCGCTTCTACTTCTACGCGCTCCGCTTCGCTGTGCGCGGGCCTGCGGAGCAAGGAAAGGCTTTTTTCGATTCTTTTCGCGGCCCTGAAAGGCCGCTCTTCCGTTCCAGCCCGCTCCCTCCAAATCGCCACTCCGTTGCAAACCCGAAAAAAAACGGCGTTACCCTAAAATTCTGGTAACAAAAACGAAAGAAACCGGATATATTGGTTCGTGCTGGCGCACAACTCCGTCGACCGCGATGTAATGGCGCGCGACTCTATCGAGTTGACACAACCCGAGGACCTTGTTGCCTTTTCGCGAGGAAAGACTCGCGGTAGTTCCTTGTCTCCACGAGGAAGCGGTCAGCAGTCATTCATCAATCTTGAGCCAGAACAGGATTATCGAACACGGGCAAGAGTGCCCGTGCCACATGAGCCCGTGCCACGCGAGCAGCGCCGGGCGCGGGGAATCTGCAATGAGGATGACTCCGAACTCCTTATCAACCGCGACGACCTGGATTTAGACGAACTGGATAACGAAGAAGCGCAGTTTATGCGCGCGGACCGGCGTGTGCCCGTCCGGCGCAGTCCCATACCCAAGAAAACCGCGAGCCAGCTCAAGCTGGCCGGAATGATTGCCGCCGTGGTGGTAGCTTGCATCGCCCTGGGAGGCTGGGCCTACGGCTATGGCACACATTCATGGCGGTTCCGGATTGATTCGAGCGATGCGGTGGAGATTGCCGGAGTCCACAATGCCTCTCGCGCGCACGTGATGGAGGTTGCCGGCGCCGATATTGGCCGCAACATCTTCTTTGTCCCCCTGGACGAGCGCAAGAAACAACTGGAGCAGATTCCCTGGGTGGAGTCGGCTTCAGTGATGCGGCTGCTGCCCAACCGGATTTCGGTGACGATCCAGGAGCGGACGCCGGTGGCCTTTGCCCAGATCGCCTCGCGCATCAGCCTGATTGACGCCAGCGGCGTGGTAATGGGCATGCCCGCGGACCGCAAGACAAAATATTCATTCCCGGTGATTCGCGGCATTACAGACACTGAAGCGCTCTCCACACGAGTGGCGGTGATGAAGATCTATAACCGGCTGGTGAGTGAACTGGGAGCGGACGCCGGAGCTTCAACGAATTATGTCCGGCAGTTGAGCGAGGTTGATCTTTCCGATCCGGAAGACGTAAAGGTCACGGCGAATGATCCGGGCGGAACGATGGTGGTGCACCTGGGAGCGCAGGATTTCCTGGCCCACTACAAGCTGTATCTGTCCCACATTGCCGAGTGGCGGCAGCAGTTCCAGAACATACAGTCGGTGGACCTGCGCTATGAAGGACAGGTGGTGGTCAATCCTGACAACAAGGATCGGGAGATCGGTAAATCGGGGAACCGGGTGATCGGAAATGCAGGAGCGGCGAAGGGCCCGATAGCAGTGATGAAGCCGGTGAGCCATAAGGCGGCTGTAAAAAAGCCGGCTCACCGCGGAGACGCGGGGAAAAAAGCAAAAGAAAAATCTGACCACTGATGAACACGGATAACACTGATCGAGGAATCTTATGAGCAGTAATGGCAACGGCAAACATCCTTTGAACTTGATCACGGTGCTCGACACTGGCAGCGCCAAGACATTGGCTCTGATTTGTGAGGCCACGGAGGCAGGGCTGCGGTATCGCGGACATGGCATGGCAGAAAGCCGCGGGTCGCGCAAAGGCATCCTTGTTGAGCTGGATAAGGCCGTACAGAGCATTCATAAAGCGGTGGAAGAAGCGGAGAAAGTTGCGGGCTGCCAGGTTGGAAATGCGGTGATATCGGTGGCGGGATCGCAGATCAAAGGCGTGACGAGCCGGGGCGGAGTAACGCTGGGACCGCGGCCGCGAGACGTGACGCGCGAAGACATACGCGCCGCAGTGGAGAAGGCGCGATCAGTGACGCTGCCGGAAGATCGAGAGATTCTGCACCTGCTGCCGCAGGAATTCATTCTGGACGATCAGGCTGGGGTGCGTGATCCGGCAGGCATGATAGGCAAACGCCTGGAAGTGAACCTGCATATGGTGACGGCTTCTTCCAGCGGTGCGCAGAATTGTGTAACGGCGGCCAACCGCGCTGGCCTGCATGTGGATAACGTGGTGTATGAGGCGTTGATGTCAGCCGACAGCACGCTGCGAGCCGACGAGAAAGAGCTGGGAGTATGTCTGGCCGATATTGGCGCCGGATCGACCGACATGATTGTGTATTCCGATGGCATGGTGGCGCATACGGGCGTGGTGCCGGTGGGGGGCGATCACTTTACCAACGACATAGCAGTAGGCTTGCGGACGCCGCTGGTCGCGGCGGAAAAGATCAAGAAGATTTTTGGCCATACCATCAGCAGCAAGGTCGCCGAGGGCAATGAGATTGAAGTGCCGGCGGTGGGCGACAGGCCGTCGCGACTGATGCCGCAGCGCTTCATGGCGGAGATACTGGAGCCGCGCGCGGCGGAGCTTTGCGAGTTGATGCGTGACCATCTGAAGCAGGCGGGGGTGCTTGACCTGTGTGCCTCCGGCATAGTGCTGACGGGAGGCGGATCGCGCATGAATGGCCTTGCGGAAGTGTGCCAGCAGGTGCTTGACCGGCCGATCAGGCTGGGTTCGCCGGAGCCGATTGCTGATATGCCTGCCGAATTGGCGGAGCCGGAGTTTGCGACGGCCGTCGGGCTGGCCATGTATGCGCACCGGACGACGGTGGCCAGGATGAATCCGGAACAGGGCTTTGGTCACAAGCTGCGTGCGCTGCTGGCAAAGCTGGGAGCGTAGCTCAGCGTAAGGGCGACGGCGCGGCAAAGGTTCGGCGCTGGTTGATGCGCGTAACGCGAAGAAGTTTGGGTTGGGATGGGGGAACGAATCGGGGTGACGCAGACCGCAAGGCCTGCAAACAGACGGACCAGGAGTGTGATGTATGAGTGACGAGCAGAAGAACGGCGAAGTGCGTATCCAATTCAATGAAGATCCTCGCAATAATGCGAAAATCAAGGTGATAGGAGTTGGCGGCGGAGGCGGCAACGCGGTCAATCGGATGATCTGCGCCGGGGTGGAAGGCGTGGAGTTTGTCGTCGCCAACACTGATTTGCAGGCGCTGCAGATGTCGCGTGCGCCGGTGAAGATACAGCTCGGCACCAAGCTTACCAACGGGCTGGGCGCGGGCGCCAACCCGGAAATTGGACGCCGCGGCGCTCTGGAGGATGCAGACAAGATCATAGAAGCCCTGGAAGGGGCGGACATGGTTTTTGTAACGACTGGCCTGGGTGGAGGCACAGGCACCGGCGCCGCGCCAATCATCGCGTCTCTGGCCAGCGAAATGGGCGCTCTCACCGTCGCTGTTGTGACCAAGCCGTTCGCGTTTGAGGGCCGCCGCCGCATGGCCCAGGCCGAGCGCGGTCTGGCCGAGCTGATTGACTCGATCGACACCACCATCGTCATTCCCAATGAAAAGCTGCTTTCGGTGGCGCAGAACGCCGGCTTCTTTGAGTCCTTCCGCATCGCTGACGACATTCTTCGCCAGGCCGTGCAGGGCATTTCCGACATCATCACCATTCCCGGCATCATCAACCGCGATTTTGCCGACGTAAAAACCATCATGGCCGGCATGGGCTATGCAGTCATGGGCACGGCTGTGGCGAAAGGTGAACGTCGCGCCACTGACGCCGCGCAGGCTGCCATCTCCTCGCCGCTGCTTGAAGCCGGCGCTATCGACGGCGCTCGCGGCATTCTCATCAATATCACCGGCTCGTCTTCGCTCAAGCTGGCTGAGGTGAATGAAGCGTCTACCATCATTCAATCGGCCGCGCATGAAGATGCCAACATTATCTTTGGCGCCGTGCAGGATGAAAAGATGAAGGACGACCTGAAAATCACGGTCATCGCCACCGGCTTCAAGAACGATGTCCCGCAGCGCCGCGAGCACGCCGTCAACGCGGCCCAGGCCGCAATCTCCACCGCGCGGACCGCTTCGGCTTATCAGGTGCAGGCCGCGCCGCAAATGCAGCGCGCGGTCAACGGAGGCCCTGTTTCTCACGCCCCCTTGGCTCACGCCGCCGTCGCGCAAGCCCGGGTCGCTGTGCCGGTGCGGGAAACGCCCAGCATCGCTACCATGACTGAATCCATCAAGACCGCCGTAGAGCACGACGACCTTGATGTTCCTGCGTTCATTCGCAAACGCGGCGAAATCAACTAGCTCACACAAAAGGCCAGCCGCGGAAGCACGATCTTCCTCCCGTGGCTGGCTTTTTCAATTCTGATCGACGTAACCTGCCAAACAATCGCCACAAATCACCGACCGCCGCTTTTTCGGCGCTCATCTCCTCCGCGACTTCAGTTTTCCAGCTCCACCAACCGGCAGATGAATCCCCATCCTCCGCCAAGTTCACTCACTGCCAGCATCAGCTCGTTGCTGCCTTTCTTCAATGGCAGATACACCGCGTCGTTCTCCGGGTTCACAATGCCCAGGAATCCCGGGTCGCGGAATCCCTGTGCGCTGCGGCCGCGGTAGAGAATCTTGCCATTCAGAAAGACGCTGACGTCGTCGCTATAACCGATGTACAGCTTCTTCACCTGCTCGCGGTCTGATTCAATGTTGGTCCGTGCATAGATCACCTTCATTCCCGGCTGGGGCTCCAGGCGCTTGGAAAAGTCGCCCTGAAAAGTCACATGCGGATGCGGCGCCTCACGATAACGATAGAGCACCACAAATCCGGGCGGCTCCGCCTCCACGCTTTGCCATTGGATCGCGCCGGCCTCGGCCGGTGTCAGTGGGCGCTCTAGATTCCTGGCCAGCCCGTCATACGCCGGCGAGAGGCTCCACTTGGTCAGCGTTTCTGGAGGCATGGGCGGCAAGTGCCGTTCCCACGCCGCATCCGGCGTTGTGCGCACCTCGAAATTTGAAATGTATGTTGCTCCCGTCAAGACATACAGCGCCATGCCGCCTTTTTGCAGTCCGCTCTTGAGGTCGTCCATCACCAGCGCAGGCTTTGCCATGTCTTTCACATATAGTTTGGCCTGCGCGCCCGTTACCTCCAGGCGCAGGTGAAACCACACATCTTTGGGGATATCCACCGCGCCGGTAAAACCGGGTCCGTTGTAGATCTGCCAGTTGGCGCCGGTGTTCAGGATCGGTGTGTACTGCATTGCGTCCGGCAGGCCGGACTTGTGCTGGCGCAGATAAACCCATTCGCCGTTGGCCAGATCCTTGTCCAGCCGGAACTGTATCCCGAAAAACCCGCGGACTGCCGGGGTTGACACGTCCATGTCAATCACGGCGTCGCGCATCTCAAAGTCTTTCAAAACCGCCGCGCCGCCGTTCAGGTAAAGGCACTTGCGGCCCTGATAGTCCTCTGCCTTGGCCTGGGCTTGCAGGTCCCAGCGCGGAGAGTCCGGTGGAACCGCCAGCGTTTGTGCCTGGGCCGCCATCGGCAACGTTGCCAGCAGGGGCCCGGCAGTGGCGGCCGTCAGCAGCAGCCGCAATAAATTGCGTTTGAATAGCATGTGAACTCCAGAAATGAGCTGGGGCCTGACGCACACTGGCCGGATTGCCAACATTGTTGGCCATTCACAACGGCCAGTCACAACCGTGGATCTTGTAACGGAACTCGCCTTAATGGACGATTCGGCTGCCGCATCGGTTAGCAGGCCGGCGCTGCATCACCATGCGGCCTTCCTGGCGACCGTTGGTCACAAAATTAAGCCAATTAATCAGCGTTTAATGCGCAACCAGGGGCAGAGCCTTAGGGTTAATACCATTGGAGAACTTTGTTCTCCCCGGCCTTCTGCCGATGCATGTGCGCCGTTGGCCGCCGGTGAATAACCAAAGAATGCAGCCCACTCCAATCAGAGCAGCTGCATCTTTTCTATTGAGAAGAAAGGTACTCCTTCGGTATTAGGACAATTTTGCGTTTCCGCGGAGAGAGGATTTCACTTACCATCGGAAAATAGGTGGAATTACGGTCCGAAATGCGTAGAAAGACTGGCCAGCGACCGCAACTCCATGTGTGACAATCATTTCCCCGTTTAGCAGGTTTTTTGGTGACCCTCATGACATTTCGGCCCCGGTTGCTTCTTTGCGCGCTGCTTGTTCTTACTTCGTCCACGGCCATGTTTGCCGGCCCGTCCAGCACCACCAAATCCAGGCCCACCGGCCATGTGACGGAGAATACTCGGGCCCAGAAACGCATGGCCCGCCTTCGCCACCACCGTGCTCGCCGGCATGTAGTCGCCAAAGCCGCGGGAACGAAATCAAAAACTGCGGCCAAAGCTTCGACCATAAAAGTTTCCGCCGTTAAGACCGCCAGCGCTCGTCGGCGCCGCCATCGTTATATTGAGCGCTTTACCGCCAGCTCGTTTTCTGACGACATTACTGACGGCGACATCATCGAAGGTGAAGATCCTATCGTTCGCCAGGCTGCCATCGATGCGCTGGGCAACATGAACGGAACGGTCGTCGCCATTGATCCCACCAGCGGACGCATTCTGGCCATGGTCAACCAGAAGCTGGCGCTGAGCGAAGGCGCGCAGCCCTGCTCCACCATCAAGGTGGCGGTGGCGCTGGCCGGGCTGAATGAAAAAGTTATCACCCGCGAAGAGGAAGTCAGCCTGGGCGGACGTTCGCAGATGAACCTGACCAACGCCCTGGCCCACTCCAACAATGCTTACTTTGAGGCCGTGGGCCGCCGCCTTGGCTTTGCCAAGGTCAGCTATTACGCCCACCAGTTCGGACTGGGCGAGCTTGCCGGATATGGGATTGAAGGCGAGCACCTCGGCACCTTCCCCACGCATGAGCTCGATGCACGGCTCGGCGGCGTCGGCAAAATGTGCTCCTTTGGTGAAAGCATCTCCATGACGCCCCTGCAGCTCGGCGCGCTGGTCTCCGCCGTCGCCAACGGCGGCACGCTCTATTATCTCCAGCACCCAACCTCGGTCGACCAGGTCATCGGCTACCAGCCCAAGATCAAGCGCCAGCTCGATATCGGCCCGCTCGTCCCCGAGATCGCTGAAGGCATGACCGGTGCCGTGCAGTATGGCACCGCGCGCAGCCTGCGCCTGAACTTCAGTGAAGAGCAGATCCTGGGCAAGACCGGCACCTGCTCCAAAGACGGCACCCGCTTTGGCTGGTTCGCGTCTTACGCAGACACGCAGTACGGACACATCGTCACCGTGGTCTTCCTCCAGGGCGGACGTCCCACCTTCGGACCCAAGGCCGCCGAAATCAGCGGCAAGTTCTACCGCGCCCTGTACGACCATAACTTCTTCGCCGCGCGCGCCACCACCGCCAGCGGCCGCACCGGCGAAAAAGCAACAGTGGGTGTGCAGCAGTAGCTGGTCTGACAAGACCATATCAGGGCACGGCTTCAACTGGGCTGTTCAGACGCGGGAAAGTCCGGCTTTAGCCGCTGGCCTTTTTCCCCTGTCATCCGGAGGAGTCGAAGGACCCCGAAAATGTGTCGGCTGTCCACGCCGCATCAGGGAATTCTCCCCACGCCTTCGACGTCAGCCCAGCCCCCGCAGGGGACGACCGGTAGGTGCCCTACGATTACGCCGACGGATTTCATCAGGGCTGAACTACAGGTTGGCCTCACATTCTCGATTCTGAGGTTGCAATCAATGTACGCGGGCAAGACCTCGCGCAATACGCCCATGTTGGAACAACCGCCCAGCAGCCGCCGCAGCAAGATTTGCTACTTGCGCTTTCATTCTGCCGCCGCTGTTTACGGGCTGACTTTTCGCAAGGGATGATCGGGGGTGCTACGACGGAATAACGATGTAAAACCTCTTGCTGCCTGTTAGCCGCAAAAACGCTCTGAGCCTACCCACAGTTGAGCTAGATCTCTGAGGTTGTGTTTGTATTTACGCGTTACCAGGTATTCCTTCCCACCTTTTAGACGCAGCCTGTACTCCCCCGTCGGTAAAGGTTGTATCTCTTCCACGGCCGAAATATTCACGACGACCGAGCGGTGGATGCGAATAAAACCGTAGGGTTTGAGCTTTTCCGCCATAAACGAGAGGGACTCGCGCACCACATAAGGATTAGTTCGGTGTCGCAACGAAACGTAATTACCTTCGGCTTGCACTGCCAGGATATCGGCTAAATTCAAGAGTAGGATGCTACCCTTTGCCTTGAACGCGATTCGTGACGCCTGTTGTTTTGCTATAACCTCCAACTGGCGCAAGACTCGGATGAGGTTTGCAGCATCAACTCGTGTTACCGGAAGCAATGATGTATCTGCAAGTTCGTAGGCCCCGTCTTCTGCCGTAGGCGAAACCTCCGCACTAGCGTGAGCAGCTTGTTGAACAAACATCTCACGTGCAATGGCCTTCTGGTCCTGACTCTTGCGGGCGTTCATGATGAAACCTCGCATTGCTCTCTCGTTTCGACATCACGCTACCCAAAGCGAGGCCGGCGAGCGCGTTCCTTCTATATGAAATGGTCCTACATAACCGGGGCAGAGGATCCGTCTGACCACTTGCCGTAGGTCACTTCTGCCCAGTGCTCACGGCTGACGGAAAGCTGGATTGCTCGCCGAAATAGCACTCAATGGATTGCAACTTTCCGTTCTTGATTCGGAGATACTCCACATTGCGGAACGATTTACCGTCCTTGGTGTGGCAAAGATACTTCACAAAAGCATCCTCCGCGCCAGTGGTGATTCGCTCCAGGTCAAAATGTCGAATGAAATCGATCTGTGTTTCCCAGCATCGCGTTTTGAAAGTGCTCTTGCTGATGTGGTCGTCGCCGGCCGCGCTTGTGAAGGTGAAGTCATCGGCGAGCAAGCTATCCACCGGGCCCCAGTCTTTCTTCTCCCAGGCTGCGTACCACCTCCGGGCTACCTCCTCGTTCGTTAAGTTCTGCCCTCCCCATGCCCTGGCACTTGCCGCTCCCGGCAGGCCAACGGCGCCAACCAGCGCGCAAGCTCCAGTTGCGAGCAGATTCCTCCGCGATACTGCGGTCCTTGTCATTGATCGTTCTCCTTTTTCATGATGAAGTTTGAAGCGCTTCGCCCGATTGCGAATTCTGACTGTCCGAGCATACGAACCGGTTGGTATGTAACAGGATCAAAAACACTCCTTGCGATCGAAGCGATCAGCCCCGCTTGCGGTTGCCCGGCGCGCGTAAAGACCTCAGCCACCCCACGATATTTCTGATTCCCGCTTTCCACACTTCCGCATCTTGAGCATTCTTCGCTAAAGTGCCGTAGCCCTCGACGGTCGCGATCAGAAAGCTGGCAGCTTCGTTCGGATTCAGGTCGCGGCGAACTGTTCCCTCGGCCTGCCCTCTCCGCAACAACGCGGCAACTCCCTCCTGCCAATCAAGAAATATCCTCTCCAGACGCTTGCGGAATTGCTCATCCAGTGGAGACATCTCCTGCGACAAAAGAAGCAGTGGACAACCAGCTCGAACGTCCTGGGGACGAGCTGGTATTCTCCTGACAACGCCGATCAAAATGTCGATGGCATGCCCTTCGCTCAGCATGGGCTGGAGCCACCTATCGTGTGTGAGTTTTGCAATTTTCTCTTCGACGACGGCATATCCCAGGGCTTCCTTGCTGTCAAAGTGATAATAAAGCGCTCCCTTGGTGACGTTGCTGGCAGCCAGAATTGAATCAATGCTTGCACTCTGGAAGCCTGATCGATGGACCTCACGAAAAGCAGCTTGCAGCAAGCGTTCCCGGGTACGTTCCGGATCACGGGTCCTTCGTCTCTCCTGTCCATCTAACATACCAACCAGTATGTATGTTAATCATTCAAAAATCAATCGAAAATACTCAGAGCCTGGGTCCTGGCTGGCTGGGTTCTCGAATTTCGTAACGGCTTGCCACTGTGTGTATGAAAAGCTGGAGAAACAGCCGCTCTAGCGGTTGTGAGGCCGTCCCAAAAGGTTGTTAGCCCGTCACTCTGTTTCGAAATCTGAAAGGTTGCGCCTGTTGTCTCACGTAATCGGTTGTGAACGTGGAAGACCACGTGCTTCCTCCGTTGTCGCTCAGCACAATTTGTGAAGTTGTGGGCCAACTCTGCTCTCAATTGCACATTAACTGGCAGCGGGCCGAGTGGCGCGTGATGTCAATCGCCCGTCATCTCGGCACGGCGACTTTTACCAAACGAAAAGAGGAAATAATGATTAGGCTAAGACAGTTGCGGAATTTCTGGATACCTTGCGTTGCCACGATTGTTGTGGCTTGTTTAGGCCATGCAGTCGCTCAAACGAGCTACAAAATTACCGATTTGGGCACTAACAAAAGCAACGACAACTTCAGCATGGCCATGGGCCTCAATAATCAGGGCTGGACGGAGAACATGGATGGGTTCGTGAACCCTCCCGAGAATAATCTGTTTACGACAGTTGCAAGGGGCCGCGCGGTGATCAACCGCGACGGAGTCAACATCGACCTGGGCACGCTTGGAAAGCCCGATTCCGGCAACAGTTGGATCAACTGGGGCGGGATCAACGACCGCGGGGAAACCGTCGGTATGTCCCAAACAGCTGTTCCAGATCCGAACGGCGAAGACATTTGCGGCTTCGGCACACACCTTACGTGCGTTCCGTTTCTTTGGCGAGACGGCCACATGAGCGCTCTCCCGACCGT
>JBARMK010000263.1:0-9668 GCA_049802395.1 Candidatus Angelobacter sp.
CAAAAAACTCAAGAGCTGGAAGGTCCCTGAAAATGAGTTCACCAAAGAGCAGAAAGTCACGCTGCGCCGCCTGATGAGCCACTCGGCAGGCCTGACCGTGCATGGCTTTCCCGGATACGCCGTCGACGAGCCAAAGCCGACTCTGGTGCAGATATTCAACGGGGAAAAACCGGCCAATACCGCACCCATCCGGGTGGATTTTGTTCCAGGGACGAAGATGCGCTACTCCGGCGGCGGAGTCACCATCGAGCAGCAACTGGTGATGGACGTCACCGGCAAGCCGTTCCCGCAGTTCATGCAGGAAACTGTCTTAAGCAAGATCGGCATGACCGACAGCTCGTATGAACAGCCGCTGCCTCCGGCGCGGGCCGCGCTCACCGCAACCGGAGCGCGCATGAACGGCAAGTCCGTTGAAGGACGCTGGCATATCTATCCTGAAATGGCCGCTGCAGGACTTTGGACCACGCCCACCGATCTGGCCAAATTCGGCATTGAGATTGCGCTCTCCAAGCAGGGCAAGGCGAATCACGTACTGTCACAGAAGAGCGTGCAGGAGATGCTTACACCGCAGATCAAGAACGAGGGCGGCGAAGGTTCCGTTGGCCTGGCGTTCTTTCTCGGCGAGGAGAACAGGCCGGACGAGTTCGGCCACAACGGCTCGGATGAAGGCTTTCAGGCGTTGCTGATGATGTTTGCCGATTCGGGCAAAGGCCTTGCCATCATGGGAAACTCCGATGCCTTCTTTCACATTGCTCCGTACGTGGTGGACGTGGTGCGCCAATCGCGCGATTGGAAAAGCACCGGTGGGCCGCACAACGCAGCGGACGCCATGTCACTGCTTTACGCCATGAAGGGAACGCAGGCCGCGCTGGATATTTATCCGAGGTTGAAGACGGGCGCGATTCCCGGCTACGACAAGCCGAACGAAGGCACGTTGAATCAGATCGGCTATATGCTCTTGCAGGGAAAAAAGCTTGATGACGCTATCAAGGTCTTTCAACTCAATGTGCAGGAGTATCCCCAGGGCTGGAACTGTTATGACAGCCTCGCAGAAGCCTACATGAACGCCGGCCAGAAAGATCTCGCTATTAAGAACTATGAGAAGTCCCTGGAGTTGAATCCGGATAATACGAATGGCACGCAGATGCTGAAGAAGTTGAAGGGTGGGAGCTAGGGCCGGCTATCCGCAACGGTTTTTAAATCCTGCAGAAGTTTATGGCGCAATAGCTTTGCTTTTGCAAGATGCGATCAGCCCAGATAGCCCTGGGCTTTGAGCAGTTCGCCGTTCAGAAGGGCTGCTCCGGCGGCGCCGCGAATGGTATTGTGCGAGAGCACGGTAAATTTCCAGTCGAATATGTTGCAAGGGCGGAGGCGGCCGACAATTGCGCTCATGCCGCGGCCACGATCACGATCAAGCCGCGGCTGCGGACGGTCAGGAGCCGTCTCATAGATCACTGGCTCTGGAGGCGCAGTGGGCAGTCTGAGTTTTTGCGGCAGGCAGCGGAAATCATTCCACGCGGCAATGATCTCTTCCGCCTGCGCCGGCTGGCGCAGCTTGAGCGAAACTGATTCGGTGTGGCCATCTTCCACGGCCACGCGGTTGCAATGCGCGCTCAGCACCAGTTCGGCGGGAACGATGTGCGAGCCATTCAACGTCCCCAGCAGCTTGCGCGATTCGGCTTCCATCTTGTCTTCTTCCTTGGCGATGTAGGGAATCACGTTGCCCAGGATGTCCATGGAAGGCACGCCGGGATAGCCAGCGCCGCTGATGGCCTGCATGGTGGCGACAAAAATTTTGTCGATGCCGAAGCGCCGGTGCAGCGGCGCCAGCGCCAACACCAGTCCTATGGCCGAGCAGTTGGGATTGGTCACCATGAAGCCGCCGTTGTTCTTGTACCACTTCTGCGTTTTGATCAGGGCAATGTGGTCACCGTTGACTTCCGGGATGACGAGCGGCACGTCGTCCTGCATACGGAACGCGCTGGAATTCGATACCACGGCATGGCCAGCTTCGGCGAAAGCAGGCTCGATTTGCTGCGCGGCGGTGGCATCCAGTGCCGCGAAGACCAGTTTGGGTGTTGCGCTATCGGGCGCAGCCGCGCGGACCTTCATGGCAGCGACTTGGGCCGGCAGCGGGGTGGCCAGGTTCCACTTGGCAGCTTCCGCATACGTTTTTCCCGCGGAACGGTCAGATGCCGCAAGCCACGCAACTTCAAACCATGGGTGTTCATCGAGCAACTGTATGAAGCGCTGGCCGACGGTCCCGGTGGCGCCAAGAATTCCGACTGGAATTTTGGTGGTCATGGGTGTTGAACACTCATTTTAGCATCAGCAGAAAATCTCACCACGGGGATGCTGCTTGTACTAACATCTTCCGGCGAGGTGAGTTCTCGGTAGAACTCCCTACATCGATATGGCGCGGCGTGCGATGCCGGGATCCTTCGACTCGTCCTCATCCCGTGGAACGGGACCCGGACTTGCTCAGATGACAGGGGCAAGCGGTATAGTTTTTTTACGCGGTTTCCAATGCTGTTTACGGCCCCACGCTCGCTTTGGGATTGCAGAAAGACTAATCGCCGACTTCGGGATGCGATTCCCCGACTTAGTCCGCAGCAGCAGCCGATTTCTCCGCCGGTTTTCGCTTGACCAGATATTCATCCACCAGGACCATGACCAGCGCGGCCGTGGGCACGGAGACCAGGGCGCCAACGACTCCCGCGAGCGCGCCGCCGAGGGCGAGCGCAATGATCACCGTGAGCGGCGAGAGGTTTAGCGTGTGGCGCATAATGCGGGGCGAGAGGAAGACGCTCTCAATCTGGAGATAGACGGCAAAAAAGACGATCACGCCGATAAACTTTTCCGGGGAATCGAGCAAAGCCACGGCCGATGCCAGGACCACGGCGCTGATGGGGCCGGCAATCGGCACAATGTTGGCGATGCCGGCGAACATTGCTAGCAGATAAAAGTATTTCAAGCCGAGAGTCCAATACACGATAAGGCTGGAGAGCCCCAGGCTCAACATCAGCATCCCTTGCCCGATCAGCCAGTTGCGCATGCGCGCTTTGGCCCGCAACAGCGTGGATGCCAGCCGGTGCTGTTGATGGAGAGGAAAAAGCGAGACGGCCCACTGAAACGTGCGGTCGCCGTCAATGATGAAGTACACAGTAAGGACGATCGCGGTAAAGAAGCCGAAAATTCCGCCGGCCAGGTTGAGAAAGAGCCCGCCGGCGCCACCGGCAATCTCAGCGGCGTATTTCTGCAATCCCGCAGGGTCGATTTTGGCGGCGAAAGGCAGGCGCTTGATTCCTTGAGTGATTTCGGCCAAATGCCGGGGCCAGTCCGCGGAAAAGTTGCGGCCATCGCGATAGACCGGCGGCAACGCAAACACCGCAAATACAGTGCCCGCAAGGACGAGCATGAGAATCAGAAAGACGATGGCAAAGCCCCGGCCCGCGCGCCAGCGGCCAATATGTACTTTCTGGATCACGCCGATGGCAGGCGAGAGCACCACGGCAAACAGCGCGCTCACGTAAATGAGCATGATGACGTCGCGGACAGAGTAGGCGACCCAGAGCGCGATGATCACGCCGAAGAAGAACAGGATGTCAGACCGGTGATTATTCGCCATACGACTTCGCGCCAGGAGGAAAGAAGTGAGGAAAGTTTAACTCAAGTTTGCCTGGGTTTGCGAAGCCCAAAGGACTAGTCCATTGGCAAAGGCGTCTCCTGCCGTAAACAAATTGCTAAATGAGCAATTTCCAGACACAAACGGGCTTCGATTTACCGCATACCAAGTTGCCGCTTACTAAAATTCTCAATTACCAATTTCTTTTCAGTCTCTGACCACCTCAACGTTGCTACCGGTGACGGTCATTTTGATGACTCTATATTGATCGTCGACCCACAGGACCCATTGCACTGCGTCGGAATCACCCTGGTCATTCAACCAGGTGAGCGACTGCGGGCCCTTGGTCTCAAGAGTGATTTTGTTGAGTTCGCGCTCGGAGCCTTTGACCATGACCTTGTCCTGGCCAATGAGTTCAAGGGTGGCATTGCCGGAGGCGTGCTGGTGGGGAACCAGGATGACGAACTTACCGGTCCCGCATACCAGGTCATTGTTTTGCCGTTTGCAGCCAGTGGCGAGATACCACCATAACAAGACTTCACGCTGAGAGAAAAAGTTGTCGTCCAGAATGACGGTGGATATTGGCAGAATGTGCGGAACATCCATTTTTTTCTGGTCGGCAGGAATGACGTGCTCCACCAGAAGCTGGTCCTTGGCTTCGACGGAAGATTCTTCCTTTTGCGGGACGGTGGCGTGCCACACGTAAGAGCGCAGCTCTCCCTTGGCCGAGATCTGCATTTCCGCCGTCTGATCGGCCTTGAATTTTCCGTCGTCAAACTTGATTTCCGAGGTCGCAGTGGAATAGTCGGGCCGGCGCTCGCCATTCAGGGTTTCAGTGATGTTAAAAGTTTCCGTGCCCACGCGCTTGCCGTTCATGAAGATGCCAAAACTGCCGGAATCGGCGACCTTCGAACTGCCCTTCTCCTTGGTTTTGTCGGCCGCGTTCACGCCAACCGACGTTGCGAGCACCGCACTCAAGAGAATGGCCAACTTTACTGCTTTCACTTTTCTACCTCCGACTTAACTTCCGCTGCCACCAGCCGCTCGATCTCCGTTGCAACCAGCTCCGCGGCCTTGTTCAGCGTTTGTATCCGAAATCGTGCCCGTTCGTAGTCCGCGCGCCTTGCGGCAAACAGCTCAGCGAACTGGGTGTGGTGCTGCGCCAGTGGCCGGGCCTTGCGCTCCAGCTGACAACGCCGCCGTAATTCTTCCAGCGGCGCTTCCAGCAGAATGGTGACTGCGCCGGCCTGCTCCAACAGCTCGCGGTTTTGCGCCTGCACAAATGCTCCGCCGCCGAGCGCCAACACATGATCGCTTTGCGCGCTGTCATCTTGCAGCAGAGCGCGCAATGCGGCGCTCTCCAGCCGGCGAAACCCTGCTTCGCCGGAAGCGGCAAAGATCTCAGAGACTCTCTGGCCTTCGCGCTGCTCGATCACATCGTCCAGATCGTAAAACTTCCAGCGCAGCCGTGCGGCAAGAGCGCGTCCGACTGTAGTCTTGCCCGCACCCATGTACCCGATGAGCACTACGCGCCGCATTTAGTTTCGCGGACACCCGCACGCCTGGGGCGCGCTCCAGTGTCTGGCTTCAGCCCGGGTCATAAAATTGTGCCGCCTAAAATTGTGCTGCCCGCAAATCAGCGTTATTGCTTCTTCACGCGGATTTTACCACTGAAAGATTGGAGCTCAACCGAAGATGAGCCGGAATTGGAGGTACCTGCAAAGGAACGTCCCTGCGTGGGAACGAAGCTCTGGTGGGTCTTTTCCTGAAGAGGGAAGTCGTTTTCCACCGAGCCATTTCTGGAACGCGCGGAGAGATCGACCGAGGCGGTGGGTGGCAGCGTGACGTCAATAGCGCCGCTGTGCGTAGTCATGATGTAATCGCCGCCGCCGGAGCAATCGCCGCTGTAGTCGATATTGCCGTTGGTTGTGCCGACTGTGACCCTTGGCCCGGTTACATTTTTCAGGCTTACAGCGCCGCCGCTGGATTGAACGTCGATATGGGCGTTGGTGATGTTTTTTAGGGTGATAGGCGCATTCATGCCGCGCAGATGCAGATGGGACTTGGCGACGTTGCTTACCGCCATCTGCCCGGTTTCAGAGGAAAGACTGATGTCGCCGCTGAGCCCGTCCGCCGTGACCGGCGCGGAAATAGTGTTCACACTCACGGCAACGCCTGGTGGAACAGTAATGTCGTAGTCCACCTTGGCTTCGTCGGCGGTTGGCTTCTGTCCGGGAAGAGCGTGCGTGATGAGTTCGACGCGTTGATTGTTAGCGGCGGAATTCTGGTCCACTTCCACTTTGACGGAATGAGTGACGTAAGAGACCAAAACCTGATGTCCCGGAGCGGAGTGCAGGGTGACCGAGCCGTCTCCGTTGAAGATATTTACCGATCCGCCGGGAGCGATCTCAATCTTTGCTTCTTTGCGATTATCGGCGGCGTGAGCCAGCCCCACGCAAAGGACCACGGTAAGGCCGGTGGCGGCGACGAGAAGAGTGGAACGGCCGCCGCGGCGTGCTCTGGTTTCAAAAACTGCGGTACTGGTTAGCTGGTTCATGACCGTGCTAGCCTCCTCATCCGCTCAGGGCAGGGAGCGGGCGGTCGCCATTTGATAAAGCATCTCTTTCTGCTGATAAGCGTTCAGCAGCAACTCTTGCGCAGCTACGTCATTCGGGTCCTGTTGCGCCGCCTGCTGCGCATCGGCAATATACGAATTCACTTCGCGCAGGCTGCTTTCGTAGGCCGGGCGCGCGTCCGGAGCTTCCTGCGAGACTTCAGCGATGAGCTGCTGGTCATCCCCGCTAATCTGTGTTGATTCAGTGCTGCTATTTTGCGCCGACAACGAGTCTTGTGGCAACTGGCGGGGTTTATAGTTAGTAAGCACGATGGCAAAAACGATGAGCGCGGTAAGGGCCATCAGCCATCCTAGGGGCGTCCAGTTTTTCGTTTGGGTCGAGGTTTTCATTAAATGTCCCGGGGGGGACATTCGGCCCTCCGGGAGCAGGCCCTCGCGTTGCAGCGACTGCTCAATATTGTTCCAAACCCGCGGATTCGGGTCATGCATGGGCAAAAGCAACTTTGCCTGGTCGGCAATGTAGCGCAGATCGCGCACCAGTGCGGCGCACGAATCACAGGTCTGCAGGTGGATTTCCTCTTCCGCCTTGCCGCCCGACTCAATAATGTAGGGCAATACTTCCTGAAACTGCTGGCAATTCATTTTGTCTTCATCCTCTCCCGACTTGCTCTGCGGCGACCACAGCTCTTTCCGGCGTCTGCTCCGGCCTTCCGCCGTCCTAGCGCCCAATTCGCGCCATGGACACCTCTTCCGCTCAGCCCTCTTTTGTCGTTCATCTACGGGCGGCCTTTTCGGCTCTACTGAGCTTCAACAAATCGCGCAACTTCATGCGCGCTTTGTGTAACTGTGACTTGCTGTTTCCAATCGAACAACCCATCATCTCTGCGATCTCGTTGTGTTCGTAGCCTTCAACGTCGTGCAATACAAAGATGATCCTGTATCCCGGCGGCAGGCTCTCAATCGCCCGCTCCAGGTTCACTCGATCAATCGATCCTGCCAGCACGTTGTCCCGCGCGCCGATATCTTTCTTCGGACCGTCTTCGTGCTGCGGCTCCAGCGCCTCGTCCAGCGATATCTCTGGCAGGCCTTTCTTTCTCAGGTGCATCAGCACCACATTTACCGCCAGCCGATGCAACCATGTAGAAAACGCCGACTCGCCCCTGAACGTGGCAATCTTCCTATAGAGCTGCAAGAACGCTTCCTGCGTCAGGTCTTCCGCTTCCGCCGTGTTGCCCGTCATGCGCAGGCACAGCGAGTACACCCGACGCTTATGCAGCCCGTACAGGCCTTCAAAGCTTTCCCCGTCACCGCCTTTGGCCCGCTCAATCGCCTCTGCTTCGGTCAGCCCGGATGCGACTATTTTTTTTGCTTGTGTCAATTTGCCCTTTGGAGGCCGCTGCTCCCTTAGGATGCGGCTATGTAGCTGCTTCGTTGTCCGGCCAGCCCGCTGGGGTTTCCGATATCTGGGTTCCCCGATATCTGGCCCTAATCCTGGTTCTGGCCTGTTATAGCCCACGTACTTTGGTCTGGCCCCGTTTCCCGCGAGTTTGGGCCTGTTCCCGCCGAATACAGCCTATTTCTAGCGAAAACCAGCTCTGGAATCCCGCAAAAGCTAGCTCTGGTTCCTGCCAATTTCAGTATACGAAAGGACTTGCCCAAGTAGCAGTCCTTACTCCCATTGGCCCTTGTGAATAGGATATGGAAGCCATTTTCGGGAACTTTGGTTGCCTGGGGAGAGCTCTTGGCTTTTCGCCTTTAGCTGTTGGCCATTGGCTCCTAGTTTTGGCTCTTGCCTTCACCCCTGATCTTAAGCCGGCTAGCTCTTAAGGCGGCTGGCTCTTACCCTCGGCTTTGTACGGAAATCCATATCCATATCCAGAGCTTTTGGTGGAAGAGCGGCCCTTTAGCGCCGATTAAGATGCTGAAGGTAAGGGTTTGCTTTTCCCGATTTCCTCTGCGCCTCCGCAGTGAAGATTTTGCCTTTACCCAATCCCCGACCATCCGCGTTAATCCGCGGTTAAGGTTTGCTTTCCGATTACCCGATTTCTCCGCGTCTCCGCGGTGAAGATTCTTCCTTCATCTGCGCTTATCTGCGGCGAGCTCCCCCATCACCGTGCTCAACTCCACCACCTCCAGCGGACACCCTTCCCAATTATGCTTCCAGCAAATAATCAAATCGCAGTCATCTATCCGGTGTCCATGCGCCAGAAAGTTCCGGCTTTCAAACTCGAACTCAGCCTTTATTAATTGGCAGCGTTCCGGGTCGATTAGCCTATAGGCCTCGCAATCCGGAAACTCCGCTTGCACCCTCACCACCATGTAGCCCAGGTCTTTTGCCAAAGTGCCAAACAGAAACACCACGCCCATCTCGTTCGTTGGCGCCAGCCCCAGGGCCATGTCCATCATCGGACGCCCATAGATCGGTCTGTCTTTCAATATCCTGGGTCTGGTCATCCGGCCATTCGTGCTGCCGGACGTCCGTCTTCCATCCGCTTCCTCTTCCTTATGCCGCGCAATAACGTCCAGCACATCGCCCCATTCCCCTTCGGGCCGTTCTTCGCGGGCAAACTCCATCAGCCCCGCCGGCACATGCACCCATCCGCCGTACCGGCGTATCAGCGGCCTTACGCTATAACTGCCATGCATCTCGTATTCGGCCATCGTCGGCAGCTTGCCCAGCTTGCGCACCAGCCCTGCCCAATCCATAAACAGCGCTGTCGCGTCCACTTCATAGCCCGGACCAGTCCTTTGCAGGCCGCACTCGCTCAGTGCTTTTGAATAAGTTAGAAAATGCTTCCGGATCTCATGCTTGCTCATCTTCATGGTCCGCCGCACCTCGGTAAACGTCGGGACATGCCCCAACCGCGCCGCCGACTCCTGTATCGCAGCAATAACTTCTTCTTTGCTCATGGCATTCTCCAATAGTGAAGGGAATTCTGGTGTGTGCTTTCAAATTCTGGTGTCTTAATACGGGTACTTCGAGTTCTGGATTCTCTGATTTCTCGTGCTTCTATTGCAGTGCTGTGGCCTGGTCTTGCGGTTTCAATTTTTCCGACGGGATGAAGATTCTAAGCGGCTAAAACACAGGAGCCAAAAGCCAAGAACCAATGGCCAAAGACCCTTTTCATGCAGCTAAAACACAAAAGCCAAAGGCTAAGAGCTAACGGCTAAAGGCTAAAGGCTGCTTTCATGCAGCTTAAACACAGGAGCCAAAAAGCAAGAGCCAATTACCAATGGCCGGTTTCTATCGAACTATAGGCGAAAACCACATCGTGAATCAATAGACTTTTAGGCCGACCCGCGACCGTGGAGTTAGTACATCTTGACAAGCAAATGCCGCCGAACAAATCGATTTTGAAAACCCATTTTCATCTTCGATACTCGTGTGGCACAGTTCGGGGTCCCCAGCTAGCGCGCTTTTTCGCGTGATGGGGTAGAGGGGCCCCCGGCTGTGGCCCTTGCCTTTCC
>JBARMK010000264.1:0-10359 GCA_049802395.1 Candidatus Angelobacter sp.
TACTGGAAGAGAACCAGAGCTATCCGGCCGTGATCGGGAGCCCTTCCATGCCCTATCTGAACAGCCTGGCCACGCAAAACGGCCTGGCGACGCAGTATTTTGCCAATGCTCATCCTTCCATCGGCAATTACTTCATGCTCACTGCGGGCCAGCTCATCACCAACAACGATTCTTTGAACACGACTGTAGACGTAGACAATATCGTGCGTCATCTGTTGACGGCGGGCAGGACCTGGAAAAGCTATGCCGAGAGCCTGCCCTCTGTCGGTTACACCGGAGGAGACCGTTATCCCTATGTACGGCACCACAATCCGCTTTCTTATTTCAGCGACGTGGTGAACAGCAGCGTACAAAAGCTGAACCTGGTTCCGTTTTCGCAATTCACCGCTGACCTGGCTAACAATCAACTGCCGAGCTATTCATTCGTGGTGCCGAACCAGAACCACAATGCGCACGACTGTCCCACCGCCCCAACGGGGTGCACGAACGCGCAAAAGCTTGCCACAGCGGATGCATGGCTTAAGACCAACATCGCGCCTTTGCTCAGCAATCCCGGTTTTCAGCAGGATGGCATCCTGATCATTGTTTTTGACGAGGGTTTTTCCACGGATACGGCGCATGGCGGCGGTCGCGTGGCTGCGGTCATAGTTGGTCCAGGCGTCGCAAAAGGCTTCAAGTCAACAGCTTTTTACCAGCACCAGAACGTGTTGCGGACAACGCTGGATGCGCTGGGCATTAACAGCTATCCCGGCAGTGCCGACGGCGCGGCTGACATGGCAGATCTGTTTGGCTCCACTCCACCACCGCCTCCGCCCACAGGCTGCACAGCTGCCGCGATCGGAGTAACCGTGTGTTCTCCAGTGGCCGGAAGCACCATGGCTTCACCCGTACACTTTGTTGCCGCAGCCAAGTCCAGTCATCCCATCGCGGCGATTCGGATATACGTGGACAACGTTTCCAAATTTCTCACCAACGCCAGCACTCTGGACACCTCGCTGGCGCTGACCACGGGAGCTCATTCCGTTGTGGTCCAGGCGTGGGATTCAACCGGGGCGGTGTTCAAAACTCCCATGACCATTCATGTGCAATAAAGGATTCCGGAAAAATACTGGAACTAAAAAAAGCCCCAGAAGATTTCCGGGGCTTTCGCATTTTCCAATTCGTGTTTACTTGCCGCGCCTGTCGGCGTGGAGATCGCGCCGGTCATGGCGAATATCTTTCTTGTCCTTAACGGCATCTTTGCGGTCGCCGCGCAGGTCTTTTTTGTCCTTGCGGATATCGCGGTTGTCAGCGTGCAGGTCGCGCGCGTCTTTTGCCATGTCTTTCTTGTCGCTGTGAATGTCACGGCGCTCTTTTGCGGCCCCGGCTTTATCGCCTTCCTTCGCTTCTTCCCGCAGTTCGCGCCGGTCCTTGCCAAGGTCCTTCGCGTCTTTGTTCAGATCGCGGCGATCTTTGTTCCGGTCTACGCGGTCCTTGTTGACGTCGCGCTGGTCGGCGCGAATATCTTTGCGATCGTTATTGAGATCACGGCGATCATGGCGCAGGTCCTTGCGGTCTGCTTTGTTATCCGTAGAAGTGCCATCTCCGGACGCTGAACCTCCGCCTTGCGCCCAAAGGGACGTTCCCAATCCCAGTACTGCCAGCGAAAGCAGGTAAATCACGTTTCGTCGAATCATTGAAGCTCCTTTCATACCCTCCAAGGTCGTGAGTTGCTCTGCGGGTATTAACCCAGGGCGGCGAATTAGTTGCACTGTGGAATCTGGCGGCATTCATTACTTTGGGCCACGGTTGCCGGAACAGAGTCTTTGTCAGATTGAGCCGTCGCGCGCAAATGTGTTTTTCGCACAAAGAAATGGAAATTTAGATCGCCCATCCGAAATACCGGCTCATGGATCTGCGCGACCTGACCATGAAAAAATTGCGAACATTTGAGGTCACCAACCTGTATTAGATCGCTCTTATTTCGCCTTTAATAGTTAGTCACGGCGTTGTCCATAAGGCCAGTGTCCTAAAGGCCACAGCACCGGTATAACGTTCAGGCGCTCTTCGGAAGGGCAAAAATATGAAGAAAATTTCATTCGGCGTAAATAAAAATAATTCTTTTAAAATCATAGGCTTAGACCGTATTAAGGCCGCTCTTCGTACGAGTTAGGGTAGTATGTTCCGGTACAAAAGTTCACCCACAAAAGTTACTAAACCCAGCGGCATTTCATTCACGCCACGAACTGAAATGCAAGCAGCTGTTTGCAAGGGGCCCCCCAGCAACGTTTTGCTGGGTACGGCCCGTGTAGGTTTAGGGGAGAACTCAACGGGGGAAGGTTAAAAGCAGTGAAATCGCCAACCAGCTATCGGGGAAAACTCGTCTCACAGGCAGGGCTAACATTGGCGGAGCTGCTTGTGGTGCTCGCGATCTCTGCGGTCGTTGCCGCAATGTCTGTTCCGAGTCTTTCCCGAACCATTGAGAATACAAAACTGAAGAGCGCCATGCAGTCACTCGCCTCTCTCTACCAGGAAGCTCGCCAACGCGCTGCCCAGGACAATACTTCCTACGAAGTTCTGGTAACGCCGGCCGGAGTATCTCCCGCCATGGCCTGCATTGATCTGGATGGTGACGGACAATGCGGGGCGGGCGAACCGAAGAGCGTTTTTCCTCAGCAATTACGTTTCAACAACAATGGGCTGCCACTGGCGATGGGCCAGAACCAGTTAGGATTCGTTCCGGTAATGGTTGAGGGCTCGCAGATGTTTGATCTGCAAAATCAGCTGGCTCCGGGATTGGCCTGGACCGCTCGCGGCATACCCTGTGAGAGAGCTCTTTCATCCACGGCCGCCTGCGCTCCCATTAGTGGATGGGTGCAGTACTTGCAGTTTCAGCGCTCCGGGGGTGACATCGGCTATGCGGCAGTTAGCGTGAGCCCAACCGGCAGAATCAAGTCCTGGACGTATATTACGTCCGGAAACGGAAACGCAAAGTGGTTTTAGGTCACTACTGATCATGGATAAGAAAAATCCAATGCGGGAAAATGACAAAGCGCGTTCACGGGGATTCAGTTTGATTGAGGTGACCCTCGCCATGTCAATCCTGGCAGTAGGGCTGTTGGGAGGAATTGTGGTGATCGGTGTCGCGACTGCCAACAATGGCCGTTCCAAGCAGCACACCACCGCTGCTACGCTGGCGGAAAGCACCATGGAGAAGATTGTAGCCATCCCCAGCAGCGCGACTGGCGCGGCGACGCAGACCCAGATCACGGATTGTGCCGGCAACGCCTTTACCATCGAAACCTCTCCAGGTGGCTCGCCCCTGATCAACAGCGGCGCTTTTGCCGGATCCATCGATTTTTCTCAGGCGCCCGCGCCCAATTACTCCATGGCTTATCTGATGTGCTCATCAGGGACCGGCGTAACGTATGACGTCCGCTGGAGGGTTGATGCAGGGCCCACTCCCGGTACGCAATTGGTGACAGTGAGCGCCAAGACCGCGGGAGGAAGCGGCACGTCAATATTCACTCTGCCTTATACCTTGCATCAGTTGCGGGGTGATTTTTGATCGTGAAGCACAACTCCAATTCGGCGGTATACGGCAGTAGGTCTGCTGCCAGAGGATACACGTTGCTGGAACTCATGATCAGCCTCTTTATCCTGGTGATGATTACCGGAGCGGTGTTCGAGCAGATCAATCAGATGCAGAAGCGATCAAGCTCTGAGGCCATGAAGGTTGATCTGGGCCAGGAAGCGCGCGAGTTTGTGGACCAGACGGTGCGGGATTTACATATGTCCGGTTATCCCAGCGCCTCAATGTATACCAATCCCGTGGATACCACGATCTTCGCCGCCGGGCTGGTGAGTGTCTCTCCTACGCAGATTGTATTCGAAGGCGATGTCAATAATGACGGACAGGTATATAGCGTGAACATCAATTATGTGCCGAACGATCCCAATGACAGCAACTGCCCGTGCATTCGGCGAAGCGCGCTGCCCAAGGCGCCCGGAGGATCGTTGAATCAGCCCTTGGCGGGAACCTACACTGAGACGGAGCACGTCTTTCCGCCGGGAACGGGAGCAGGACAATCCGGGGAAGATCTTTTTGCGTATTACGACCAGAACGGAAACCCGGTCAATGTCGCACCAGTAGCGGATTTTGTTAGGCAGCCCGACGTAATTGCGAGGATCAAAACGGTAAAAATCAATCTGAGTTTGCTGAGTACTCTGCGAGATTTATCGACAAACGCGGCGGTTCGCGCATCCATGTCTGCCACAGCGAGGCTGAACCAGTGATGATGAGAACTACCAGTGCGAAGGGAAAGAATGAGCGCGGGATGGCGTTGTTGCTCACGCTATTCGCGTTGTTGCTGCTCTCCGCGCTCGGCTTGTTCATGGTATTGTCCTCAAACACTGAGACGCGGATTGACACCAATTACGGCACCAGCCTGCGCGCTTACTATTCCGCCAGGTCGGGACTGGAAGAAATACGCGACCGCATTAAATATACGAAGGCTGCCTCTCCGGGCGGCCTTGCCGATCAGCTTCCCCAGGATGTGGCCGGTAATGCCGGGGGCGTTTTATACGTCCTGAACCCAGCGAATGGAGAAGTGGTGGATCCCACAGATCCCACCAGCCCGTACTTTGACGACGAACTGTGCCGTGCCTATGCCTCCAATACTCCCAAGGGCGTAAAGTGCACCGTGGTTCCCACTTCAGCGAATTGGCAAATGTTGCCCGCTCAAGTCTCCATGGCGCCCGCATCCGGTCCTCTGGGCTACAAATGGATTCGCATCAACATGAAGACCAACCGCATCGCCGATCCTTATTTTGTCGATCAGGGCGCCAGCGGTGCGCCCCTGGATACGCGAATCTGCTGGGACGGCCAGGTCGAACAGCTTTCACCGGGGACGGATGATCCATCTTGCGAAGTCAATGGCATGCAGACGGTTTACATGCTGACTGCGCTCGCCGCCACGCCGCAGGCGAATCGTTTGAATGGCGCGCGGAAACTTGTGAGCCTTGAAGTGGTAGCGCCTTCAATCCGCCCGGCTGGTGTGCTTACAGCGTCTGTCATGAACCTGCCCTCAACTGGAAATAACCTGGGCATATCCCAGGTTGCCATTGACGGTCGCGCGCACGACATTACCGGCGTACTTTCCAACAGTAATAGCTGCTCCAGTATCGCTTCTCTGGCCACGGATTCTGGAAGCAGCCAGATAGAACAGGCGCTCAACCAGCTCCGCAAAAATATAGTGGATACGGCCAACAATTCCTGTAACCCCGATGGAACATCCGTGGGATCCAACAAATGTACTTCGGGTCTATGGTGGGTGCGCGGCACGGATCCAACCTCGCGGTTCGTGACTAGCAATACCAGCGGATCAAGCGGCGAAAGCGACGACGATGAAGAAGAGCATGACGATGATCACCGCGGACGTCACCACGATCCCACTGGAATCGGCGCTGGAGCGGCCTGCGATCCAACGAATCCCAGTTGCTATACTCATCTGGATCTGGCCTCGCCACAGCT
The DNA here is from genome assembly GCA_049802395.1 of Candidatus Angelobacter sp. Taxonomy (GTDB): domain Bacteria; phylum Acidobacteriota; class Terriglobia; order Terriglobales; family Acidobacteriaceae; genus Angelobacter. Next base: position 5,513 of record JBARMK010000264.1, read on the forward strand.
CTTTGCCATTTCCGCAACCAGCGCGCCCCATGTTCCGGCGGTGACCTTGCCGGACAATTTCTCCGCGCCGTTCATAGGAGGCATTGGCAACCAGGCTGATGCCACCGTTTACCAGCCGGCATTTGCCCTGACGGTGCAGGACCAGATCAATGCGGTCAACAAGCTGGTCAATGCCAGTGTGGGTCGGTCAAATTATTTCACCCCGTCATCTGCTACCTTGGCGGGAAGCTATGGGACCCAGAAAGATCCAGCAGTCGTGGTGTTCGGCGGTCCCGGCGATTCCACGTTGAGTCTAAACTTAACCACGTTGACCGGTTTCGGCATTCTCGTAGTCCCCAGCGCTCTGGAGATCACCAACTCTACTCTTAACTGGAATGGCATAGTGCTGATCAAGTCACCGACAGGGCACGTCACTATCAATTCAGGAGCGCAGGGCTCTATCAACGGCACGTTGCTGCTTGCCCCCGGCGCGACTATGAACCTGCAAAGTTTTGCTCCCTCATCTGTCCCATTCCGGTTGACCTATAGCTGCGATGCCGTGGACCTTCCATTCCATAACCAGCCGTTTAAGATCATTTCCACCGCTGAATCTTCTTTCTAATGCGGCTGTGCCCACCAGCTCTTTATCGACTTCTGCGGTCCTCAACTCAATGCGGCCTCACCGTGGGAACTTTTCTCATGATTGCGGCGTATTGAGTGATGGAGGGATGATGAAATTCCTATTGTGGTGCATCCTGCTTGTACTCTGCTGGCCTTTGGCCTTGCTAGCGCTGGTGCTCTATCCGCTGGTGTGGGTGCTGCTGTTGCCCTTCCGTATCGTGGGCATCGCCGTCGATGGAGTACTTGAGCTGTTGCGCGCCATTATCTTGCTTCCAGCAAGGGCATTAGGCGTCCGTAGCCGCGCCTGACGCATTTTGCGTCGCGGCACTGGTCCGCGCCTCCGTGCAATGGCTGCTAAATGCCGATAATTTCGCCCCTGGAATCCACATCAACGCTTGCTGCGCGAGAGACCTTGGGCAAACCGGGCATCAGCATCATATTGCCGGCAATCACCACCACAAATCCCGCACCAGCGGAAAGTGAGGCGTCAGTGACATTCAACGTCCAGCCGGTGGGCGCGCCCAGGAGTTTAGGATTGTCCGTGAATGAATACTGCGTCTTGGCGATGCAGACCGGCAGTTTACTGAAGCACCAATCATTGAACTGTTGCAGCCGGGCTCTTGCCTTGTCACTGAAGGTTACATTCGCGGCCCCGTAAATCTGCGTAGCAACCTTGGTGATCTTGTCTTCCAGCGATTCGTCGAGAGAATAAATCGGCAGGACTTTCGGCTTTGGGTTCTTCTCGATTACTTCGACAACTTTTTCCGCAAGCGCTGCGGCCCCCGCACCTCCTTTGGTGTAGGCTTCACTCAGCGCGCTTGTAGCGCCTTGCTCTGTGCAGAAGTCCGCTAACCGCTTGAGGTCGGATTCTGTGTCCGTGGGAAAGCGGTTCAAGGCAACCACCGTGGGAACCCCAAACTGAGTCAGATTCTGTATGTGGCGGCGGAGGTTGGGCAAGCCACGCTCCAGGTCCCCTTCGCCCTGGTTGCGCATGCTCTGTACCGTGGTCACCAGAACGGCGCATGCCGGCGCAATGCCTGAAGAACGCATCACGATGTCAAAATATTTTTCTGCGCCCAGGTCCGCGGCAAAGCCGGCTTCGTTAACCACGTAATCCGCCAGTCGCACTCCCATCTGGTGCGAGATCACGCTGCTGGTTCCATGTGCGATGTTACCGAATGGCCCGGTGTGGACCATCGCAGGCGTTCCCTCAGTCGTCTGGGCCAAGTTGGGCAGGATAGCCTCGCTCAGGAGTGCCATCATCGCTCCGGTCGCGCTCAGGTCTGCGGCGTGCACCGGTTTGCCTGACTTTGTAACGCCGACCACAATTGCGTTCAGGCGGCGCCGCAGGTCCTCAATGTTGTTTGCCAGGGCCATAATCGCCATGACTTCTGAGGCTGCGGTGATGACGAAGCCGGTATGGCGGACCGCGCCACCTCTCTTCTCGCCGATTTCCACCGTAATGCGGCGCAGGGCGCGATCATTCATGTCCATGGTGCGCGGCCATGTGATCCTGTCCACGTCAAGGTCTAGCGCGTTGCCATGAAAAACATGAGCATCGATCAACGCGGCCAGCAGATTGTGCGCTGAGGTGATCGCATGGAAATCGCCGTGAAAATGCAGGTTGATCTTCTGGCTGGGCTCAATTTGTGATTTTCCACCACCTGCGGCTCCTCCCTTCATGCCAAAGACCGGCCCCAGCGACGGTTCGCGCGACGTGATGATCGTCTTCTTGCCAATGCGCTCCAGTCCTTGTGTCAGCCCGATCGAGGTGACGGTTTTGCCTTCACCCGATGCCGTCGGCGTGGTGGCCGTAACCAGGATCAGCTTGCCGCGCGGCGGAAATGCCGGATCGGAAAGGATATCGAGCTTCAGTTTGGCGCCGTACCGGCCAATCGGCTCGAAATATGAATCGGGCAGATTCAGCGCTCCAGCGATGGTGGTGATAGGCAATAAATTTTGTGTCATAGGCAAACGGACGAGTGTAGGGCTTCGCGGGGCAACAGGCAAGCAAGAAAACCGGGCGGCTGGACGGAAAGCAGGGAGATAACTCCAACAGCCGGCTTTCAGGGACGTTTCGCACCACCCAGCAGAAATGATACCCTGTAACAGTCTCATCGCGCGCCCGTAGCTCAGCTGGATAGAGCGGTTGCCTCCGAAGCAACAGGCCGGGAGTTCGAATCTCTCCGGGCGCACCACATTACCACCAACAGCACACCTTAACGCTGATACCAGAGCATCCCGATTGCGGCAGCTTTCACAGCACTTGGAGTTCGGCGGACACGACTGAACTTACATGCCGCCCAGGTACTTGCAAGTCCGGCATCGGCTGGCCGGCAAACAGGCGTTGGCAGGGTTTGGCCAGCCAGCGCGCCCATTGCGCTGAGCGGGCCACGCGTGCGCTGTCCGTGGCAATGCCGGTGTCGGCATACATCCGGCGATAAAGTTTTGAAATCAGCAGAAAGGCCATGCGGGCCTTGAGCGTCTTGACGCATTTGGCGCGTTTCCAGATTGACTTCACACTGTAAAACTTGTCCCATACGCCCTGCGTTCTCTGCCGCAATTCCAGGTCCGACATTACAGGATGAGGAGAATAGACTTTGGGCCGGAGCGACTGTGGAATCAGCCAATGACGGGTAAGAGGAATTCCTGTGATGCGCGTGGTGTCGCCCTCCATATTCTTTTCCCATCGCGCGAAGTCCACGGTCCCGGGAAATGGGGTCAACATCACAAACTGTGCGAAGGTGAGCTCCGCCATTTGGGCCACTGCGGCCGTGGCGTCGAAAGTCTGGGGGCGGTCACTGGGCAGGCCGAAGATGAACGATCCCAGCACATGGATGCCATGGCGGCGAAAGGTCCGCAGGCGCTGGACCAGATTGTCCCCGGCGAAATTGAAATCCTTATAAACATCTTTCAATCCTTCCGGCGTAACCGCCTCCACTCCTACCAGCGCGCCTTTGATGTGGGCGGCTTTCATAGCGGCAAGAAAATCAGGATCTTCGGCGGCCTCCATGGTGATCTGGGTAAAGAAAACAGTGTCTGCGGGAAGCTGTGCCAGGCCCGCCATTAATTCGAATCGCTCCGCGCGAATTGCTTTCAGCTCCTGCAGGCGATGCAGATTGTTTTGCCTTTCGGCCAGTTGCAGGTCGGTGAGCGTGACGGGATAGAAATTGTCATCGGCCAGTGCAATAAAACGAAACCCGAGACGTCGCAACTGGACGATTTCTTCCAGCACAACGTCAGAAGAGCGTTGGCGCGGCCGCTGTCCATCTGTGCGCCACACCGAGCAGAAGGAACAATGCTTGGGACACCCGCGAACCGTCTGCACCGACGCCCACATATAGCGGTTGGGCGGCAATAAATCCCAGCGGGCGGCCTTGAATGTGGAAGCCTCAATCCGTCCGGCTTCATAAATTTCCTTGGGGAGATAATTCATGCAATCGTCCAAAACGGTGGCCCAGGCTACATCGCCGTCGCCTTTGACCACAGCGTGCGCCCCGCCGATTTGGTGCGCTTCCTCCGGGTAGAGGGTTGCGTGAATGCCGCCATAGACCACCCATGCGCCGCGGCTGCGCGCCAGTCGGCCGATCTCATAACCGCGCAACGCGTTACCTGTATGAATACCTACGCCGACGACATCGCCTTCCTGAATCTGGAGAGGATCAAGCAGCTCAAGAGTTTCATCAACGAGGTTAGGGTCGCCGTAAGAACTGGGTGTGGCGGCCGCCAGCACATACAGCCAGCGTGGGGTGATTACGGCTGTACCGAAAGACACGTTGCTCGGATTGATCAGGTGGACTCTCATGCGTGGCAGGGCTCCTTGTGATTGCCTTGCTGGGCAGATTACACGCCGCGATCGCTGTGCACGCATGAACTATGGCTGGTAAATCAACATGCGACGGCGCGCTTTCCTGAGCGGGCTAGGAAACCTTACAAACACCATGGTACAGGAGAAATGCTCAATTTTTCTCACATTCGCTGGTCTTTCACAATTATCTGACTCAGTGGGGCGTCACTTGGATGCGATGAGCAACAGCGCCCCAATCCGCTTGAAATCACGCAGCTCGTCGGCGTTCTTGAACCATTTGCCCGAGTATGTCTCCGGCGTGGGACTGCGGTCGGGAATACGCCGGGCCTGTGCGTCTTTGAAGCCGTGCTGTTGGAGCATCGCAATGTACTCAGTTTCTGAATGCGCTTGCACCGGCACCTTCAGTTCGGTCATCCACCGCAATGAATAAGGATTGTCC
>JBARMK010000265.1:0-7020 GCA_049802395.1 Candidatus Angelobacter sp.
ACAATGAACAGCGCGGGCACCACCGGGTATCCCCACACGCGGTAAGGACGCGGAGCATTCGGCTCGCGAATGCGGAATACGAAGATGGTGCTGGCGGCAATCATGTAGAAGAGCCACTCGGCAAAGATCGCCAGCGAAAAAAGATCCTTGAACGCTCCGCCCACCAGCAGCAGCGCAATGGCCATGATCGCCTGCACCACAATTGCCAATGCCGGAGTATGAAAACGCGGGTGGACCTCGCCCAGTTTATTGAAGAAGTATCCGTCGCGCGCCACGGCGAAGGGAATGCGCCCGCCGCTCATAATGGTCCCGTTCAGGGTCACGAACATGGAGAGCGCCATGCCGGCGGTGACCAGCCCAGCGCCGAGCGAGCCAATGGCAATCTGCGTTGCCAGCGACGCTGGGACTTTTGACCCGGCGACGGCGCTTGCCGGCAACACATACTGTATGGCGGCGCTTACGCCCATGTATAGCAGCGCCACAATGGCCACGCCGGCAATCAACGCGAGGGGAATGCCGCGCTGCGGGTTGCGAATTTCGCCGCTGACCATGTTCAGGTCATTCCAGCCGTCATAGGCCCACAACGCGGCCACCAGGGCGGCCATGAACCCCGCCATGCCGCCCTTGGCGCCGAGAAACGTTGTTCCGAAATTGCTCCAGCTACCTGTAGCCGCGCTAAAGCCCGCTCCAATGATCAGCGCGATCATGACGATCTTCAGTGCGGTAAGGACCAGTTGGAAGTTGCCGGCCTTGCGCACGCCCAGGTAATTCAGCGCGGAGATCAGGATCGTGGCCGCAATCGCGACCACATGTCCCCAGGTGATTCCCAGATCATGACCGCCGGGGCCGCGCAATATCAGGATAGTGTGAGGAAGAAAGCTGAAAACGGAAAAGTTGCCCAGCACGCGCACCAGTCCCATTGTGACGCTGGCAATGGAGGCGGGTTTGGCGATCAGGAACCAGGTCCAGGCGTAGAGAAATGCGAGCAGAGGTCCGTAGCCGTCGCGTACGTAAACGTATTCACCGCCGGCAAACGGCCGCAACGCGCCCAATTCGGCGTAAGTCAGCGCTCCAAAGAATGAAAGCAGGCCGCCGACGATCCAAACCAGGTAGACCAGCTTGGCCGAACCCACGGCCTGCATCATCTCCGCGGGAACAAGAAAAATTCCGCTGCCGATGATGGTGCCGACCACGATGGATACGGCATGCCACACATTCAGCTCGCGCAGCAGTTCAGGCGCTGGTTTGGGCGCTGCTCGCATCTTTGCCGGCCTCCAGAAAACTTGCCAGATATCCCACAACAAAAGTCGTGATGGAACCGAACGTCACATACCAGGTCCAGGCGATATGGGTCCACTTCCAGATATAAATGTTAAGGAACAGTCCGCAGAGCATACCAATAATTGCGCCGGTTTGTCTGGCGCGCCGCGTGAGAAGTCCCAGGAGAAAGACACCGAGAAGACCGCCATAAGCCACGGAAGCAAGACTCAATCCTGTTTCCAGGACGGTGCGGCTCTGCCGCGAGACGAGCGCCAGGCCGAATAGCACCACGCCCCAGACGATAGTGGCGCCACGAGACAGTCCCAAGCGTTTGCGGTCAGAGGTTTCCGGTCTGCGGCGCAGATAGAAATCAATCATGGTTGTGGAGGAAAGGGAATTTAATGCCGCGCTCAGGTTGGACATGGCAGCCGCCAAAATCGCGGCAATCAACAGGCCAGAGATTCCGTGCGGCATGTGCTGCACAATGAATGTGGGGAAAACATAGTCATTGGTGGCAAAGGCCACGCCGGAGGGGAACGTGCGATAGAAGACCCACAGTCCTGCGCCAACCAGAAGAAACAATGTGAACTGGACCAGAATAACGACGCCGCTGAAGAGAAGCGCGGCAATGGAGTCGCGCTGGTTACGAGCTACAAGCAAACGTTGGACCATCAATTGGTCCGTGCCATGCGTCGCGGTATTCAGGAACATCCCGCCAATCAATCCAGTCCAGAACGTATAAGTCTTGAAAAAATTGAGCGAGAAATCGAACACCTGCATCTTGCCGGCTTCGGTCGCGATGGAGTGGACCGCCGACCATCCGCCTGGGACCAAATGCAGAAGCGTAAAAAAGCCAATAAACGTGCCGCCGACATAGATGGCGAGCTGGACCACGTCTGTCCAGATCACCGCGGCCATGCCGCCTTCAAAGGTGTAAATGAGCGTGAGCAACATTATGATCGCCACCGAAGTAACGCCGCCCGTCCCCAGCGCAATGCTGATCACAATGGCCACTGCCCAAACTCGCACGCCTTCGGCTGCCGCGCGCGTCGCCAGAAAAACTCCTGCGGTAATCCTGTGCAAATGTTTTCCGAAACGGCGCTCAATCAACTGATATGCGGTAAACATCTCTCCGCGAAAATACTGGGGAATGAAGACCAGGCTGACGACGATGCGGCCGAGCAGATAACCGAGAATGAGCTGCAGGAAACCGAAATTGCCACCGTAAGCGATACCCGGCGTGCCGATGACCGTGAGCGTGCTGGTTTCTGCAGCCACAATTGAGAGGGCTATGGCCCACCAGGGTATGTTGCGGTCGGCCAGAAAATAGTCGCGCAGTGACCTTTGGGCCTTGCGGAACCTGAGTCCAAAGAGAGTGATGCCGATCAGGTAGGCAACGATTATGATTCCATCGATAATTTGCAGGCGCATGAATGGGTTGAAGCGAATCCGCTAGGCCATTATTCGGGAAAAATGGTACAAAGCAAAAGTAAAAATTGTGGGAAGATGAATTAAAGTCCAATCATGCCACTGTACCTGGGAATTGACGCCGGAGGAACCAAGACAGACTGCGCTGTGAGCAACGGCGCCGAGCTTCTGGGCCAGGCCACGGGTGCAAGTTGCAAACTAGCGCGTGTGGGAAAAGAGCGCGGCCGGGAAAATCTGCAGGCCGTGATCCGGCAGGCATGTGGGCTCGCGCACGTCTCTCCCAATGAAGTTCAGCATGTATGCATCGGGATGGCGGGCGCTTCTCTGGCGGAAGCCGTGCACTGGGCGCAGCAGACCATTCGCGAACTCACGCCGGATGCGACCATTTACGTTGCCGGCGATCACGTGATTGCCCATCGCGCCGCCTTTGGCACATCGCCCGGCGTGCTGGTGATTTCCGGGACAGGGTCCATCGCTTTTGGCCGCAATCAGGCCGGTGAAACCGCACGCGCCGGCGGTTGGGGACCGAACGTCTCCGACGAAGGCTCGGCATTCTGGGTGGGCAGGGAAGCTGTGGCGGAAGCGCTGCGTTCTTTTGATGTCGGCAAGAGCAATGGACTGCTTTCAACCATTGCCGACTGCTGGAAGGTGGCGCCGGAAGAGGTGATCCGGCTGGCCAACGCCTCCGAACCGCGCTTTCCCGAGTTGGCGGGCCCCGTGGTGAACGCTGCGGAGCACGGCGACGAACATGCCCGCGAGATTACCGAGCGCGCCGGCAAAGCCCTTGCCGGACTAGCCAGTGCGGTCATCCAGCGGCTGTGGCCACAGGGCGGGATTGTTCCGGTGGCGCTCTCCGGCGGCGTGTTGCAGGGATCGGCGCTGGTGCGCCAGGCATTCAAGGAAGCCATGCGAGTTCAACAGCCGCAGGCCGCCGTCAGCTTTGCCTACGTGCGCCCGGTGCTGGGCGCACTGGAGATCGCGGCCCAGCGTGGAGTCCGCCGATGAGCGAATCATCCACTGACGAGAAAGAAGGCTGGCATGAACCGCCGGAGCAGCCGGAGCCTCCGCGCGTGCGCGGCGCAACCTCTTCCAAAAAGATCATCTTGTCCGCGGACGCTGATCTAGGGCAGCTGGTCCACGACTCGTCGCCGGATATCCTGGTCGCCGTGGCTGCGGATGCCCGCCTCACGGAAGATCTTGCGTTGGCTTTGCTCAACCGTCGCGATCTGCCACCCGAAGCCCTTGAAGCCTTAAGTAAGAACGGCCACATTGCCAGACAGCAGAAAGTTCGGCTGTCTCTGGTCATGCACCCGCGTACGCCGCGCCATGTTTCGGTGCCAACCATCCGGCACATTCATGTCTTTGAGTTGATGCAAGTGGCCTTGCTTCCGTCAGTGCCACCCGATGTAAAGCGCGCGGCGGAAGAAGCGCTCATCCACCGGATAGACACCATCTCATCCGGAGAGCGTTCAACCTTGGCCAAACGAAGTTCAGGCCGCGTGGCTGCTGCGCTGCTGCTGGATAAAGAAGTGCGCATCATGCAAGCCGCTCTTTCCAATCCGCGCATGACGGAGATGTTCATTGTGCGCGCGTTAAAGGTGGAAACTGGGACTGAGCTGCTTGCGCCAGCGGTTTCGCGACACCAGAAATGGTCTTATCGCAATGACGTGAAGGCCGCGCTGCTGGGCAACAGGCATACGCCTTCGGCGCGCTTGATCCATCTGGCTGGAGAACTTCCCGTAAACCTGATCAAAGAAGTTCTGCGCAACGGACGGCTAAGCGCCCAGGCGAAGAATAGTCTGTTGGCAGTGCTGGAAAAACGGACTGCACGGGCTTGAATCCAGTCGGCGAAAACCATTGAAACACGTCTGTGTTTCAAGGTTCTTCTCACGTGTACATGGAATATCCATCGTCCCGACCGGGCACAATCAGTTCGTCGAGTTTCAGAAACTCCTGCACCACTTCCTCATTGGCTCGCTCCATTTCCTCAACCGATCCCACAAAGATGGCGCGAGCCTCATGCAGGAAAACGATTCGGTCGGCCAGCTTCTTGGCCAGGCGCATGTCATGCGTTACCACGATGCTTGTGAGCTTGAGCTGCTGCTTGAGTTTCTGGATCAAGTCGCCCAGCAGTTGCGCCATTAGCGGATCGACCATAGTTGTGGGCTCGTCATACAAGATGCATTCCGGCTGAGCTGAGAGCGCGCGCGCAATCGCCACGCTGCGCTTCATGCCGGTGGAGAGGTCTGAAGGCAATTGATCACGCATAGGCTTCACGCCCACCATATCCAGCAGGCCGTCAACGATCTGGAATATCTGCTGTTCGTCCAGGTCATGCCGCTCACGCAGGGGGAAGGCAACGTTTTCGCCCACGGTCAGCGAATCGAACAGCGCCCCGTTTTGAAAGACCATGGTGACTTTTTTTCGAATATGCTCGAGCTGGGCCTCCGAGTAATCCGTGATGTCTTCAAAAGCCACAATCACGCGACCCGAGTCGGGTTTGAGAAAACCCATGATGTGGTGCAGAGAAACGGATTTGCCTACGCCGCTGCGCCCAAGAATGCAGAGCGTCTCTCCGGGAAACACCGGAAAGCTCACATCCTCAAGCACGCGGTGGTCGCCAAAGGATTTATTGACCTGCTTGAATTCGATGTACGGCTCGTGGCGCTCCGGGTCTGTTGGCTGCGAGTGGGTGTTCATCTGTCTACGCCGGAGAAGCGCCGCCGCGCGCGTTCCATGTCTTCCGGCGTATTTAGATTTTCAAACATCTCCGCCGAGAAGGCAAACTGCCGCAACTCGGCTTCCTTGATCACCTGCGTCTGGCTGCGCGGAAACAGCGGAACGATTTTGTAATTGCCGGCCTTCAATGCCCGTTCCGCGATCGGCAGGAAATCCAGCGAATAAACTGTGCAAAGTGGCTGCGTGTAATCGTCGATCTCCGGCGTTGTCACCACGGCCCCTGAGGCTATGGCCCGTTCCGCCAGATAGGAGAGGAGCTGCGGCATCAGGAATGGCGTGTCCACGGCGGTAACGATGTTGTATTGCGTATGCGAATTAGAGAGCGCCGCGTGGATGCCGCCCAGCGGCCCGCATCCGGGATAAATATCCTCATAGGCGGGCGCGAACGCGCCGTAGCTCTCATACCTGCCCAGGATGGCCACGTCTCGGCACACCTCGCGCAGCGCCGCCAACGCGTGCTCCAGCAGCGTGCGTCCGTTCAACGATAAAGCCGCTTTATCCTGCCCCATACGCGTGCTCTTGCCGCCCGCAAGGACAAAGCCTGAGACCTGGGAGGGGACCATGGCGAAGATTTTAGTACCAACCAGCACGAATCTGAAAGCACAGAAAGGGCACGAACGGCACAATAAGGATTCTGCTTCCATTTTCCTTTTTTGTGCGTTTCGCGCCCTTTGCGAAGGACAACTGCCGCCTGTCTATTGCACAGTGATTGTTTTCGGCGCTTTGTAGATGTTGCCTTTGCTGTCCCAAGCCTGGAAGACCACATTGTGAGTTCCCTTGGCCAGACTTAAAACAGTATCTATGTGAGAGGATGCGACCTGATGCACTAATACGTTATTGACATAAATGTGCATGGCTGTGATCGGACTTGGAGCTGAGGCGTCGGCAACTGCATGGACGCTGGGGCCGACGACCGTGCTTGCAGTGGGAGCAGAGATCTTGATCGCTCCAGTCGCCGCGGTAACTGTGCCATTACCCTTAAAGAATTCGCGCATATCGGGGGCAGTATTGGCGGCGGAGGGGAAGTTGGCGGTGGTGCCCAGCGCTTCCAGCATGGTCCGCAGCACGCTCTGATGATGGTAGTTGGTTGTCGACTTGTACCCGGCTTTCACCTGTGGGCCGATCATTGCCACCAGAATATGTCCGCCGCAGCCGGTCAGCACGGTTGCGCTGCAGCGATTGTCGGAGCCCAGATCGGCTTCATCGGCCCAGATAATGAGAACGCCGTCACCGCCTGGCTGGAACGGCGGGCTGGCCAGCAGCGGTCCGATGGTGTTTTTCAGGAACTGGTCGGCCGTTGCGAAGCACGCGCCCAGATTGGCGCCACAGTTATGCATGTCATTGTTGCCGTCCGGCGTGATGAAGGCGAAGTTGGGCAGCGTATTGTTAGCGATGTCTTTTGCCAGTTCAGTGGTTGAAACGTGGTCCTTGAGCAGGCTGCTGTTCGCCATCTCAGTGAAATAGGGAAGCGGGGCATGCCGCTTCATGTACGCGCCGGAGTAAAGCCCGGTGTAGCCGGGAAATGGCAGCGACTGCGCGTAGGACTTGAACGTCTTGCCGTTCTTCAGCAGGTGGCGCTCAATATTATCGACA
>JBARMK010000266.1:0-16503 GCA_049802395.1 Candidatus Angelobacter sp.
GATCATCTCCGCGGACTGGCTGTGGTCGCCCGCCTGATTCAAAAGCCGGTTCAGAATGGCCAGCGCCGCAGGGTTATCTTTGGCGCGGTTCATCAGCGGATAAAGCGTTTCCTGCAGCGCAGCCTGGTTCCCTGCGAAAATTCGCTCTGCGTTTGCTTCATAAAGCCGCAGCGCTTTTTCCAGATGGTTGTTAGTCACATACCACTGGGCGACGGTCGTGATCCCAGTAATATCGTTGTGGGTGGTCAACAGCTTGTTGGCGACACCCTCCACTCCTTCAGGATTGCCGGTGTGCAGCTTGGCGCGAAGCAATGCCCGCAAACCATCAGGCCGCGAATCCAGATCTGAGACCTGCTCCAGATAGATCACGGCCGCCTGACTGTCACCGGAGTCAACGGCAAGCATGCCGCGCAGCATGAGCGCGCCCGCATTGGTGGGATCCAGCGCAAGCACCTTATCCAGGGCCTCCTCGGCTGCGGCATAGGAGCCGCGGGCATAGAGAGATTCCGCCGCGGTGTAGTAGATGTTGCGGGCTTCGTCTTTTTTCCCCAGCTTCTGATAAAGGTCGGCCAGCTTGGCCTGGGTGTGCGCATTCTCCGGATCGAGTTCCAAAATTTTCTGGAAGATCCGGGCTGCCTGGTTGTGTTCCCCGGACTTAATCATCTGGTCCGCCACCTGCATGTAGTGCACACGGGCATCGTTGAACAGGCCCTGCTGGCCGTAAAGCTCCGCAAGCTTGGTGGTGTTCTCAGCGTTGAAAGGGGCCGTTTTGGTCAGCTTCTTGTAAATGGCAATGGCCTTAACGGTGAAGCCATTTTGGGCGTACTGGTCGCCTACTCTCTTGAAGTAGTAGGTGGCCTGCTCATTGCTGCCCATGCGGGCGTAGAGATCGCCCACGGTGTTCAACACGGTCAGATCCTTGGGATCTTCCTTGATGATTTTTTCGTATTCTGCTATCGCGTTAGGCAGCTTTCCCTGCTGGACGAATTTCTCCGCCTGCGCCAGGACCTTTACCTTGTTGAAACCAAACCCGAGTGCCATAAGAATCGTGAACCGAAGGGCAGCCTTTCCAAGTGCCGTGGGAAACCGGAAACAAGTGCAATTTGGGCTAAAATACCACAGAAAAACGGCGAAACCCAAGCCGCATGGGGTAATCGTTAGTGCATGTCGGTTATTTACCTTAAAGGTTCGGCTATTTAGATTGTATCAACGGATGAATTTCAGGGCGCCGCCCTCACTGGAGTCAGTTGAGATGCCACCACTAGCCACTTTCCCTGCCGCCGTACAAAAACGTCCATGAAGCGGTCCGTCACCGTGATTTTTCTTCCTGTTGGGCCCCTGACAGCCCTTCCCTGCGCTGTCACAAGTGCAACATCATCCTTGAGGAACCGGACCTGCACGTCATAGACTCTGAAGGAGTCCAGCGTGGTCCTTCGGCTTTTGTAAGCTGCCAGCATGGCGGGCTTGTCCAGTTGTTGGCCAAATTGGTCGATGATCGTCCACTCCGGCGCTACCACTTGCTCCCAAAGATGGGAGTCGCCGCGGGCCACGGAGGCGGCGAGGTCCTGTTCCAATTGACGCAGAGTTGCTTCTGATTGCGTTCGATCGTCCTGCGCTGGAGCGAGCGGAGCTGTGAGCGCCATTAACAGCAAAAAAACTACAGCTATCCGACAAATAGACACGTAATTCTCCTTATTTTCTTCTTGGAACGGAGCGATAAAAACTAACGATATTGGGCCCGGCTGCGAAACTCTCTGACTATCAACTCGAGAAAATTCTCATTGTCCGGCGGGCGCGATTCAGGCGGAACGTTCAGCCGCGCGCAGATCATATCGGCTATCCGCTGGGAATTGAATCTCCTCACTTCGAGCGGGATCTCCAGCCGCCGCGCCAGGAAAGTCTCAATGAGCTCGGCTTCCTGCACGGTCAGGCCGGCGGCCTGGTGCAAGGTAAAGTCGGTGCAGGTCGGGGTATTGAAAAAGAGAGTTGATTCGCGATCGGACGTCTCATGTACCACCAGGGTCCCGGCAACATAATCTCCCAGGCGGCGGTTCTTTGCATTCAGCAGCATGGTGACCACGCCGATTCCATAAAAGCCAGGCAGGAAATCTATGGCCCGCACCAGATTGCGGGTGATCGCTTCAAAAGCATTGATGGGCCGGCCGGAATCTTTGATAACGCGTATTCCCGCCCACCGCTTTCCCGGCGTTTGCCCCTTCCATAGCGCTTCAAAAATGGCGTAATAGCCCCAGTAGATGCAGAAGATCACCAGAGTGACAATCGCCTTCCACCAGACGGAGCGGGTTGCCGAAAAAATTCCGCCCCTGATCCATAGCACCGTGAGAAGAAACAGCACCAGGTAAAGAACGGCCTCGATTACGACGTCAAGGAATATCGCCATAAAACGGCTGCCGATGCCGGCCAGCACAAATTCCAGGTGGACCTGCTCCGGAGTGTCGATGATAAGCTTGTCAGTCGCCACGATGATTTCTACCTATTGGCTGGAAAAGCGTCAGAGTCATTGGAAACGCCTGGAACGTCTGCTGGACCAGGTAAAGGCCAGCGGCCTGAAATCGCTGACCCAACTGGAGTTGCAGGAGCTTGGACTTCTCTACCGGCAGGCCGCCGCCGATCTTTCCACATTGCGCGAAGACGTTACGGGAAAATCCTACGCGCGTTCCCTGAATCTTCTCCTCTCCCGCGCTCACAATACCATCTATGCTGGAGAAAAATCGAGCGCGCGCGGGATCATCCATTATTACCGCCGCATCTATCCGGAGATATTTCGCAAAAATCTTCATCTGATCGTCACGGCATTGCTGCTATTTGTTGTGGGAGGACTGGCTGGCATGCTGCTGTCACTGACCCGGCCAGATTTTCTGCGTGCCTTCCTGCCGCCGCATATCCTGGACACCATCGATCACCATAAGATGTGGACCGATTCGGTGGTCAGCATCGCTCCAGCCGTCTCCACCGGCATCATGACCAATAACATCACGGTCTCGTTTCTTACCTTCGCTTACGGAATTACAGGCGGAATAGGCACTGTGTTTATGCTGGTGTTCAACGGAGTGCTGATTGGCGCAGTGGGAATGGCGTGCTGGCTCAATGATATGAGCCTTCCGTTGTGGAGCTTTGTGGCGCCGCACGGCGTGCTGGAGCTGCCCGCGATCTTCATCGCCGGCGGCGCGGGCCTGCGCCTGGCCCAGGGACTGCTCTTTCCCGGATTGCTGTCACGATCGGACGCCCTGGCTAAAGCCGGTGGTGAAGCCGTCCGCTTGCTGATGGGAACTGTTCCGATATTGATTGTCGCCGGACTGATTGAAGGATTTATCTCGCCCTCGGCGCTGCCCTGGCAGTGGAAATTTGCGCTCTCCGGATCGCTGGGAGTGATCTTCTTCGGTTATTTGTTTTTTTGCGCCAGAGGCGGTGACGCGCAAGAGCGGTCAGCAATCAGCGCTTAGCAACAACAGCTTAGCCGCAGATGAACACCGATAAACAGAGATAGAAACTAAATCGGCCGCGAATCAACGCGAAAGACGCGAATCACGTTATGGTGTTTGATTCGAGTGCATTCGCGCAATTCGCGGCTTTCTTCTTGATCTGGGTCCATCAGCGGATCTGCGACTGCCCTACTGCGGGAACGGAACGCCGTTGGTTCCTGAAGCGCGAGTCGCATCACACGGCAGGTTAATGGGCTGGCTTGCAGGAGAGCCCGGGTTCAAGTTCGGAGAGGAAAAGTCAAAGAACTCTTCCATATCGGCCTGGGCCGCATCGCGCGCGGTCAAGTTCGGTAAGTTGAAGCGTTTTTCCACGAATTTGAGCACAGCCGTGTAGTCCATGGGCGTGTGTGAGATGTAATGGGGCTTGGCGAACGGAGAGACAATTATCAACGGCACGCGGAAACCGGTGCGAATGAAATCATCCTGAGGGTCTTTTCCGGGAATCAGGTCTTTGGGCTTGATACCGTCTGGATTGGGCACATGCATAATTGTGGCGTCGGTTGGATATTTACCTGCCCCAACAGCTTGCCCCGTTGCGCCGATTGCGAGTTGCTGAATCGGCCTGCCATCAATCATGGGACTAATGTGATCGAACAGTCCTCCGTTTTCATCGAAAGTCTCAATGAAGATGGAGTCTTTCCAGGAAGGGCTGTTGATCAAAGCGGTGAAGAGAGAATTTATGAACGCTGCGCCGGGCTGCAAGTTGTTGCTCTTTCCAGGATGCTCGTCGCGTCCGGATGAAAAGCCGGGCTCAATATATGAGTATGCGGGCAGCGTGTTGTTTTGAACATCAGTAAAAAACTGCGATATGGGAACAATGTGATCTTCTTTGGTAGCTCCATAAGGCTGGAAATTGCGTAGCGACGTAATCAGCTTGCCATCCGGCTGGCGGTCGACGGAATAAATCTTCCACGAAATGTTGGCTGCATCCAGCAACTGAAAGATTGTCTTGGCTGTGAGTTGGCTATTTGTGTCCTGAGGGGGATGAACCAATCCCTGCGAAGTTGCCGCCATGGCATACAGCCGCGTCGCCTCGGTTTGAGCCGGCTCAGGATTGTAAAAGCGGTCCGAAGTAGCAAATTGGGTTGCGAACCAATAGGGCGAGGGCAGGTCACTCTGTGTGTAATAGCCCATGGAGCGTACGCCCTTGGTGTCGGGGTCGCCATCAGAAATGGCCAGCCCACCACCGGTGTGGACAAAGCCATCGAGCAGGAGCGGTGCACTGTCGCTGGTATCGAACCTGTTGGCGTTGCCGTGTGACTCCAGCCACGCGGCGGTCGTATTGTAGATGCAGCTGGTCGTTAGATGGAAGGTGCGAATGGTGTCGCCGTCATCGGCCGGATTGGTGAAATCGGTTTCCAGATCGTCAGCGTCGCGGCCCAGGGTTAGGCTGGCACGATAGTCATTGATCTTTCCAAAGTAGGAGTCAAACGAGCGGTTTTCCTGCATCATGAAAATGATGTGGTTCACGCTCTGCAACGTGCCCACTGGAGTGGCGCTGGGAGTGGGACTTGGCGTGGAAGTAGGGCTGCCGCCTCCGCTGGCGCCGACCCCGGCGCAACCGGTGAGAATCGATAGAGCAAGCAAAGTGGTGCAACATGCGAGGGGAACTTTTCTCAAAAGCGTCATAAACCTGTATGCCAACAGTTGGATTTTTATCTAGCGCTGCCGAGCCATGGGAAGCAAAAGCAGCAACTCTCGTTTGTCTGATGTAGTTGGCCCTAATGACGTTGGCTAGCGTTGGATTTACTTAGACCTGACATCCTGAGCAGGTGTTCTGACATCGAAAGTTTTTAGCTGCTCAGGATTTCACGGCAACCCGTGCGTGAGCATACACTTCGTTCAGATGTGGGGACCCAGGGATGAGAATCGCTGTTGTCGGATCAGGTTATGTGGGCCTTGTAGCGGGCGCTTGTTTCGCAGAATTGGGCCATGAGGTTCTTTTAGTCGATAACGATGAGCATAAATTAGCGGCACTGAAGCGCGGCGAGTGCCCCATCCACGAAAAATTTCTTCCCGAATTGCTGGAGCGCCACCGCGGCAAGCGGCTGGACTTCACCGGCGACCTTCCTCTGGCGGTACGCCGCAGCCAACTGATATTTATCGCTGTAGGCACGCCGCCTAAAGATGACGGCGATGCCGACCTCTCTTATGTGGAATCGGTGGCCCAGGGAATCGCCTGCGCCATTGATGACTACAAAGTGGTGGTAGAAAAGAGCACGGTCCCGGTCTATACCAACAGCTGGGTACGCAAAATCATGCTGTTGAACGGCGCGCCGGCTGAGTTGTTTGACGTGGCCTCTAACCCCGAGTTCCTGCGCGAAGGCACCGCGGTGGCCGACTTTCTCTATCCGGACCGTATTGTGGTTGGAGCCGACAGCGAGCGTTGCGCCAATTTGGTGGCCCAGGCCTATCAGCCTCTGGTGGACGGCAGCTATTTCAAAAATGCCGACGCCATTCCTGGTCCGGTTACCGGCCCGTTCCAGGCCCAACTGATTCAAACCAGCGCCAAGAGCGCTGAATTGATCAAGCATGCTTCCAACGCCTTCCTGGCAATGAAGATTTCGTTTATCAACGCCGTGGCCAGCGTTTGCGAAGCCGTCGGCGCAGACGTGGAGCAGGTGCGTGAAGGCATCGGGTCCGACTCCCGAATTGGGCGGCGCTTCTTGTCTCCCGGAGTTGGATATGGCGGTTCGTGTTTCCCGAAAGACCTGCTCGCCTTCCGCTCCGTGGCACGAGAGAACGGCTGCCCGTTCGGCTTGCTGGATGAAACCGTCCGGGTCAACGAAGAACAGCGTAACCGCTTCATGCGCAAAGTCAGGAAAGCCCTCTGGACCCTGAAAGGCAAGAAGCTGGCCGTGCTGGGACTGGCTTTCAAGAACGGCACGGATGATCTCCGTGAGTCGCCTGCCGTCGCCATCATTAAAGGACTGGCAAAGGAAGGCTGTTCGATTACCGCTTACGATCCCGCAGCCATGGATCGGGCAGCGGAAGAATTTGGTCCCAATAGCCCGATCAAATTCGCGAGCGAACCATATGAAGCGTTGCAGGGTGCTGATGCCTGCCTGGTGTTGACAGAATGGGAAGACTTTGCCGCCCTGGATCTTGCGCGCGTGAAAAGCCTGCTTCGTTACCCCATTGTTGTGGATGGGCGCAATCTGTTCGATCCGGCGCTCATGGAAGCTGCGGGACTTAACTATTACAGTGTGGGGCGTCCCGATGTTGTGGGCCAGCGTTCAGCGACGAAACCCGGGCTCAAACAAGTTGCAAGGCACGAAGCAGCTTAGTAGCGAAATTGAACTGAATGAGCCGCTTTTGACCGGTTGACTCGAAAGTGATCAGGAACAAAAGCGGCTTTAAACAAAACGGTTCTCATGGGGTAAAAAATGCTTTCCGTGGTAGTGCCCATTTATAACGAAGAAGAAAATATCAGGGCGTTTCACCAGGCTGTGGGCGCGGTGATGGAGGGCCTCCATGAGAGCTGGGAAGTAGTGTATGTGAACGATGGCAGTCGGGATTCTTCTCTGTCTCTGCTGCTGGAAATCCAGAAGCAAGACCCGCACGTAACCGTGGTGGAATTTTCCCGGAATTTCGGCCATCAGCCCGCCCTTACTGCCGGCCTGCAAACTGCCCGCGGCCATGCCATCATGCTCATGGATGGCGATTTCCAGGACCCGCCGGAGGTCTTGCCCCAGATGGTGAAAGCCTGGAAAAGCGGGGCCAAGGTGGTAATTGCCGAGCGTTCCAGCCGCGCGGAACGAGGGATTCGAGGAAGGCTTTTCCCTCTGTTCTACAAAGCCATGGGCCTGATTTCCGATTTTCCCATTCCGTTGAATGCGGGAATTTTTGGCCTGTTGGACCGGCAAGCCGCCGACGCAATTATCAACCTCCAGGAAGGGAACCGCTACCTGCCGGGACTACGCGCCTGGGTGGGATTCCCCACTGCCTTGGTCTATTACGAACGCGCTGGCCGGGCCGCGGGAGAGCCGAAGCAGACGCTGCTCAAGCTATTTAAATACGCCATGGATGCAATTTTCAGCTTCAGCTATAAGCCTCTTCGGTTGGGGATGGTTCTTGGCGGTCTGGTGCTGGCCTTCACCTTGTTTCTCGCCCTGGTAACGGTGGGCAATACCGTTTTTCATCTCAAGTATTTCGGGATCATTCCCGGAGCGGGTCACGTGGGCACACTTCTGGCCATCCTATTTCTAGGCGGCATCCAGCTCATTTGCATGGGATTGCTGGGCGAGTACATTGGACGAATCTACGATGAGGTCAGGCGGCGGCCCCTTTACCTGGTTCATAAGCTGCATCAGGCGCCCGTGGTATCCGATTCCATGCTGACCTACAAATCGAAAAAGGCGCTTGCCACAGTGGAAGATTCAGTCGCTTAAGAGAAGTAATTTCGCAACGTTTTGCACTGGCCGCGTATCCCATGCGCGGCTTTTCCACAGTGTAATACCTTAATCCTTTATTTGGAGATTCGCGCATCGCCACGTTTTTTGCGTCTGCACAAGACCTTTCGCTGTAGCACCATACTAAGCGTCAAAATGTAATTCAATTAAGTACTCTCCCGATACATCCAGAGTAGATCAAATCGTAACCTCGGCTCCTCAAGAAAAGCACCCTAGCTCTTAAGGAGTACGGACAGTGAAAAACGCTATTCGGTTACTGATCACGACATTGGCTCTTGCCACCGCATCCTTCGCAGGGGTCACGATCAGCGCCCCTGCGGCCGGATCAACTTCGGGATCTCCAGTCCACTTCGTCGCCTCAGCATCGTCATCTCTTCCAGTTACCGCCATGAGGATTTACGTGGACAACGTAAGCGTTTACCTGGTTGCGGCAAATCATCTTGACACCTCGGTGGCTCTCTCGGCCGGAAGCCACTCCGTGGTTGTCCAGGCATGGGATTCAAGCGGAGCGGTCTTCAAGATGCCCATGGCTCTCACGGTAGGCGGCACGACCCCTCCCCCTCCTCCGGGCGGACCAACGCCGCCTCCCGCCGGGGCCGTCACGAAAAGCGATATCGACCAGATGCCGGGCTGGGCAAGCTGCACCGTCTGTGCCGGGGCCAATGCCGCTGGACCAGTAGCCGTCTTCTCGATGGTTGAGAATCAGGCTTCGCCCTCGATCGACGGCAAGTCCGCCAAGTTCAGCATCAGCGGATCCAAACCGTACTCGGACGCTCTGTGGTGGAAACAGCTGGGTGCCGTGGATTCAGCCAGCAATCTGCAATACGACGTTAATTTCTACATTACCAACCCCGGAGTCGCACAGGCGCTGGAGTTTGATAACAACCAATCCAACGGCGCGCACAAGTTCATCTACGGAACCCAATGCAACATCAAGGGCGGCCATTGGGACGTCTGGGGAAACGCTGCGGGCAACTGGATTTCCACGGGCATCGCCTGCTCGGCGCCGACGGCATTTCAGTGGCACCATCTGACGTGGCAGTTCAAGCGCACTACCACCAATGTCATCTTCGTCTCCTTCACCTATGACGGCGTGACTCATTACGTCAATCGCAGCTATCCGGCACGCGCGTCGGGCGTCCATGAACTGAATGTGGCCTTCCAGATGGACGGCGATTTTGCAATGCATGCCTATTCAACGTGGCTCGACAAAGTAAGTTTGACGTACTGGTAGGACTAGGGGTGCTCGGTTTCAGAGAAGATCTGCTCTAACTGGGCTCCAGAATTGAAGTTGCATGGAAACATGAAAAAACTTATGACAAGGGCGGCTTAGTGGCCGCCTTTTTCATTTTCAGAACTAAGTAGCTGCCTTAATCACTTAGTAGTCCGCGATTTTCGGTTTCTCACTCGAGCGGTCGAAAAGGGTTGAGGCAGAGTAGATGCCTCGTTAATCTCAGCTTCGCCGTTGGAACTGAAGCGGCACAAAAACAAACAATCCCCTGGAGTAAAGTAGTGATGGTAAAAAATATAAGCAAAGCAACGTTCGTTTTGGTGATTGCCCTGTTCCTCCTGTCGGCCTCTTCAGTCCGTTCATCCGCGCAGACGGTGAAATCGCAAATTCAGAAAATGGCCGGCTGGCAGAGCTGTGTGGCCTGTGCCGGCGCGAACGCCGCTGGTCCCGGTGCATCGATCTTTACGGCGAATTCCGGCTCCCCCACTTTGAGCGGCCTTTCCAGAGTGTTCCACATCGCCAGCGGCCATCCTTACGCGGATGCCCTGTGGTGGAAGCAGCTGGGCGCAGCCAATGGCGCCACCAATCTGCGGTATGACGTGGATTTTTACATTCAAACACCTCAATATGCCCAGGCGCTGGAATTTGACAACAACCAGGCCAATGGCAGCATGCGATGGATCTTCGGTACGGAGTGCAATATCGCTGCCGGCCACTGGGATGTATGGGGCAACGCCAACGGCAACTGGATTTCCACGGGCGTCCCGTGCGCTATGCCTGCCGCTTTCAAGTGGCACCACCTGACTTGGGAATTTAAACGTTCCGGCTCAACCCTGACCTACATCGCGGTTACGCTGGACGGCGTGAAGCACTACGTCAACCGGACCTACACTGGCCGGAGATCGGGCACGAATGAGCTGAACGTAGCGTTCCAGGAAGACATGAGAGGCAATCATGTGGCGTTCAGCACCTGGCTTGATAACGTAAAGCTCACATATTGGTAAAACGAGGTTGTTCCTGTCGGCTCCGCTCCCGGCCCAGCGCCGGGAGCATTTTTTTGTCGTAGGGTATTTACAGTTCCCCTTTTATTCGCCTATGATAGCAATAATATAATGCAACGCTAGTTTCAGAGAAGTCCAGCTGCACCGCAAATAAGGCAAGAGTCTCTCTTTTCCAGGATGGACATGCCGCATGGAGAAAATAATGGCTGACGAAAGACAGGAAAAAATCAGGGCAATCGATCTCGCACTCTCGCAGATCGAAAAGCAGTTTGGCAAAGGCTCAATCATGCGTCTGGGGAGCAAAGAAGCGATTGTTCCCATTGCCGTGATCTCCACCGGCTCCATCTCTTTTGACGCTGCACTGGGAGTGGGGGGCTTCCCCCGCGGACGCGTGGTCGAGATCTTCGGACCGGAATCGAGCGGCAAGACGACGGTGGCGCTGCAGGTGATTGCCGAGGCGCAGAAAACCGGCGGCATGGCGGCCTTCGTGGATGCCGAGCACGCTCTTGACCCGATTTACGCCAGGAAACTCGGCGTGGACGTGGACAATTTGTTGGTTGCGCAGCCCGACTACGGCGAGCAGGCGCTGGAGATTGCCGAAGCGCTAGTCCGTTCCAATGCCATTGACGTACTGGTGGTGGATTCGGTGGCGGCGCTGGTGCCCAAGGCCGAGCTGGAAGGCGAGATGGGAGACAGCCACATGGGCCTACAGGCGCGCCTGATGTCGCAGGCGCTGCGCAAGCTCACTGGCATAGTTTCCAAGTCACGCACCTGCTTGATCTTCATCAACCAGATCCGCGAGAAGATCGGCGTGATGTTCGGCAACCCTGAGACCACAACAGGCGGCCGCGCACTCAAGTTTTATTCTTCAGTACGAGTAGATATCCGCCGCATCGGCGCTATAAAGGATGGCGACATGGTGGTGGGCAACAGGACCAAGGTCAAGGTGGTTAAGAACAAGACTGCCGCTCCTTTCCGCGAAGCTGAATTTGACATCATGTACGGCGAAGGCATCTCCCGCGAGGGCGATATGCTGGATCTGGGCGTGACCAAGGAAATTGTGGAGAAGTCCGGCGCGTGGTTCAGCTATAAAGGCGAGCGCATTGGCCAGGGACGCGAGAACGTGAAGCAGTTCCTAAAAGAGAACAAAGATGTAACCGCGAAGCTTGAACTCGAACTACGCAAGGAACTGGGGCTGCTGAAACTGGCGGCCGAGCCTCCAGCGCCATCAGTGGAGCAGAAACAGGCTGCGGCAGCGCATGCCAAGATGCCGATGGGGAAAAGATAATCTCTCTGCAAAGGTGAGCCGAGCGAAGTGGTCCTTCATTGGAGGACCACTTCGTTCAGCGATTCTCACGGCAATAACCCATATACATCAAGTTGATTCGCGGTACCGACGTACACGTGGCCGTTGGCAATGGTTGGAGATGTAAATTTCAAGGCATTGCCAGCCGTATCGCGCGAACCCGCTTGTGAGCTGCTATACAGCTCCTGAAGAGTGGCGCCGTCATAGGCGTGCAACACTGCTGGTCCCGGCGTGTTGATGGTTCCGTCGGGCGTGCCTCCTGCATAAGCATGCAGATCCAGGGCCCAGACAAGGGAGCTGGTTCCGTTGGTGGAAATCATCGGCGAAGTGCCAGGATAAAGGAAGACCGTACTGGTCTGGGCGGTTGGCGCACTCGAGAGCAGGCCGTTGGAAAAAGTGAACAGCTCCAGCGACTCATTCACCTCGCCAAAATAGATTGAAGTCCCAAGAGCGACAGGAGTAGCAAAGAGTCCGTTCGTCGGCTCAGGATTTCCGATCGCCACGGTTTGCACGTTGCTATTGCTGGCCGAATTGAACTGGCCCATGCTGTCGCGGTTAATAAGGTAGATCTTTCCGTCCTTGCCTCCGACGATCACCAGGTTGGGAGCTGCGGCTCCGGTTTGGGTTGGAGGCAGGATGGGACCGCCAGCGCCCAGATCGAGGTCCTGGGCAGTCAAATTGGCAGTGTCAGAGGGCGTGAAGTAGTCCAGACGCACGAGCGCTCCCGATTGCAGGGCCAATTTCAAGACGGTATTGCCCGCATCGCGTCCACCGGTGTTTAGATTGAAGGCACCGTTTCCGGTGGCGAGGTAAATGTTGCCGGCAGGGTCCGCGGCGGGCCCGTCGCCGCTTTGCCATATCGCGCTTGCACCCTGGTCCGGGCTGGCGCAGAACACGGCAACCTGGTGAAGGACGCCAGTGCCCTGGGCACTGTAAGCGAACAGCCAGCCGTTGTACGGAAGCGCGTCTCCGTTGGAGCCGTAAGCAATATAAATGCTCCCATTCAACAGCAGCAAAGCAGGACGCTGGAGATGCTGTTTGGCATCGAACGACAAGCGGCCATTTACGGCCAGCGCGGGATAAGTCCCAGGAACGGACCCTTGAATTGTGATTGGTCCACCGAACTTTTCCGCTCCAGTAGTGAGACTGAGCGCGTGGAGTCGATGAACGATGCTGCCATGTTCATTGGTTGAGACCGCCACATAAAGCGTGCTTGTCGAAATGTCGATCACCGGGGTGCTGCTTATGCTGATTTCTGGAGCGATCAGCGCCTGAGGAGGTTTGGCAATCGTATTAATTCCTGCCGAAGGATTGATGAAGCTACGTTTCCAGAAAGGCGATGTGGTTTTCCCGTCTGCATCGAAGGCGTAAACGCTGCTGTGCTCCGTGGCCACGAACACGACGTTGTGTTTGGCGCCCGCAATGGTGAAGTTTGCCACATGCAATGGCTGGGCATAAATTTGCCCGTCCACGGCGCGGGAAAAGAGCTTGCCAAATGTGGCAGATTTGACGGTGGCCGAGGTCAGAGCAAATTCCTGGAAGTTTACTCCGCTGCGAAACTTATCGGCATGGTAGGTAAACATGCCAGGGTAGTCAGTGATCCAGACGGTGGCGGAGCCGACGGCAGTAGACTGGACCACGCTCTTGGCGGTGATTTTATGGGTACTGCGCTTTGCCGGAGGATGGTATAGCCCCGACGACGAGATAGTGCCGACAGTTGCGTTGCCGCCGGTAATTCCATCAACTGCCCAAATCACGCCATGATTTGCGGTGTTGACCACCGTAGCCGTGAATTGCTGCGTTTCAGAGAGCGTGAGCGGCGCGCGCCCAGGATGTACGGTTACGCCGACGGCGGCAAAGGCGCTGGAAAACGCGCAGAGCTGGATCAGCAGGAGAAGATACCCCAAGGTTCGGCCCAATTTCATAAATAGCTTCCGTCCAGAGAAGAGTCTGATCTATTGGAAGTGCGCCTTAGCCGCGGGGATGCTTGCCTAATACACCGGCCGAGTTTTGTGAGAGAAATGGAGCAATATAATCCTATGAGAGCATTCATAGAGAGGGCATATTTATGGGCCAATACTGTTGATCGCCGATAATATTGCAATGAGAACGTTTCTTAGAGTGACACTACTCTTACTTTCCGCGCTTTATATAGGGCTGCTCCTGCTCGCCATTTTCTTCGCCGATAGCATGATCTTCCTGCCGCATTCTCCGTCTTACAAGGATTCACCGGAAGTCCTGAAAATCACCACCGCCAGCGGAAAGAAAATTTCCGCCGTCTATCTTCCCAATCCTTCAGCCAAATTCACTCTCCTGGTGAGCCACGGCAATGCAGAAGATCTGGGTGACGACCGAAACTGGTTGGCAAACTTACGGCGCGCGGGCTTCAACGTGTTTGCCTATGATTATGAAGGGTATGGAACCAGCGAGGGTAAGCCGACAGAGAAGGCGGTTTACGAGGATGTGGCCGCTGCCTATGATTTTCTTGCGGTCGACCTAAAAACCGCGCCTGACAGCATCATTATTTTTGGGCGATCCGTGGGCACCGGGCCTGCGACGTACATCGCGGCGAGAAGGCCTTCCGCAGGGTTGATCCTGCAGAGCCCTTTTGTGTCGGCCTTCCGCGTGTTGACCCGGGTCCCGCTTTTGCCATTCGACAAGTTTCCCAACTACAAATACATCCGGCACGTTCACTGCCCGGTCTTGATTATGCATAGCCATGCAGATTCGGTGATTGCTTTCTGGCATGGCCAGAAAATGTTTGACCTGGCAAACCAGCCGAAGCGAGCTTTCTGGCCGACCAACGCCGACCATAACGAAATGGAGCTGGCAAAAGGTTATGACGAAGCCATCCAGTCATTTGCCGCCACGCTGGGAAAGACGGCGCCTGCTCAACCGCCGCCACTGCCCTCACCCACAGTGCCGTGACAAGTTTCTTTCCAGCGCACACCAAAACGAACTGCGCTATTTCATGGTGGCCGGGTGACAGGTTGATCCAACGCCCGGAGGCGCAGGTATGCCAGTCGGCGGCGTGGCCCAGGGCTTGCCCGTGAAATCAAAGAAGTCAAGCAGGTTGGGCTGCGCGGCATCGCGCCGGGTAAGAGCTGGCAGATTGAAGCGCTCTTCAAGGAAATGCAGCACAGCCGTGTGGTCCATCGCATTGTGCCCAACGTAATGGCGTCGCGCAAAAGGCGAGACAATGAAGTTGGGGACACGGAAACCAAGTTGCGCGCCAAAGCCGGAGTGACCGGCGTTAGCAGCGTCGGCAGCGTTCGCTCCCGGGCTGTTGGGGCGCAGATCACAGTGATTGGTATATACGCCGGCTGTAGCGGGAGTGCAGGGGAGGAAGCCATCCGGATTTACGGCTATCGGAGCGATGTCTCCTTCCAGGCCAGCCAGGGAGGCGCTGGTGTTCTGGTTGGTGTGTCCCGGAACCGGCGGCACGTGATCGTAAGGGCCGCCGCCTTCGTCAAAGCTGAAGAACAAGACAGAGTCAGCCCACGATGGACTCGACATCAGGGAGTTGACCATGTTGGAAATTTGGGCCTGGCCAGCAAGAATCGACTGCCCGGAGCCCGGGTGCTCGTCACCGTGGCCAAAGTTGGCCTCGATATAGGAGAAAGCCGGCAACGTGTTGTTCTGCAAGTCAGTGAAGTATTGGCTGATCGGGGCAATGTGCGTTGCGTCCACCGTGACCACCCCGCTGGCATTTTTGAATATGTACTTGCCGCTGTAACCGAAGTACGTGAAGGTGGTTGACGGGCTGCCGTTGGCGTTGGTGGCCGAATAATAGATTTTCCAGGAGATATGGTTCTCATCTAGCAACTGGAAGATGGTTTTGGCGGTAAGCTGCGGCGCGTGATCGTCATTGCCGGGATCAAAGACATAGCCCTGAGTTGTACCGCCGGCCATGGTGGCGAGACGGTTGGGGATGGTCTTGCTGGCTATGGGCGAGAACCAGCGATCAGACAATGCGAACTGCGAAGCCATGAAATAGTAATAATTCAACTCGGCGGCGCCGGTGGTGCTGCTGTCCTGATAAAAGGCCATGGCACGCTCACCAATCGTGTCGGTAAAGACGCCGCTGCCGCTGCCTGATTTTGCGAAGCCTTCTGCGGTGTGCACGAAGCCATCCATCAGGATGGGACGTGTAGTGGTGAAATTAAAGCGATTGACATCGCCAAAGCTCTCAAGCCATGCGGAACTCATGTCATCAAGACAGGTGCTGGTGGTATGGAAGAGCTGGAATATCGTGCCTTCATCATTCTTATTGGAAATTGTTGCCAGCTTGTCATCGATGCCGTCAACGTCATACTGGTTATGATCGTCGCCAATGTTCCAGCCTCGGGCCGCGCGGTAGGGATTGAGCATGCCAAAGTAGCTATCAAAGCTGCGATTCTCTTGCAGAATGAAGATCACGTGGTTTACCGCGCTGATGCCGCCCGGCGTTGGAGTCGGCGTTGGCGTTGGCGTGGGACTCGGGCTTGGTGTAGGAGTAGGTGTTGGAGTAGGTGTTGGAGTTGGTGTGGGAGTAGGTGTTGGTGTAGGGGTTGGAGTCGGCGCCGCAGAAACAGTGATGCTTTCAGAAGAAGAGAAGAAGAATCCAGTCGAGTCCCAGGCGCGGATCACGATGGCATGTTTGCCAGCGGCCAGAGACAAGACGGCCGTGAGGGAAGCGCTGGAGCTCTGGGCCTTCTTGACCGAATCGATATACATGATCATCGCGGTGACGGGATGAGAAGTGTCCCGGGCCGCGGCGGAGAAGGTGACAGGCGAATTGACGGTGGCGTTCGCGGCAGGCGAGCAGATCTTTACTGTCTTATCGACAGTAGAGGTGCATTGCGCCGATGCGAAGTTAGCGCCCGCAAATGAAGAGAGCAGAAGAAGCGTTCCAACCAAGAGAGCCCGCAATGAAATCAACTGAGACACCTGCCAATGGGATTTGCGACCAACCACGCGGAGTGTCGTTAGACAGAATTGTGCCCCAGCAGCGACTGTCCCCGAGTGTTATGCGAAATAGGAGAGCGGCAGCAGGAAAAGGGGTTGTACC
>JBARMK010000267.1:0-1522 GCA_049802395.1 Candidatus Angelobacter sp.
GCCCAGTATGACGGCCATCCCTCGCCTGTTTATAAAGCCCGCCTTGATCATGCGGCGCAACTCTATCATCGCGGCCTGGCTCCCATAGTCATCATCACCGGGGGCTCCGGCAACGATCCTCGTTTCAGCGAGGGCGTAGTCGGGCGCGAATACCTGAAAACTCTCGGCATTCCTGACAGCCAGCTTATCGCTGAAACGCAGAGCCCGGACACCGCTGAATCTGCCCGCCGCGTTGCCACCATCATGTACGTGAATGAAATGCACACGTGCCTGGCCGTGAGCGATGGCTACCACATTTTCCGCATCAAGCAGATGCTTGGTCGCGAAGGCATCACCGCTTACGGAGCCCCCCGGCCCAACTCCCGCCTGCAAACCTTCTGGAAGCGCCAGGAATCGGTCTGGCATGAGATTGGCAGCTATACGCTCTGGGTCTTTCATTTGTCGTAGAGCTACCCTTAACAACCGCGGAAAGTAGCCTCGCTCAGTGGCTCTTCACTTGATGCTGCGAGAAGGCCAGTTCCATGTGAGTGGGAACGTCGTCATAGACGCTGTCCGCGATCAACAGGACCGGAAGTTGCAATCCGCTTACGGCTCCGTTCTCCAGCTTTACATCCAGATGCACCACGCCCGGCCCGGAGGTGGGCTTGTAATCTCCGACGTATCCTGTGAGTACAAATCCCTTGGCCGTCTTTGCCAGTTGCGGCTTGACCGTGCTGACAAAAAGCGGCGAGGTCACCTTGATTTCGCTGACGACCAGATCTTTGCCCAGGAGCGTAACAATATCTGAGGGACCTTCTTTATAGGAAAGACGGTATTGATTGCCCAGATCGTCCAGTTGGTATTCGCTATCGGCCGCGGGGAAGGGTGAGGTAAGCATAAACAGCGACCATGTAGCGAAGAAGCCGGAGACCGCTTGATCGATTCCGCTGTAGATCTGGTCGAACCCCTGCCGCACCTGCTCATTCGGCGGTTCGGCATCGCTACTGTGTTTCACCGTAACCTGGCCTTGTTTATCTAGAAACATGGTGAAGTGCAGGCCGTTCAGGAGCTTCAGCGCGTTTTGTCCCTGTTCCGGGCTGGTCTTCAGTTCGTCCTTCAGCACCAGCTCCCAGTTGGGCTTGACCGTGGCCTGGAACTCGTCCAATCCTTGCCCGCGAAGGCTGTAGTAAGAGTCGCGCCCACGTTGCACAATTTGCCTGTTGGCGATCTGCTCTGGTGTCGCCACCTTGGGCGATGGTGCAGCAGTCGATGGTGGGGTAGTCGCAGGCTTTGCGGCTTGCGCTCCGGCCACTCTGCAAATCCAGCAAGCCACAAATAACAGCGACAACATTCTGAGGCTACGAGTTCTCATGAGGACACCTTCTCCCGCCAATTGTTCGCGGGATAATCACTATTATGCCCGTATCAATGGTTTCTGAAAGATGAAAAAAATACTTTGGCAGGTTACTGATGTACCGGATCACGATTCTGGAGGTGGCGCAGAGCGATACTTGAAACCTGGTCTGGCGCATTTGTATGGCTC
>JBARMK010000268.1:0-4545 GCA_049802395.1 Candidatus Angelobacter sp.
CCCATACTACGTCGCCGGCATTTCTCTGTCTCAGTAGCGATTTATTTCTTGTGTTTTTTTTAGGCGCGGATCTCTCAGTTGTTCTGCTTGGCTATGTGTCTAAGGCAAAGGCAATCGAGTGGTTTCAATATGCCGTGCTTGGGTCCATATTGGCATTTCTTAGCGTCTATTTGCAGCTGCGTCGGCGGGTCCGGGGAGCGAATATTGCTATCAAACAGATAGGCTGGGATTGGATCTCTACAAGTTGGCGAAATTCGCTTTTGGGCGTCGCAAGATGAACCCTGTTTGAAGGAGTTATATCAAACGATCCGTAGAGGCTGTTCAAGGCTCATGGGAAAAATAAACATGCCGTGAGGCTATATCAAATAATTCCGCCGACACTCTTCTCTAATGTACGCGAGTTCATCGGTTGAACGCCTAAATCTTAAAGAGCCAGAGTTTCCCGGAAGGACTCTGGCCTATTTTTTGCCCGCTGTTTTGTCTGCGATAATTGAGCACACGCTTGACAGACGATACTCAACTTTACCGACGTTTGCTGGAATCGAGCACCATGCCGCTCTGGATACTCGACGTGGAGACGCTGTGCATTCTCGACGGGAATACTGCTGCCTGCTCTTTGTACGGATACTCTCGCGAGGAAATGATCGGAATGTCGGCTAAAGAACTGCGGCCCGTTGAAGAGGTGGGCCGATTCGAGAAGTATGTTGCCCATGAGGTAATTCACGGTAACGCCGGCACTTGGACACACAAGCGGAAAGATGGGACCACTTTCGCCGTCAACATTCGGTATCACGCGATTCAATACAAGGGTTGCCGGGCCAGATTCGTGATCGTCACCCCAATGTCTTAACTGCGGCAGAATAATTCCGCCTATTCGTTTATCCTCGCCGCATTTCTGCCATCACCAGCCGGGGCCAACTGGATTGAATCATTGACTGTTCCGCCAGCCTTGGGACTAGATTTGATTTCTTCACCCGGGAGCCGAATAGCCCGCCACGGTGCTGGCAGCGACTAGCAGAGAGCCGTCGCATCGGGTGACGTTGCACCTTCTGCTGGCACGACGGATTCGAGCGTGGCGTACCACGGACAATCTTATCCCCGGCGTACCGATAAGCCGACCCGCAGGCACGGGCGTCACGAGTGCTGACCAGTCCATGAAAAGAATTGGCTCCTCAGGTAGGACTCGAACCTACAACCCTCCGGTTAACAGCCGGATGCTCTGCCATTGAGCTACTGAGGAGTGTGGACACGGGCCGCGGTGAACATAACGGCCACGCAAATTGTCACCTCCAAAAATATCATCAATTGCGGCGGTTAGCAATTACGGATTTCCCCCTGCGAATCCCTTAAACTAGTCTTTTCAATGCAGTAGCACGATGAAATTGCCAAACATTCAAGGCCAGGAATGGCTGAAACAAATCCGATGATAAAGCTGGCGCCAAACTATGCTAAGGCTGGTGCGAAATATGAAGCCTAGAAACGCTGCAATCTGATGTCGAGACTTACCGGCAGTTCTATCAATACGGCACCTCCTCTGGCCCGCGTCGATCCGGTTTCGGAGAACCTGCATGGGCGCGCCGTTACTGACGCCTATCGCTGGCTGGAAGACTCGTCCTCAGCGGAAACCCAGCTTTTTGTCGCCGCTCAAAACGCCTACACGCGCGATATCCTCGAAAAAGTTCGCGGGCGTGAACGCTTGCGCCCCGCCGTGGAGCGCCTGCTTACCATCGGCCGTGTGGCGTCTCCACGCAAGGCTGGCCAGAGATATTTTTTCGAACGCCGTGATGGACAGCAGAACCAAGCCGTAGTGTATGTGCGCGAAGTAAAGCGTGCGAATGCTTCACCAGCCGGTGTTTCACTTTCAGGCGCATTATCCAGCAATGCTTCGCCTGGAATCGCTGCCCACAGAACTGCGTTAGCTGTCGGACCTTCAATCGAAGACCGCGCACTGATCGACGTAAACGCGCTCGCGCCGGATGGCACCATTGCTCTTGATTGGTGGTATCCATCTGAGGACGGCAGATATATCGCCTACGGAACTTCTGTTAACGGATCAGAATTGAGCGCGTTGCAAGTACTGGAAGTAGACAGCGTCAAATTGCTAACGGAAAAGATCGAGCGCACACGCGCCGCGAGTGTGGGCTGGCTGCCGGACAATTCGGGGTTTTATTACACGCGATATCCGCGACCTGGCGATGTCCCTGCGGGAGAAGAGATGTACCACCGGCGGGTGTTTTTCCATGCGCTCGGCGGAGCCGCCGATGGCAGCGACGATCCGCTGATCTTCCCCAGCGAAGGCGAGCAGTTGGATCCGCAGCAATGGCCCAGTGTGGCTGTCTCACATGACGGCCGCTGGCTGCTGGTGGAGGTGAGTGAGGGCTGGAGCAAAAGTGAACTTTATCTGAAAGACATTTCCTCACCAGCGGCAAAATTTCAATGCATCACCGAAGGCAAGAACTTTCTCTATCACCCCGACATACTGGATGGGCAAATCTACATTACCACCAATGAAGATGCACCGCGGTTTCGCGTTTTTCAAGCACCCTGCGCCCAACCACAACGGCGGAACTGGAAAGAAATTATTCCTCAGGCGGAAGGCGTGATTGAAGGACACGCTGCCATCATTGGCAAAAAGCTTTTTGTCCACTACATCAGAAATGCCAGCTCTGAGCTTAGGATTTTTGATCGCGAAGGACGATTGGTGGCGGATGTCCAACTGCCTGGGATGGGAAGCATCTTTGATCTGGGCGGCAGCTGGGACAGCGAGTCCGGCTTTTTCGGATTCGTCTCTTACACCATTCCACCCACTGTTTACGAGGTCAGCCTGGAAGGCGAGCCCCGAGAGTGGGCGGGAGTTGAATCGGGCATCGATCCCAAGCAGTTTCAAATTGAACAACTCTGGTCCAAATCCAAAGACGGCACACGCGTTCCCATGTTCGTTGTCAGCAAGAAGGGCCTGGCCCGGAACGGACGGAACCCGACGTTGCTCTCGGGGTACGGTGGGTTCAACGTGGGCCGCACGCCTGTCTTCAATCGTAACGCCATGCTGCTTCTGTTGGAACAGGGTGGTATTTACGTTGACGTGCAGTTGCGCGGAGGCAATGAGTTCGGAGAAGAATGGCACCGCGCCGGCATGTTGGCAAAGAAGCAAAATGTTTTTGATGATTTTATCGCCGCGGCGGGGCACCTCATCGCGGAGAAATACACTGACGCGGACCACTTGGCGATTCAAGGCGGGAGCAATGGCGGTCTCCTGATGGGAGCGGCGCTCACGCAGCGTCCGGAACTGTTCCGCGCTGTCGTCTGCCAGGTGCCATTACTCGACATGCTTCGTTACCAGCAATTTCAGATCGCGAAGCTGTGGATTCCCGAGTACGGAACGGCGGATGATCCAAAGCAGTTTGAATATCTATACGCGTACTCTCCTTATCATCATGTGAAGCCGGAAACGCTCTACCCGGCCATTCTGTTTATGACGGCTGAAAGCGACACGCGCGTCGATCCCATGCACGCGGTGAAGATGACGGCACTGATGCAAGCGCAAGCAGCCAACGGGCCGGATCGCCCAATTCTGTTGCGCGTGGATGCGAAGGCCGGCCACGGCGTCGGCAAGCCGATCGCAAAACTGGTGGACGATGCCGTGGATGTCTGGAGTTTTTTATTCTGGCAGCTTGGTGTGAAGTTCTGACAGCGCCGTTTTTCAATCGGCAGCGCAGTGTCTTCCCTGACAAAAAGAAGCCGCAAGCAGCGGCTTCTTGACCTTTTTTGCTTTAAACCCAGAAATTTAGGTGACGTTCAGCGGCTGAGTGAGCAGGAAGCCCAATCTGCGTTCGGCCACGAATCCTACCTCTTTCTTGCCGGTAGCGTAAGCAGCAGTTGTGCCGCCTGTTGCGCTAATCGATGGACCAATCACCGCGCCTTTGCCGCCCACCAGGGCACCCAGCAAATCGCTGCCGCCGGCGCCTCCGCCAGTGAGTGCAATATTGCGTTTCTTGTAAGTACCGCCGCTGACATACACGCTATTGGTCTGAATTGGCACCGTCTTGCCGTTCAGCGCCAGGGATGAAAGAGTGATGCGCAGATAGCCGGCGTGGTGCAGATGTCCCGATTCGCGGGCGGCAACAACTTTGCCTTCAACGGCTGTTCCAGAGGGCGCGAGCGTTTGCCCATCCACTACAAGCGGTTCGTCCAGCACGGCAGAAAAGCTCTGGCCGGACTGAGCGGTGGTGCTGGAGATGGATTGCTGCAAGCGAACATAGATGGCAGTATTTGCCGGAAGAACCAGCGGTTTTCCTTGAGTAAATGGGAGTTGCTGAGTTGCGGAGTTATCAGCAGTAGCAGAGATTGGGGGCTGCGTGCCCACACTGCAGCCGGTTGCCAGTCCTGCCAGGACCAGCAAAATTAACAGGAAAATATTCCTGGAGTCGTACCCTTCCATAACTACCCCGGCGGTGTGGGGGGCACCGCTACAGAAGTACAATGCAAGGGTATTGCCAATTCAAACTTTTTATTTTCAATAGGTTAGATGAGGTCTTGCGGCTGAAT
>JBARMK010000269.1:0-10367 GCA_049802395.1 Candidatus Angelobacter sp.
AGGCCAAAATGATGTGGTCAAGCTGCTGCAACAGACTTTGGACGAGGAAAGAGCGACCGATGAGAAGCTGTCGCAACTCGCAAGCAAAATCAACGTGGCGGCAGAAGAAGCAGCGTAAATCGAAAAGTCCTGATTTAGTTTCACAAATGCCGGCAGGGTTCTGTGTATTCCCGATACATAGAATTCTGCCGGCTTTTTTTTCTGGGCCGCGGATTTCCGCAGATGAGCGCAGAATAATCGTGAACGCAAGGTGTGCAGCGGCTTAAAGTTTTTTGCTTGACCTTCGCCCTCCAATATGCTATGTTAAACCGTTTAGTTTCAGTGTTTTATCGTTATCTAAATGGATCGTTTGCATGCGGAGAACCCGTTCCAATCTTGGGGCTTTTTGCGGGGTTGGTCGAGCTATCCCCGGGATTGAATCGTGTAAGTCTATATTTTTCGGGGTTGAAGGTGGCGGGGGTAGTCGGACGAGCAGGACAATTCTAAACCTCACGGATTGAAACGGATCAAAAACACGGATCCGAAACGGGGGAAAGAGAGCATTAATGAAGAAGTACTGGCTAATGAAACCGGCAATTGCAGTCACAATATTATCGATTTGCGGATTTGGGTTGCAGGGAGCGCAATCGCAATCCCAGAAAAGTTCGGCAAAGGCGGCGCCTCTGCGAAGCTTTACCGGCGTGATTACTGACGGGCAGTGCGCGGGAAAGGGATCGCATAAAGAAGTGATGAAGCGCGCCAGCGTTAACACGGAGGCCAATTGTGTGAGAGGCTGCGCCCGACGCTATGGGTATGTGCTGTACGGTCCGGCGAGTAAGAAGGTGTACAAGTTGAACGATGACTTGCGCCTGGCCCAAATGGCCAACCAGAGGGTGAGCATCAAAGGCACGGTGGATAAGAGCACGCAAACTATTTTCGTAAGCAGTATTGAGTTGGCGAAGTAATACATTGGGTTTCGAGGCTGAAAAGAAGTGAAAAAGAAGCCGAATTGCGGTTTGGTGTTTATTTGCAACAAAAATGAGAATGGGGTGGAGGCGGAAGAGAATTTGAAGTTTGTAATTTGAAATGGAAAGATTGGTTCATGTTTGAAAGGAACGAGGTGGCTGGTTTCAAGGGAATATGGGATAGATCTGCCAAAGATCATTTTTTCCGAACAGTGCAGGTTATTGACCAGGCAGGTTACCTTGGTCCAACGCTATGCTGCTTTTTGGTAGAGCAGGCATGGGTTGCAGTAATATAGCGTTAACTGGCCGAAGGTTCTATAGTTTTCCTTAAATCCAAGCGTGTCGTGAAAGACATATGGCGCAAATGATCGCAAGCGAGCGCGGTCGTAGAAGCTCCCGTGTCCTGGTTTCACTGGCATTAGCAGTCTCCGGCCAGAAGAGCGATGGGTCGCACGTGAGCGGGGCCGCGGAAACGATTTTGGTCAATCGGCATGGAGCGAAGATCCGTTCTACCGTGCCGCTGGAACCGCAGATGGAAGTCCGTGTAGCCATGCTGGCGCCTTACAAGTGGCGCGTGGGCCAGGTGGTGTGGGCGGATAGCGGCGAACGCGAGTACGGAATTGAGCTCTACCGTCCTGAGAATTTTTGGGGAATTTATTTCCCGCCGGAAGATTGGGAGCTGGGAATTCCAGCCGTCACGGTAGTGAGCGCCGCTTCAACCGGAGCCACACAGCCCAAAGCCGCCGTCAGCCAGGAAACAGAGACTGCGAACGGGCCAGAAGCGCTGCAGATGCCTGAAGGCGGAACGATTGCGATCCTACGTGGACTTGCCAGCAATGGCATTCCGTTTCAGGAGCGCGACCTGATTCTTCCCGTGGGTGAGCGCGATGCGACGATGCTGATTGGCCCCATGGTGAAACTGGGTTCGACCTTGCAGGTGATTTTCAGCAAGAACTGCGTGGAAGACGCCGTGGTAACAGCCACATCCCATAGTCGCGAATATGATCGCTGGAGAATCTGGCTCAATTTTTCAAGAGTGCTTTTGGTTGCCAAGTAAAGAGTTCCCGAAGCGCGCCACGTTTCGTTTTGTCGCTACGCTCCAGATCGCGTTAAAGAGTGCGGCTCTTGCCGCAATCGCCCAGCCCTGAAGCAAGCGGCTCGGCGCATGGCCGGCCTTGCCGTTTAATCTTCATATATACTCTCCGTGCTTTTTCTCGAGGAATCCCGGATGAAACGCCTTCTTTTTTCAGCATTGCTATGCACGTTAGCGATTGCGTCGGCAATCGCACAGCAGGAACCGCAAAAGCCTGCGCCAAAAACGGTCTACATTCGCGCCGGACGACTTTTTGATGGCACCACAGACACGGTCCGCGAAAACATGGTGATTGTTGTTCTGGGAGAACGGATACAGAGCGTCGGTCCGGCAGCAGCGGTCTCGATTCCCGCAGGCGCTACGGTGATTGATCTTTCGCATGCCACCGTTCTGCCGGGATTGATTGATTGCCACACGCACCTGGGCTCGCGCGCAGACCGCTACGACGAGATTTATCGTTTCAAAGACACGCCGTTCCAGAGTGCGTTTGCCGCCGTGGTAAATGCGCGTAAAACGTTGGAAGCAGGTTTCACCAGTGTGCGCGATGTAGGCTCCGAGCCGTTTCTGGCTGTGGACCTGCGGAATTCGATCAATGAAGGCCTGGTTCCGGGGCCGCGCATTGTGGCCAGCGGTCCGGGCATTTCGATCACCGGCGGTCATGGCGACCTGAACAACTATTCGCCGCAGACACGCGTGAGCATGTTTCCCGAGGAACGCAATTTTCAAATCGCCGACGGAGTTGACCAGATACGGCACGTGGTGCGCGCGCAGGTGAAATACGGCGTGGACGTGATCAAGATTCTGGCTACCGGCGGTGTTCTTTCCAAGGGTGACAGTCCGGGCGCTCCGCAATTTACCCCGGAAGAACTGAAGGCCGCGGCCGAAGAAGCGCACATGGCCGGCCGCAAGATTGCCGCGCACGCGCATGGCACGCAGGGAATCAAGAACGCGATCCTCGCTGGAATCGATTCCATTGAGCATGCCAGTCTGATTGACGAAGAAGGCATCCGCCTGGCCAAGGAACATGGCACTTACCTGGTGATGGACATTTATAACGACGATTACATTCTGGGCAAAGCCATAGAGTTTGGATTGCCGAAGGAGAATGTCGAGAAGGAAAAGATGGTCGGTCGCCTGCAGCGGGAAAACTTTCAGCACGCGGTAAAAGCGGGGGCCAAGATGGCTTTCGGCACTGACGCTGGTGTTTATCCGCATGGCGACAACGCCAAGCAGTTTTTCTACATGGTGAAGTTCGGCATGACTCCGGCGCAGGCCATCCATGCGGCCACCAGTAACGCTGCTGATCTGATTGGACGCGCCAAAGACGTAGGCACGCTGGAGGCGGGCAAGTTTGCTGACCTGATTGCAGTGACCGCCGATCCACTGCAGGATGTGCGCGTACTGGAAAATGTGGGCTTTGTGATGAAGGGCGGAGCCGTGGTGAAGGATGCGATCACGGCCAAGCCGGCGCGCTAGAGCCACATTGCCATGCGTAGTCAGGCCTGTTTACGATTGATGGCGTAAGGAGACGCCATGTCATTTAAGCCCGTAATCGCTTTTATAGCTTTGTTGTCTGTCGTTACGCTGGGCCCCAGCCAGCAGACGCCCACCGCGACCTCGCAAGCAGGCAGCTCGCAGGGAAATCTCGCCAATGCCGCTGAGAACGCCCAGATCAAGCGTCTGGCAGGGGATGATGCAAGGTCGATTCAAGAAGATTTGAGAAGGATGCGCGCGTTGGTGCAGCAGATGGAAACTAATCTGGCCTTCATCGATACCACACAATCACCGTTGAAACACCAGTTTCAGCTTGACATCGATATGTGGAAGATACTCATCGCCCAAATGGAAAGAAAAACTCAGGGGAACGCACGCTGATGGATGAGAACTCCCAGATTTGATTGACAAGCGTTGGCGTTAGCCGTGCAGGTACAGCGTCCTGCGGTACTGTTGAAGTTTTTCGCCAGACTGCCGAGAATCTAAATAACTTGATTTTGACGGAAGAAGGGAAAAGCTCGATTGGACTGGTGCATGGTTCAACAGGAATCTGGCGAAGGGTTGCGACGCTGGACACGCCACAAAATTGATGTTCGCTTAAAAGTATCGTTCGCGGAGGATGGTAAGAAAGAAGCCGCAATCGGGCGGGCCAACAGCCTGAGTCAGGGCGGTATCGGCGCATATATTCCATGTTCTATCCCCGTCGGCACCAGGGTGAACCTGGAACTGACGTTTCCGTACTCACCTAGCGAAGCAAAGCTTGATGCTGTCATCCGGAGCTGCGAGGGCTTTCGTTACGGACTGGAGTTTACCCGTGTGCCGGACGAGGTCCAGGCGATGATCGTGAAGAACTGCAACGGCTCTGAACAGTTGCAATAGCGCAAGCCATGCTTGTGTAGAATGCCTGCGGAGATTCCGCGCATGCACAAACGATTGGTTTCAGCGCTCCTGGTTATTCTGCTCATCATGGCGATGAGCGTGGCCCAGAACTCACAGCAGGCAACGTCTTCATTACCCAAAGTCCGTACCGTGACCGCGTTTGTGCGCCTTAACGGAGACCGCGCCAACTATCGCGCGCAGGTTGCTGAAGCCTTGAAAATGTTGCGCGCGGCCAAAGACGCGCTCACCAAGGCCGGTTATGAAGTTGAGACCATTCGCATTACCACGCAGCCGTTTCCGGAGTTCACCAAAGGTCTGAGTCCAGAACAAGCGCTCGAATTTTTCCGCGACTATGACAAGCTGGCGCAGCAGGAAGGTTTCACCCCGGATATCGGTGCGGCGATGAGCAAAGATTCTGATGATCCAAGGCAGGCCGAACTGCTGGGCCGGATCATTGCTGCAACGCAAAACATCAATGGCTTTATCTCCGTGGCGGATGAGCAGGGAATTCACTGGAATGCGGTGCGCGCTGCGGCGCGCGTCATGAAGTATCTGGAAGAGCATACTGAACACAGTGAAGGTAACTTCCACTTTGCCGCGGGCGCTTTTCCTCCTCCAATAGCGCCGTTCTTCCCGGTCTCACACACTTCTGACGCCGGACATGGATTTGCCATCGGGCTGGAGTCCGCGAACATCATCCAACAAGTATTTACCGACTCAAAGGGCGACCTGAACGCCACCAGCGAACAATTGACTGCTGCGCTGAGTACGCAGGCAAAGAAGATTGAGGAGATAGCGCATCGTGTGGCGACGAGCACAGGCTGGAAGTATCAAGGGATTGACATGACACCGGTGCCTCTTAAGGAAATTTCGATCGGTGGAGCGCTGGAGTCTTTGATTCATGGAGAAATTGGCTCGGCGGGCAGCTTGAGCGCAGCGTATGCCATCACCACGGCAGTCAAGCGCGTTCCTGTGCAGCAAGTCGGATACAGCGGATTGATGCTGCCGGTTCTTGAAGATTCGGTCCTGGCCCAGCGCTGGGAGGCAGGCACAATCAACCGCGATTCATTGATGTCGTATTCTTCCGTTTGCAGCACCGGGCTGGATGCCGTTCCGTTGCCGGGCGATATTTCTTTGCACGACCTGGAAAATATCATCGCCGACATGGCGAGCCTGGCGGTAAAGTGGCACAAACCGCTCTCTGCGCGCCTGCTGCCGGTTGCCGGCAAGAAGGCGGGCGAGATGACCGAGTTCAGCAGCCCGTACCTGGTGAATATTCGTATTCGATAGAGGACACGAAATGGCATTGCAAATGAAAAGTGAATGCGAGAAATGCCATTGCCGGTCAATGCGATTGCCATGATTTGTTCCTATGAATGTACCTTTTGTGAAGCTTGCTCCGTGGAAATGAAGAACGTCTGTTCGAACTGCGGTGGGGAACTAGTACGACGCAGGAAGTAAATTTCTCACTGCCAGAAGGGAATGAAGGTGCCGCGTCTAACGCTGGGAATTATCTGTGGTCTGGTTTATGGGGCACTTTCTGCTGCGTCGATGATCCCTCTTTCTTTTCCCGACAAGCGGGCTGCTCTTTTGGGAGCTTTTCTTAACCGGTTTAGTATCGGCTTTGTCCTTGGTGCCGTGAGCCTGCCGTGGCCGGGGTGGGCCATAGGCCTTCTCATCGGCGTGCTTCTAAGCCTGGCTGACGCTGTTATTACCAAGGCTTACGCTCCAATCATTATCCTGGGCGCTGTTGGCGGATCGGTAATCGGAGTGATAGTTGAGAAGTTTGGCAAATAAATAGAGAACGGCTTGTGAAAATTCGTTAAATGCAGCATTGACAAGCCTTTCCTGAAGGTCTATGGTTTCCGTCGCCCCTTTGCGACTCCCCCTGGAGGTGTTCTACCGCCATGCAAACGACCCTCAATGAAAAGCATTCATTTTTAGGCCGCACTATTATCGTGCTGGTCGCGGTTATCGTATTGATGCCCGCACTGGCCGCCGCTGCCACGCATCCACTTTTTAACCTGCAATCCACCACGCAGTCACCGTTCCCCAGTGACCGCTTCACGGCCTTTGACCGGCAGCAGATTACCGGCCTGCGCGTGAATATGCCTCTGCCCAACTGCGCCACCAATCCATCAGACTGTGCAGACATTACGCTCCTGAACCAGTTGGATGGATTCAATCTCCAGCCGCGACTTTCCGTCCCGTTTGACGGCGCCATTGATCCCACCACAGTGACCAGCAAGACTGTGTTCCTAATCAGGGTGGCCGGCCGCGGATTGCGGGAAGCTGAATCAGAGCACTTTACCCCGCAGGTAATCGGCATCAACCAGATTGTCTGGGACCCGGCCAGCCTGACCCTGTTTGCCGAATCGAACGACCACTTGGATGAGGATGCCAATTACGTTTTGATCGTGACGACAGGCGTGCAGGACAAGGGCGGTAATCCGATCGCCGCAGCAGGTGCTTTCCAGAATTTCCTGCACGGTGATGGCGAGAATGGCGGCCGTGTACTCGGCGCCTATCGCGATGCGCTACGCGAAGCGCTTGATGAAGACGTTCTGGAAAAAGTGGGCCTGTCGCGACACAATATCGCCGCCGCCAGCCTCTTTACCACTGAAAGCGCCACCGCCACGTTACGGAGCATTCGTGAGCAGATCAAGGCAGCCGCGCCGCCGGCAGTGAATTTTAATCTGGGAAGCGGCGGAGAGAAGACGGTATTCCCGCTGAATACAGTCACCGGGCTGACTTGGAACGTGCAGGCGCTCACGGTGGGGCCTCTAATTCCCACCAGCCTGAACGCAGCGCTCGGAGCCTTGCAGGTATTTCCGGGTTCAATCAGCACCATCGCATTCGGCAAATTTACAGGGCAACATTGGCAGAATGCCGGCGTTTTCATCCCTGCGGTGCCAACCCGCAAAAGCGTACCGTCGCAAGGCACAGAGGACATTTTCTTCAACCTGTTTATCCCTTCAGGACCGCGCCCCAGCAACGGCTGGCCGGTAGCGATCTTTGGCCACGGATTTACAGACAGCAAGCAGGGCGCTCCGTTTGCAGTAGCTTCCACGCTCGCGCACAACGGTATTGCCAGCATCGCAATCAATGTTGTCGGCCACGGGTTTGGCCCGAACAGCACGCTGACACTCAAACAAGGCACTACGTCAGTGACGTTCCCTGAAGGCGGCCGTGGCGTTGATCAAGATGGCAATGGACAGATCACCAGCGCTGAAGGGTCTTCCACCTTTTTTGCCAGTCCGCAAGGCAGCATCGGCTCGCGGGACGCGCTACAACAGACGACCGCTGACCTGATGCAGCTCGTTCGTGCGATCCAGGGCGGCATTGATGCCAACGGCGACGGATTGCAAGACCTGGATCCTAACCGCATCTACTATGCGGGTCAGTCTTTTGGCGGAATTTACGGCACTATCTTCATGGGCATCGAACCGGATATCCGCGCCGGAGTGCCTAACGTTCCCGGCGGCGCGATCATCGACATAGTTCGCTTGAGTCCTTCATTTCAGCTTTTGCTGACGCAGTCGCTTGCCGTCCGAGTACCTTCT
This sequence comes from Candidatus Angelobacter sp., assembly GCA_049802395.1. Classification (GTDB taxonomy): domain Bacteria; phylum Acidobacteriota; class Terriglobia; order Terriglobales; family Acidobacteriaceae; genus Angelobacter. The sequence continues at coordinate 7,974 of JBARMK010000269.1, forward strand.
CTGCTCAACGCAGGTGGGCCCATATTCTTCAATGACAATAGTCCGCTGCGCAATCTGCCCCCGGTCACCAACACAGTTCCCGGCGCGATTGCAATTCAGACTGTGGAAGACACCAGCCGCTGGCTAGGACAGGCCGGCGATCCAGTAGCGTGGGCGCCGTTTATCCGCAAGGACCCGCTGCCCGGCGATCTGGCGAAATCCGTTATCGTCCAGTTTGCCCGCGGTGACGAGACCGTGCCGAATCCTACGGCAACAGCGTTGATTCGTTCCGGCGATCTCAAGGACCGCGCAACGTTCTTCCGCAACGATCTGGCGTTCGCGCTGGGAGTCGGGTTTGGCAAGAACCCGCACACATTCCTGACTAACATCGGTGGAACGCCCGCGGTCGCGCTGGCTGCCATCGAGGCGCAGAGCCAGATTGCGGTGTTCTTTGTTACAGACGGCGCTTTGACCATCGATCCAGATGGACCGGGGCCGTTGTTTGAGGTCCCAATCGCGGGAGCATTGCCAGAGGACCTGGGATTTATTCCGTAAAGGAAATTGATTGAGTAAATTGGTAATTGGGTAATTTGGATGAATGTATCCAGATTACCCTTTTTCATTTACTCAATTACCAAATTGCTCATTTATCAAATCTTACTCACCACTTCATCCGTTCCCTCAAGTTGGTGATGTGTGCCACGTGATGTCCGCCATGCCAGCTATACAGGCCAAGCAGCCAATCCACATCGTGAGGGCCGGACTCAGGGTGGTTGAACTTACGCTCAAAGTCTTCCGGCTTCAGAGATCGCAGCAGCACCGCCCAGCGCGCATGGAGCGATTCCAGTAAAGAAAGAGAAACTTCGACCGGCGTGAACTCTGAATCCTTGAGCTGAGCCCACGCGGCCTCGTCATAAGGTTTGATTGTGGGGGTGTCTTCCGTGACCGCGAGTTTGAAGCGGACATAAGCGTTCAAATGGCTATCGGGAACATGGTGGACTACTTGACGGACTGTCCAGCCACCGTCGCGGTAGGGGGTATTTAACTGGTTATCTTTGAGTCCGGTGACGGCGTGACGCATCTGTGCCGGCAGGCCCGTAATGCTTTCAATGTGTCGGGCACGGGTCTCAGGATTGGGGGCTGGATCGGGAACGAAGCGGCCAATGGGATAACGGGGATCGATCATGGGCAATCCTCATATATGTCTTATTGGGACCTCAGTAACATTTGGATAAAGCCTGTTTTATGAGTAAACTATAAGAAAATAAGAACTTAGAAGTCGAACCGGTCCTGCAAAAACTTCTTGACGTATGATCGTTTGCCGTTTACCGTAGAACGTCTTAACGGATCGGTCGGGCTATCGTACCGGACTTTGTTTCCAAGTCGCCACTTCACGACAAAGTCAAAAAAATTGGCAACTCAGATACCGGCATTTGCGTCTAATAATCGCACTAGGGTCTCTGGTACTCTCCATAACATCAGATGTTATTGCCTCAGACAGCGAGGCAAGAAAGTTTTGGGGTTTGTTGTGCCCATGCCCGCACGCCCGTAAGGATTCTGGAATTTGTTGAAATATTTGAACTTATTCGTACCTGGATTAATCAAATTTATTTACGAACTAATATAAGGAGAAAATACAAGCCCATGCGCTCTGACCTGATTTATGACGCACTTGATACCGTGCGCAACCGTTATCTTTTGTGCCAGTTGCTTTCCAAGGCAACGCGGAAGTTTCACAAGCCCAACACTCGCGTGCAGGAGACGATGAATGACGTCCTGGTGCGCGTTGGCAAGGCCCATAAACCGGATGCCGTCATTGAGTTGACGCCGGTTGCACAACCACAGCGCCGCGCTGCATAATATACTTTCCTGAAAAATCCCGCTGGGCCTGGCCGCCTGGCGGGCCCTCAGGTTTTGCTCCTGAGGGCGAAATTCTCGCCCCTGAACCACCGGACGCAATCCTTCCTATCAATTCAGAAATCTCCCGTAGGTGACAAATGACAATCGCAGAACTCAAAGAAAAAAATATCACCGAGCTTACCAAGATCGCGCGCACCCTCGACCTGCCTGGCGCCAGCGGTCTCCGCAAGCAGGACCTCATCTTCAAAATCCTGCAAGCTCAGAGTGAAAAAGAAGGCCATATTTTCGCCGAAGGCGTGCTCGAAATCCTGCCTGACGGCTATGGCTTCCTTCGTTCCCCCGACTACAACTACCTTCCCGGCCCGGACGACATCTATGTCTCGCCCTCGCAGATCCGCAAATTCGACCTGAAAACCGGTGACACGATTAGCGGCCAGGTTCGTCCTCCGCATGAAGGCGAAAAATACTTTGCGCTGGTAAAAATCGAGGCGGTCAATTTTGAGTCGCCCGAAGAAGCGCGCAACAAGATATTGTTTGACAATCTCACGCCACTGT
>JBARMK010000270.1:0-4637 GCA_049802395.1 Candidatus Angelobacter sp.
ATCTTTTCGTTTGGGATTTTGGCGTGGACCCGTCAGCGCCCGTCAATCCCAGCGCCTGGACGCCAAAGCAGCCGGAGAAGAGCAACACGGGAACGAACCAGAGCCCGGTGCTGGAGAAACGGCCAAAGTAGGTTTTCTCTGCAATCCGAGCGGCGCGAGGGAACCCTATAACCACGAAAAATTTTAGGCCGTGAATGCACTGAACGCGGCGGAATTCTCGTCGGCTGCGTTCATTCACGGCCAGTCTAATTTAAATTGTCATCATCGCCCCAATTTCGGTTCGCAACCGGAAAAGAAGGAGCGCGCTCCGTATCCGAAAGCCGATTATTCTGTTCAATTGTTTCCATCCTGCTCGCTTGCGCGCATGCCCCTATGCCGGGAGCGGCCTTCAGCGGGGGGAAATGGCGTAAAGCGGCAATCCAAGTCGGCTAATCCGGTCCGATCACCCAGAAACACAGAAGTATTATCGCAGCGGATGGCCTGGCCGCCATTGCCTGTGAGTGTATTGGTGTTGGGCGGGAAAAAAGCCACATTTGCATTGCCGTCGAGGCGAAGGTCGTCACCGCTGTTGTTGCTGACTGATGTAGCCGTGAGATCCAGGCTGCCTCCGTTTGTGGCGTCAACTCCAGGACCTGTGTTATTGGTAATCTCAACCCCGGGACCCAGGGTGGCAAGGAATCCATTGTCATCTACTCGAATGCCCGCGCCGAACTGATCAGCAGCAAAGCCATTGTTGTGGATTTTATTGGCAAAGAACATGACCACCTGACCGCTGGGAATGTTGATGCCAAGCTCGGAATTGCCTTCAATTACGTTGGCAACCGGATTTGTCCCCTGCCCTCCGATCAGCCTGACAGAAGCGCCGTCCTCAACGTCCAATCCAGTACCTTGATTGTTTTGAATCAAATTGGGCGCGTTAATCAAAACCCATGCCCCATTCACAGCGAAGACACCGATTCCGTTATTGTTGCTGAAAACGTTCGCTCCCAGTGAACCGTCAATCGTGGCACGGGATCGCGCTATTTGGACCCCTAATGAGCCGTTGCCAGTGATCTGGCTGTTTCTTATGGTGAACGTACTATCCATGACGTTGATTCCCAAGCCACCATTGTTCTGGGATGCACCCAGAAAAGACACAGTGGAATTCGTATCAATCCGTAAACCGGCATTTACATTGTTACTGGTAACGCACCCTTGAATGGTGACTTCAGAGTTACGCGCAATAACGATGCCACGGTTACCATTCGTCACGTTGATCTGGTTCAGTGTGATGCTGGTAGAACCAGCAATCGTGATTACATCTTGCAGGCTGCCATTGACGGTTGAATTCGCACCCGTGCCGACGATGGTCAGCCGTTGGCGATCTGTTATGCGAACGGTTTCCGTACACGGCTGGTTGGCCATGGTAATGACGTGCGGCCCGATAACGTCGAGCGAATTAATGGCGGCTTGCAGGCTGGTGAAGGCCCCCGGTGTACTTCCGCTGCAGTCTACCGTGACGTTGATTGCCGATGCCCTTAGTGGGACGAGCCAAAACGCTACAAGAGCAATGCTGCAACCAAGCGACGACTTGCGAAACCAAATCATTTTCATGATTCTTTCTCCTTGCGCGCGCGACCTACCCTCTGGTTAGCAGTTGGCTACGCGCTTTTTGAATTTTGTGGATCCTAGTCCCAGGATGAATGGAAAAGCGTATCTTTGCCCTTAAAACGCAGAGGATGCGTTTTTCCTGTTTGCTTTCAGGACGGCCCACTTAGACGCCTCTTGAAATCGAGCACCCTGTGCTTTAGCGGAGTTGCACTTGGGGGCTTCCGCCAGAGCTGGTCAGGAAGCTTAAGCCTGGGATGAAATGTGGTCAACAGAAAATAACGGATGCATGAACATAAATGATTTTTCACAAATTGTTAAAGTAGTTGCTGGGAACTTCTATACATTTTTGAAAGGATCGCAACCCACAGGTAAGGTAGGGATCCCTCGCTGCGCTCGGGATTTCAGAGAAAGGCTTACTTCAGTATCCCCTGCTGGGCCACGGCGATATTGTCTCGGCTGGAGTTCTTCACCATATACATCATCTCATCGGCCTGGCGGATGATCTCATGTGAGCTCTTGGCGTCTTCAGGGTAAGTCGCCAGCCCCATGCTGCAGCGGACGTTCAAATTCAATCCATCTTCGGCAAGGAAGACGGTCTTGCGCATCATGTCCTGAATACGTTTGGCGACGACCAAGGCGGAGTGCTTGTCGGTTTGCGGGAGCAGGATGACGAACTCGTCGCCTCCGTAGCGGAAGGCATAATCAATGAGGCGAAGCTGCGATTTGATTTTGAAACCAATTTCCTGCAGCAATTTGCTTCCTACCAGATGGCCGTAGGTATCATTGACGTGCTTGAAGTGGTCCAGGTCGAGGAAAATTACGCTGAACTCATAGCCGAAGCGCGCGGAGCGATAGACCTCAGCTTCCAGCGTTTTATAAAGATGGCGCGCGTTGTAGAGTCCTGTGCAATCGTCCGTGATCGTGAGTTCCTGGATTTTCTCTACGGCGCGGGCGTTGTCAATGGCAATGGCGGCGTAGTCGCAGAGCGCGTGCAGGAAGAACATTTCCTGTTCGCCAAAACTCTCCATGGCGCAGTTGATGAGCTGAATCACGCCCAGCACGCGGTGTTTCGACTGCAGTGGCACGCAGATGATTGACCGGGTCTTCCACTTCGTCATCTCATCGATGCGCTTGGCAAATCGCGGGTCGTTGTAAACGTCGGGGACGATTAAGGACTCTCCGTGCCTGGCCACCCAGCCAGCTATGCCCTCCCCGACTTTCAGCCGTACTGTCTTAAGCGTTTCGGCAGCATCGCCCACGGCAATGGCGAAATAGAGCTCGTCCTTCTGTTCATCGACCATCAGCAGGGACCAAGTGTCCGGACGGAAGAATTCCGCCATCTTGTCCATGATGGTTTGCAGAATTGAATCGAGATTCAGCGAAGAGGTTAGGGCCTTCGCTACATCGTTGAAGATGGCGACTTCCTGCAATTGCCTCTTAGCTTTATTCCGCTCGGGACCTGCTGCCTCATTCATCTTAGGGGTGTTCCTCGTAACGATCATAAAGCTCATTCTTGGAGCGTATTATCGCTTGATTTCGATAAATCAGCAACCGGACAGTTGACCTGAAACCTGGGAGTAATAGCCCTTACGTACCTTGAATCTAGTTGTTAAATCAGAAGTTACGGGGTATTTTGTTTTAAACCGGAGTTTTGGCTTTCCCGTCATGGGTCAATTAACTGACGTAACAGCAAAGGGCAATGGGCCTGCCATGAGCGCATTTGGTGACCGGCTGCGTCGCGAACGTGAGATGCGAGGCATCACGCTGGATGAAATCTCTGAATCAACCAAAATTTCCCGGCGCCACCTTGAGGCGCTGGAGAGCGAACATTTTGACCAGCTTCCCGGCGGCGTTTTCAACAAGGGTTTTGTTCGCGCCTACGCACATTTTCTTGGGATCGACGAGGACCAGGCGGTTTCCGATTACTCAGCGGCAAGCAATGAACAGCCCGAACCTGAAGACAAGTTTCCTCTGGAAATTCACGCCGAGCCGGACCGTGATCTGAATCCGCGACGCTCTTTTCTGCCCCTGGTCTTTGCCGCCGCTGCTTTAATCGGCATTCTTGTAGGCTACGCGTTCTGGGTTAAATCAAGGCCGCCCGTCTCTGAATCCGCGCAAACAAACCCGCGGCAGACATCGCCTGCGGTGACAAACAAAACTTTAGAGCCACCGGCCGCTCCCGCGGCCACAGCCAGACAAGAGAATGCCGATCGCGCTACAAGGACACCCGCACCTGCCCCGCCGGAGAGGCGTTCTACGCCTGCGGCGCAAACGGCGGCGCCAGATCCGCTAGCAGCGGACCAAGAGCCGTCAGAAAAAGCTTCAGAACAAAAAGCCTTGGACAAAAAATTTGTCATTACCGTGAAGGCCAAGGAAGATTCATGGGTCTCCATTGTCGCTGACGGAAAATCAGTGATGCAGCGCGTCCTTTTGGCGGACAAGCAAAAGCGGGTCAAGGCAGGCAGGCAACTCGTTCTTCGAACCGGTAATGCCGGTGGGATCGACGTAACTTTCAATGGCAAGCGGCTCGGCGCTCTGGGCAATGAAAATGAGCCGCGAACTCTCACCTTTAACACCGCCGGCCTAGTACAATAACAACAGATTCCAAGCTGATGGGCCAGTTTCCAGACCGGTAACTTGTTTATCGGCGCGTTTCACGCGCAAAAAAGCCCCATTCGGCTGCGTTTCCGCCGGTTGTAACGCCAAACCGTTGTGGAGCTACGGATTCCTGAGTAACCTGTAAAACAGTATTGTGGGTTTTATTCCGAGTCGGTAGAAAGATATTTCAGGAGGGAAGTCCATTGACTTCACGCGAAAAGTTTTTGTTTACTTCTGAGTCGGTCACTGAAGGCCATCCAGACAAAATTGCAGACCAGATTTCAGACGCGATTCTCGATGCGTGCCTTGCGGAAGACCCGCACAGCCGCGTGGCCTGCGAGACGCTGACCGCCACCGGCCTGGTGGTGATTGCCGGCGAAATTACGACCAAGACCTATGTCGATTTCCAGAAGATTGTGCGCGGCGTGGTGCAATCCATTGGCTATGAC